>JAKEEH010000368.1 GCA_022616725.1 Limisphaerales bacterium | reverse complement strand
GGGGGGTCTGTTCATCCGAGTCATCTGTGAAATCCGTGGTTGATCAGACACAAAATGAGACTTTTGAGACTGAGACTGGCCCCGACTCACCGATTTTACGCTCAAATCCGCAGACGTTTTTGAGACTAGTCTCATTTTTCGTCAACCGGACTGCCAGGACGCGCACCTACACAACAATGGACTATTTGACACAAAAATCGAACAAAACCGAACGATCTGCGACGTGTCCGGAACTGGCCCCTTGCGCCGCAACCACTTACGCAGGCCGCAGACGAGATCGTTCGGTTTTCGAAATGGGACAAAAATCGATTCAACGGCCCGGACGCTGTCCTAATCACCAATCACCAATCACCAGTCACCAATCACTGTTCACGGTCTCCCGCTGTGGGCTCGACGCAGCGACTTTGAGCTTTAGGGTCGGGGCGTTTCGGCGTAAGGTGCCGCAATGGATTTGAGAGAACAGATGACCGTGCTGGCCCAGCAGGCAAAAAGGGCCTCGCGGGATCTGGCTCGGCTCACGACCGCCGAAAGGAACGACTGCCTTTTGGCGATGGCCGAGGCGCTGGAGGGGAATATACCGGCGATCCAGGATGCGAACGGGCGGGACATGGAGGCCGGAGCGGCGGCGGGCCTGAGTTCGGCCATGCTCGACCGGTTGAAGCTGGACGAGAAGCGCATTCGCGCGATGGCGAAGGGGTTGCGGGAAGTCGCGGCGTTGCCCGACCCGGTGGGGCGGGTGCTCGACGAGCGCGTGCGGCCAAATGGCTTGCGGCTGCAAAAGGTATCAACGCCAATCGGCGTGGCAGTCATTATTTACGAATCGCGGCCCAACGTGACGGCGGATGCGGCGAGCCTCTGCTTTAAATCGGGGAACGCCACGATTCTGCGCGGCGGCAAGGAAGCCATTCACTCGAACCGCATCATTGCGGAGACGATGGTGCGCGCGGCGAGCAAGCGCCTGAGCGGTTTTCCCGAGCATGCCATCCAGGTTGTGGCGACGACCGAGCGCGAAGCGATTCGCGAACTGCTGTCGCTGACACAATACGTCGATTTGTGCATGCCGCGCGGCGGCGAAGGGCTGATCCGGGCTGTCGCGGAATGTTCGAAAGTGCCCGTGATCAAACATTACAAAGGCGTGTGCCACGCGTTTGTGGATCGGGACGCGGACTTGACGATGGCGACAGACATCGTGCTGAACGCGAAGGTGCAGCGTCCGGCGGTCTGCAACGCGATCGAAACGTTGCTCGTGGATCGGCCAATTGCCAAAGAGTTTCTGCCCGCCATCGCGGCAAAGCTCGCGCAAAGGAAGGTGGAATTGCGAGCGGATCCCGGCGCGCAAGATTTGTTGGGCGGAATTCCAACGGTGGTCAAACCGGCGACGGAGCAGGATTGGTTCACGGAATATAACGATTATATTCTAAACGTTCGGGTCGTGGACGGCGTCACGCAGGCGATCGAACATATCAACCATTACGGGTCGGCGCACTCGGATACAATCATCACCAGGGACGAACAACGGGCGAACCAGTTTCTGAACGAAGTCGATTCAGCCACCGTCTATTGGAACGCCTCGACGCGGTTCACCGACGGCGCGGAATTCGGAATGGGCGCCGAAATCGGCATCAGCACCGACAAAGTGGGAGCGCGCGGGCCGATGGGGCTGGAAGAGTTGACGTCCTACAAATGGCTTGGCTACGGGACGGGACAGGTGCGCACATAAACTGATGTGACAACGGGCACAACCAGCGAAGCGGCTGAACGGGCGCACTCTGTCAAGGAACACTTACCGCCCGAAGGCTTGTTCCAGGACCAGCACTGGCGCATCTCCCCAAAACCATTCTCGGTGGGCGAAAAGGTTGCGGCGGAGTTTCAAACGCTCGGGCGCGTGCTGCTGCAATTCTATCGCGCGGTCAATCTGCTCTATCGCCACAGCGTCACGGGCAAGCAGCCGGGCTGGGTGGCGGATTGGCTTGACCGGGGGAAACCCGCGAATCTCGTCGCCCTGCAGCGAAGCGACGCATTCAAGAACGATGTGCCGCGGGTGATCCGGCCCGATATCCTGGTCACCGATTCCGGCCTGAGCATTATTGAGCTTGACAGCGTCCCGGGAGGAATCGGCCTGACGGCGTGGCTCAACAAAGCCTATTCTGCCCTCGAATTCCCTGTGCTTGGCGGCGGCGACGGCGTGCATCGGGGTTTTGCTTCGATATTTGGCGACGTACAGGCCGTGCACATTATCGTATCCGAAGAAGCCGGGAATTACCGCCCCGAAATGGAATGGTTGAGCCAGGAAGTGGATTCCAGGCGTTTTCAGGTCCGAAGCGGCTCGTTCAAGGGATTCTCGAAAGGCGACGCGGTGTATCGGTTTTTCGAATTGTTTGACGTCCCCAACGTCGCTAACGCACAGGAGGTTTTTGAACTCGCCGAGCGGCGCGAGATATTCCTGACACCGGCCCCCAAGCCGGTCTTCGAGGAGAAGATGCTGTTTGCGCTGCTCTGCAACCGCAACCTGGAGACGTTTTGGCGCCAAAACCTGGGCGAATCGTTTTTCAAACGGCTCCTGTCGCTGGCGCCCTATTCATGGTTGATCGATCCCACCCCGCTGCCACCGCACGCGGCCATCCCGCAACTGAATATCACGGATTGGCAGCAACTCAAAACCCTGTCGCAGCGGGAACGGGACCTGATC
>JAKEEH010000367.1 GCA_022616725.1 Limisphaerales bacterium | reverse complement strand
CCTTGTGGGGATTCGGTCCGGCCTCCACCAGGTGTATGTAAAGATGATCCGCACCCGAATGCGCGGGCACGCGGGCCAGCACCGATTCGATGGCTGTCATCGCCTCCTTCGCTTCCGGTTTCGGCGTGAGGTCATGCTGCCAATAATTCCACGGCGATGTGTCCATTACCGCCTCCGCGTAGAGCACTTGCGCGTCCAGGTCGTCGGGATATTTTTTGGCTAACTCTTGCATCGCCTGCGCGAACGCCTTGTCTAACGCGGACCGGTCATCGGGTGGCTCCTTGGCGTAACGTTTGGCGAGTGCGTCAATGTAATCCCGCTCCTGCGCGCTCGCTTTTTCCTTAAGCTGGATGGCCTTTTGCAACGCTTCCCACGCCTTGGGGACGGCGTCCTTGTCCATCGGCGCGTTAACGTGCGGCCCATAGGCAAACGCAATGCCCCAGTACGCCATCGCGCAGTCCGGATCGATCTGCGCTGCGCTCTCAAAGGACCGGATTGCTTCCGCGTGATTGAAGTTGAAACATAGCGTCAGCCCGTGATCGAAATAACGCTGCGCCAATTGCCACTTCGTCGTCACCGGGTGATGATGCCGTCCCAGCCCGCTGAAACGCGGCGCCGGCGAAGTCGGCTGCGCGCCGAAAGCTGCGCTCATCGCGCACACGATTAAGCTCACGATCAGTATTCTTTTCATGGTCATCATGGTCATATTTGATTTGTTAAAGCCCTTTGCCGTTTTGAACATGCTCCGGGAAGTCACGTTCGTAGCGCTTTATCAGTGCCGGCACATCATTCGATACGATATAAATCTTGCCACGAATCTGCTTCGTCTGCCCCGTCTCCAGGCCGCCGAGCCGAAAGTCTGAGTGCAGACAACGCGCCACGCCCTGGAAGAGCTCCTGGTATGGTTCCCACGCAGTAGCGAAAATCAGCTTCTCATCCCCGCTATAACAGCCAATCAAGCCATTGCTCGGCACAAGCTTGCTCAATGGGCGCGGATTTACGTCCGTGCGCGGTACGTTGCGCGGACACCACACCTGCCCGGGAATGTATCGCGCCTGTCTCGCCCAATCCCGCGTCGGCATCCGTTCGAGCTTGCCCTCCAGAAAGATGAAACATTTCGGCAGATAATCATTAATGTCCCCCTGCGAGTGATCGGAATTGAACCCGGTAAAGGCACCGAGGCGGACGCACGGCTGCGCCCAATGCGCTTCCGAGCGCCGTCCGGTCGGGTTGCGGGCCGTCAGCCGAAAATCGACCTCGTCCTCTCCAGCCGTAATCACGTGATCAACCGTCAGGCCGTCGGCCAGACTATCGTGCAACCGCAGGATCGTGCCCTCGGGGTCGATGGAAACCAATTTGTTCGTGTGCCGGATCACGGTGTGTTTTACCCAGTCTGCATCGGTGGAGTTGGCGCGGCAGTAGGCTTCCAGATAATTAATCCGAATCTCTCCAGCCGGAATCCATTCCCCCCGAATCACCAGCCAGTGGCTTTCGCGCGCGAGTCGCAACGGGGCCGCTGTCCCTTGGCCCGCCCAGGACGCCGCCAAGATGCAACCCATTATTAGACACGCGTTTCGCACGCCTGATATTTGCCGGGTGCGCCGCGAAAGCGCAAGATCGAGCCGTAGAGGGCGTAAGGCCTCGGGCGGTGGGTTGACGAGTCGCTGATGGCAAGGAAGGTTGTAAAGGCGGCAAAAGAGGGAGAGCCCGCTTGAAACGCTGAATGCAACGTTGCCGCGGTTATGAGAAAACTTTTTAAGATCCTTGGGTTGACATCAATCATTCTGGTTGCGGCGTCGTTCACGGGGCCGGGCAGTGAGATTCTTTGGGGCGGCCTCAAACCGCTGGGCGCGGTGCTATTCATCGCCTCATTTATTGGTTATCTGTTGGCGGGAGAATACGAGAAATACGACGCAGAACATCAGCGTCGAGGTTCGAAGTCCGAAGGGCGGGAGCGGAGCGACGATAAGCGCGAGAGTGAAGCTAAATCGCTCGCGCGCGAACCTGCCATGACTTAAGGGATTTTCGATTGCTGATTGGCGAATGCCGATTGGCTAAATTGGCTAATCGCAAATATCGCAAATCGTAACTTTCAGCTTCCTTCGGCTTTCGGGGATTCGGAATTCGGGTTTCAAACGCGCTCACGGAGCGCGCAGGGCGAGATCCACACAGACCAACCGATTGCGGTCCCTCGCAAAAAACAGCCCGTTGGCCAGAGCGGGATGGGCCCGCGTTTGCAGGCCGAGGATCTGCGCGCGCGCCGCAGGCTTAAATGCCGCCGCGGTGGCCGGCGCTTTTACCAGTTCGCCTTTCTCGGTTAGCAACAACAGGCTGCCTGCCGCCAACGTAACCGTTCCCGCCCCGAACCCCTCTGCAGTCCACATCACCTTGCCGGTTTCCAACTCGACGCACCGCAGGTCGCAACCCTGTTCCTGCCGGCCATGGTAACCATAAAGAAACCCACCCTGCTGAACACTCGTCGCATAATGATTCGAGAGCATCTCGTCCCCGGACCAGATGACGATTGGCTTTCGCTCGTCGAACCGCAACAACGCCGCCCCACGGCCGTAACTCGTCGAGACAAAAATCGTCTCGCCAACGACCAGTGGGGTCGCCGCATTGACTGACGCATCCAGCGAAGGGCGCCACGCGAACTGCCAATACTCCTTGCCGTTGCCGGCGTCCAGCGCCGTCAGTCCCTCGCGGGTAAAGAAAAAGGCGCAACGTTTATCGCGGATCGTTGTCGCGGTCGGCGATGAATAGCTTGCCTCCGCGCCGGGCGTTTTCCAGGCGACAGCCCCGGTTTCGGCATTGAAGGCTGCAATGCCGGCCTTCGTGCCGCCGATCTCCACCAGCACGCGGTTGCCCTCGACCAGCGGCGAACAGGCGATTCCGAAAAAGCCCTTCCGTGCGCCGAACTCCTTGCGCGCATCGACATCCCAAAGTTTCTTGCCGCTGGCGAACTCCAGGCAGTGCAACATGCCTTCCGCGCCACAGGTATAAACGCGCCCGCCCGCAATCGCCGGCGTGCCGCGAGGCCCTTCATCGAAGCCGAAGTCGTCGCGATACTTCGTTGGATAATCATACCGCCAGAGGCGGTCCCCACTTTTGCTCTCGAAGCACTCGACCGTTTCTTTGTCGTCGATGCGATGAAAGAGAATAACCTTCCCCGAGGCTGCCACGGGAGCGCTAAAGCCCGCGCCGATATTCTTGCGCCAGAGGACGGGCGGACCTTCTTTCGGCCAGGTCGCAGCGAGGTTTGTTCCGGAATAAGTCCCGTCGCGCGCCGGTCCGAGGAACTGCGGCCAATCCTGTCCTTGCAACGCCGCAGTCGCCGACACGACGAGCGCGAACCAAAAATAATGTGACATTCTCACGCTTGTACGCCGCGCAGGGGAAACGTAGCAAGGACGGAATGCTTCGCCCCTTCGGAGGAGAGGCTGCTCTGCATCAAGGCAAATTCCTGCGCGGTCCACTGGCCGAAACGCAACCGCGACGCCCCGATCAGCGCCCGGCTTACGCTCCTCAAATCGCGACGCCTGATTTCACGCACCCGCCCCAGAGTGGCATGGGGATGATAGGCGCGCGTCTCGGGATCGGTGCGCCAGCGTGCAACTGCCCGCCGCACGTCGGCCTGCAGTTTGATCAGATTGTCAATCTGCCCGTTGATGCCAGCCCAGATCACTCCCGGGCGTCGCGTCGATGGGAACGCACCTACCGCTTCCACGCCGAGAGCCACGTTCCGGTTCACAACAGCAACCCCTCGCAGCCCCGCCGTGAGCGCGTCGATTTCGCTGCCCGGCACGTTTCCGAGAAACTCGAGGGTCAAATGGATCTGTTCCACGGGCGTCCAGCGCACCGCCTCGGGCGGCATCGCGCTCTGCAGCTCTGTTTGCAAGCCCTGGAGGAGGTCTCGGATTTCTTGTGGGATGTGGATCGCCACAAAGGCACGTACATGCTGATGATTGGCCATGGTGTCATTAGTCATTAGTCATTCTCGTCGCTCCCTGGTCAACACCCATTAGTCATATTGCCTGCCGCTCCGCGCATGGTTACCATCCACGCCTCACATGAAGATCGCCCAAATCATATGTCAGATCCTTCGCGTCCGCTCGGTCGAGAAGAAGACGGCCAGTTCCCAGGACGTGGTCCTGATCCGGGTCCGGACCAACGACGGCCTCGAAGGCATTGGGGAAGCCGACGCCTCCCCCGAGGTCGTTAAAGCCATCGTTGACGCCCCGTACAGCCATAACATCGCCTGCGGCTTGCGTGAAATCCTGATTGGCGAGAACCCTCTCGAACACGAGCGCCTTTGGCAAAAGATGTATCGCCGCACCCAGTATTTCGGGCGCACCTCTGTCACCATTGCGGCGATGAGCGCGATCGACATGGCCCTGTGGGACCTCAAAGGCAAACTGTTCACGCAACCCATTCACGCGCTCCTTGGCGGCAAACACCACGACCGCATTCTCGCCTACGCCTCCATCCTGTTTGGCCGCGACGGCGCCGCCACCCGCGATCTGGGCCGCCGATGGACCAAAGCCGGCTACAAAGCAGTGAAGTTCGGCTGGGAACCGATGGGTCAAAGTGAAGCTCTCGACATCGAACTCGTTCGCAGCGCGCGTGAAGGCGTCGGCCCTGACGCTACCCTGCTCATCGACGCGGGCTGTATCTGGGACGCCAGAACCGCCCTTCGACGCGCCCATAGCTTTGCCGAATCTAACATCGGATGGCTTGAAGAACCGCTCCGCCCGAATGACGTGGACGGTTATGTCTGGCTGCGGGACCGTTCCCCCGCGCCCATCGCTGCGGGCGAAGCGGAATGTGGCCGCGAAGCGTTCCGCCCCCTCATCGACCGCCATGCCCTTGACGTGTATCAGGTGGACCTCTCTCGCTGCGGCTTCACCGATTCCGCTTACATTCGCGCCCGTGTCGAAGAAATTGGCGCCCGCCTGTGTAACCATTGCTACACCTCCCCGATCACCGTTGCCGCCTGCTTGCACTGGCTATCCACCTGCCGCGACGCCTTCATCTTCGAGGATTGCGTCGAGGATTCGCCCATGCGCAACGACCTCACGCGCGAACGCATCCAGGCCGTGAACGGCTGGATTGAAGTCCCGAATGGTCCCGGCCTTGGCGTCTCACTCAACGAAGATTTTGTCAAAGAGTACCTCGTTGCCGAATCCGGCCGATGAACGAGACCCTTGACACACCTTCACCCCCGCGGGTTCAAAGCGCCGCCCCGCGCATCGCCTGGACGGTCGTCGCCATCCTCATGGCGTTCTGTTTTATCAGTCACATGAACCGCGTGAGCATGTCGATCGCTGCCGACGAACAAATCATGGCCGAATACAACATCATGCCCACAGAAATGGGCCGGGTCTATTCGGCGTTTCTGCTCGTTTACACCCTCTTCATGATCCCTGGAGGTCTTTTCATCGATAGATTTGGCGTGCGCGTCGCGCTCGCGGTGATGGGGTTTGCCACCGCTGCTTTCGGCGCATTGACGGGACTCAGCGGCTTTTTTGCCGCCGCAAACCTCCTGCTCGCTCTGCTCGTGGTGCGTGCCGTGATGGGCTTTTTCACTACGCCGCTCCACCCGGGCTGTGCCCGGGCCGTGGCGCTCTGGACGGCGCCGGGCCGCCGCTCCTTTGCCAATGGCCTCGTCACGGGCGCGGCCCTGCTCGGCGTCGCTTGCACGCCGCCCGTATTCGGAGCGCTCATGGATTCAGTCGGCTGGCAAGCCGCCTTCCTCGTCACCGCCGGCCTTACCGCGCTCATTGCCGTTGCGTGGTGGGCTGTGACCGCCCGGGCGCGTTCCGCCGTCGTCGCGCCCGCAGCCTATCGACGCGCCATCGACTGGAAGCTTTTAACCTCTCGAAATGTGGTGCTCCTTACCCTGAGTTACTCCGCGATCGGTTATTTTCAGTACCTTTTCTTCTATTGGATGCACTACTATTTTGATCACGTCCTGCGGCTGGGCAAAACCGAAAGCCGGCTCTATGCCGCGCTGCCAGTCCTGACCATGGCCCTGGCCATGCCGGTCGGGGGCTGGCTTTCCGATCGCCTTCAAACCCGCTATGGCTGGCGGCCCGGGCGAGCCTTCGTGGCTGGCGCATCGATGCTCGGCGCGGCTCTGTTCCTTGCTTTCGGAGTCATTACTGCGATCCCGGAAATCACCGTGGCCGCATTTACCCTCGCCCTCGGCACACTGGGCGTGAGCGAGTCCGCCTTCTGGAACACGGCTGCGGAAACCGGCGCCGAAGCCGGCGCAACCGCCGCCGCCGTGATGAATACAGGCGGCAACGGCATCGGGTTGCTCGCCCCGCTGGCCACGCCGTGGATCGCCGAACTGCTCGGCTGGCGTTCGGGCATCGCCGTCGGCGGAATCATCTGCCTGCTCGGCGCCGTTTGTTGGTTGTGGATTCGCCCAGATTCCGCTAATGAAATGGCGGCCGAACAATGAAGATGACGATCAATTTAACCCCTTTAACTTTTTTAACTTTCACCACATGAACCAACTCGACCTCAAGGGAAGAAATGGCATCGTCACCGGTGGTGCCCGCGGCATCGGCCTCGCCATCGCGCAGCGCCTCCTCGATTCCGGCGCAACCGTCAGCCTCTGGGATCGCGACCAAAGCGCCCTTGACGGGACCGCCAAGTCATTGGGCTTGAAAGACCGCGTCCACACCGCCGTCGTCGATATTTCCAACCCCGATTCGGTCAGGAACGCGGCGGCGGTGACTCTGAAGCATTTCGGCAAGGTGGACATCCTGGTCAACAACGCCGGCATCGCCGGTGTCACGAAAAAACTTTGGGAATGCACTCCCGCTGAATGGCATGAAGTGCTGCAAGTAAACCTCTTCGGAGTATTTCTTTGTTGCCACGCGATGGTGCCGTCGATGATCGCCAACGGTTACGGGCGCATCGTCAACATCGCCTCCATCGCGGGCAAGGAAGGCAATCCCAACGCCTCTCACTACAGCGCCGCCAAGGCAGGAGTCATTGCCCTGACCAAATCTTTGGCCAAGGAAGTCGCCAGGACGGGCGTCATCGTCAACTGCATCACGCCGGCCGTCATCGAGACAGATATTCTTAAGCAAGTCACCCAGGAGCACATTGACTATATGCTTTCCAAAATTCCTATGGGCCGTTTCGGATTAAAGGAAGAAGCCGCCGCCCTCGTCGCCTGGCTCTGCTCGGGCGACTGTTCGTTCACCACCGGCGCCGCCTTCGATCTCTCCGGAGGGCGAGCCACATACTAGTTGACGTGCGCCGCGGAGTTCCGCAGGGTCCGGGCGGGGATTATAAAACGGTGTTGTACAGTAGTCCTAAAATCCCGGATCCCAGGACTACCGGGACGACATCCCAGTTCCATTTGACCAGTCCCGCGAAGACGAGGGACGCCAGGGCGACTCCAAACCAATCGACCCCCTCGGAAAAAAAGAGCGCGTGCATCCCAAACCAGATGGCCAAATTCAGGATCACTCCGACAACCGCTGCGGTCACGGCGGAGAGCGCGGTCGTAAGCGTTTGGTTGCCGTGCAGTTGCTCGATGTGCGGTGCGCCGAGAAAAATCCACAAAAAGCACGGAACGAACGTCGTCCATACAGTAATGACTGCGCCAAGCGTCGCGGCCAGGAGCGGGCTGAGATTACCCGGGTGATTCCATGCGCCGAGGAAACCCACGAATTCCAGAACCATGATTAGCGGGCCGGGGGTCGTTTCCGCAAGGCCGAGCCCATCGAGCATTTGTGGCGCGCTCAACCAATGGTGATTTTCCACCGCCTGTTGGGATACATAGGGCAGGACCGCGTAAGCGCCCCCAAAGGTGACGAGCGCGGCTTTGCTGAAAAACAGCCCTTCGCGCACGATCGTGTGGTCGGGACCCAACCACCACGCGGCGAGCACGACGGGCGCCCACCATAACACGAGGCAGACAATTGAGACCTTTATCCCCCGCGCCAGCGAGGGGCGAGTGTGTTCCAAGGGAGCGGCTTGCCCGGCGCTACCATGCTGAATCACGAGAAATTTCTCTTTCCAAAGCCTTCCGCCCACGAAACCCAGCGCTGCCGCCGAGAGAATGATGAGCGGGAACGGCACGCGAAAGACGAAGATGCTCACGAAGGCCAGCCCGGCCAGCGTCCACATGACCTCGTTTTTCAAAGCCTTCTTGCCGATGCGAATGACCGCCGATGCCACGATCGCGAGCACGGCCGGTTTGAGGCCATAAAAAATCGAGGCGACCCACGGGACAGTTCCAAATTTCACATAGACGTAGCTGAGCGTCCAGAGAATGAAAATTGACGGGAGCACGAATAAAGCACCGGCCACCACCCCGCCCCAGGTGCGATGCATCAACCAGCCAATGTAGGTCGCCAGTTGCGTCGCTTCCGGACCGGGCAGGAGCATGCAGTAATTGAGCGCGTGCAAAAACCGGTTGTCGTCGATCCAACGGCGGCGCTCGACCAGTTCGTTGTGCATGATCGCAATCTGGCCGGCGGGCCCGCCAAAGCTGATAAATCCCAGCTTGAGCCAGAAACGGAACGCTTCGGCAAATGAGGGAGGAGGGGAGGCGGACATTAATGGCGAGGCTTAAGAAAGCGGCAGAGGACTGTTGCACTCCTCGACCTGGCGGATTTTCCAATTGCCCTTCCGACAGTCGCGCCAGCGTCGTGGAGTGCGGCTGTTCTCTGCCGCTTTTCTGTCCCGATTGATTTTTCCTTTCTCGTGCCGGCCATGGCGGACACTATTTGATGTGGGCTTCGCGTATCGCAACATCATTCGACCATTGCTTTTCTCGCTGGACTCAGAACAAGTGCACGACGCGACCATCAAGACCCTCGGCTGGACCAGCCGCAGCACGGTCGGTTGCGACATGCTGGCGGAGTTCTTTTCCGCACCCCAATTACCCGTGCATCTCTGGGGCTTGCACTTCCTGAACCCGCTCGGGCTCGCCGCCGGCATGGACAAGCACGCGGCGGCGGTCCCCGCGTGGGAGGCTTTGGGGTTCGGGTTCGTGGAATTGGGCGGCGTGACTTGGCACCCGCAGCCCGGCAACCCGCAACCGCGGATGTTTCGGGCGATTCGCGACGGCGCGCTGGTCAACCGCATGGGATTCAACAACCCCGGAGCCAAGGCAATTGCGGAGAAACTGGCGTGGTGGCGATTGCGCGGCAGGTGGCCGCGGCACCCCGTGGGGATCAATCTTGGCAAATCAAAGACTACCCCGTTGGAGAAGGCTGCTGAGGACTACGCAAACTCGTTCCGCGTGCTGCGAACTCTGGCGGACTTCTTCGTCGTCAACGTCAGTTCGCCCAACACGCCAAATCTCAGGCAACTCCAGGACAAGTCCGCCCTCGACGACATCCTCACCGCGCTGCAACAGGAGCAATCGCAAGGCGAGGCCCGCCCGATCCTGGTGAAGGTCGCGCCGGACCTGGCGTTTGAGACCCTGGACGAGCTATTGGAGGTGGTTGGGCCCCGAAAAGTTGCCGGCATCGTGGCAACCAATACGACCGTCACCCGGCCTGCCGCGAGCGACCCTGCTCTCCAGCGGGTTTACGCCGAGGCCGGCGGCCTGAGTGGGTGCCCCTTGCGCCAGCGCAGCACGGAGATCATTCGGCATCTGCACCGACAGTCGCGCGGCGCCCTTCCGATTGTCGGCGTGGGCGGCATTTTCTCGGCGATGGACGCGTGGGAAAAGATCACTGCCGGAGCCAGCCTGGTCCAGATCTATACGGCGCTGGTTTACGAGGGCCCATCGGTGGCCAATGAGATCGTGCGCGGCCTGACGCAGCTTTTGGCCCGCAGGGGATTGACGAACATCCGGCAAGCCGTCGGGATTGATGCCTGAGCGGTGGTTCTGCATCGCGGCGGGACAAGCAATTCTCAACGTTGGACAGTTTTCGGCAGCATTCGGCCGATTCGACTTTCCGCCAGCTTTGGCATTCATCCTGCATCCATCTTGTCAATCCTTCACGATGGTGATTGGCGCGCATCGGTGCTGCATTGCCTCGCGAGAAAATGCGTTCTGATATGAAAAAATACGAATATGAAACTACATTTCATCGGGGGCAGCCTCTCAAAGTCCTCATCGTCGAGGACACGCCGAGCGACGCCGAACTTTGCCTGCTGACCCTTCGCCGCGCCGGCTATAGCGCGCACGCCGATATCGTGGCCAGCCGGGAAGAATTTGTCGCCCGCATCGAAGCCGAAGACTATGACCTTGTCCTAGCGGACTACCATTTGCCCGGCTGGACGGGAGCGCAGGCGCTGACCATCCTGCAAGAGCGCGGCAAGGAGACCCCGTTCATCCTGGTCACGGGCCACATCGGCGACGAAGCGGCGCTGGATGTGATAAGCAAAGGCGCCGACGATTACGTCTTAAAGGATCGTTTGAGCCGGCTGCCGCTGGCGGTGCGGCGCGTCATGCGGGAACAGCGCTTGATGCGCGAGCGGCGTCAGGCGGCGATGGAAAAGGAGCGGCTGATCGCGCAACTCCGCGAGGCGGCCGAAGAGGTCAAGCGGCTCAACGGGATGCTGCCCATTTGCATGGGCTGCAAGAAAATCCTGGATGCCAAGGGCCGCTGGCATCGCATTGAAATCTTCATTCAGAAGCATTCGCGCGGGCAAGTCAGCCCGTGCCTGTGTCCAGAGTGTTCCCAGAATCTTTATCCTGAATATATCAAGCCGCGAGAACGGCATTCTCCGCGGCGCGGCGAGCATTGTTAGGTCCGGCGCGCTCGTTGAGGGATGGAAAGACAGAAGCCGCCTTCATGCGGCCAGTTTGTTGCCTTTCCGGCTTTTGCGTGACTTGACGAACTGCTTGAGGGTTTCGGGGTTGGCCTCGAAGAATCCGGCCAGGTCGGACAATACATCGACTGTGGCCGGGCTCAGGTGGTGCTCGATGCCCTCGATATCCTGCTTTTGAGTCTGCTCGTCGAGGCCGAAGAGGGAGAAAAAACGGGACAACGTTTCGTGGCGCTTCTGGATGCCGGTGGCGATGGCCTTGCCCTTCTCGGTCAGGACGAGGCCGCGATATTTCTCATAGTTCAGGTAGCCGAGTTCGCCCAGCTTCTGGACCATGCTGGTCACGGAGGCCTGTTTCACGTCGAGTGACGACGCAATATCCACCACGCGGGCGTAGCCTTTCTCTTCGATTAACTCGTGAATGCGTTCGAGATAATCTTCCGCGCTTTGGCTCGGAACAGACTGCGGCACGTGCCACAATTAAGCACAGGTGCCATTGGGCTGGCAAGCGGGGGATGCAGTCCCCTGTCTAATCTGCGCCCTGGCGGATTTCCCAATGCGCGTTCATCCTCGCGCCAGCGTCGTGGAGTGCGGCTGTCCTCTGCCGCTTTCAGAAGGGGATTTCGCCTCGTCGGTATGCAATTTTGAATGCCGTCAAGTCCCTTTCTGAACTTTTTTGGCGCGTATAGGCGCATACTGGCGCGTACTGGCGCGTATTGGCATGTTAAAACGCCCTCTCAGCAAAATCCATATAAAACATATGTTATAATAGGCAGCGATGAAAATATTAAATAACGAAGTCGCAGCGCTGATGATCGACAAGGCGCTCGACGCATTGAAGAGTAACACCAGCACTCCGACCTACGGTGATGCCTGCCGGATGCTGGAGGTCGGCCTCCGGGCCAGCGGCTCCGACCCTGACCCTGACGAATCGCCGAGCCTGTATTCCGATTCGAGGGAGATCGTCATCCGCGTTTACGGGGAAAAAACTCGCCGGTCGAAGCGAACGGAAAGCCAGCCCGTTAAAGAGACGAAAGGCGCCTTGACATGAGCCTGGAACGCTACGTTAGAGAGGCCCGCAAGGCCAAATGTCCGCAGGACCAGCTCGACTATTTCTTGCGGGCGGACTTGGTCTTGCAGCCCCGGCAATTGGCCGCCAGCGCCGCAGCCAGACGCTGCGACCGCTCCAGAGGGCCTATTGCTCTCGGCTACGGCGGGGCGCGGGGCGGCGGGAAAAGCTTTTGGCTCCTGGCGCAAATGGGCGCGGACGATTGCCAGCGGCGGCCCGGGCTGAAATGCCTGTTGCTGCGCAAGGTGGGCAAGGCGAACCTCGAGCACTTCGAGGACCTCCGCCGGCAGTTGTTCCACCATTTGCCCCACCGGTTCAATAGCGTGCGCGGGACGCTGACCTTCGAGAATGGCAGTCAGATTGTCGCGGGACATTTCCAGTGCGAGAAGGATATCGACGCCTACCTTGGCCTCGAATATGACGTGATCGGCATTGAGGAAGCAACGACGCTGACGCACCGCAAATACGTCGATATAACAACGTGCCTGAGAACATCTAAAAGGGATTGGCGGCCACGCATTTATGCGACCGCCAACCCGGGCGGAGTGGGGCACGGCTGGTATAAGGCCTTGTTTGTGCAACCCCATTTCGAGCGGATAAGCCGGCGTGAAAGCAAGCAGGTGAGAGAGGCACCCGCCGGTTCGGTCGCGCCTGCTTGTCCGCTCGCGAAATCACCTGTCAAAGCCGGCAACGGTGCGAGCTATAGGACGCTATTCATCCCGGCCAAAGTGTCCGATAACGCCTGCAACAATCCCGATTACGAGACGCGCGTGCTCTCGCAACTGACGGGCTGGCGGCGTCGGGCGTGGCTGGATGGGGATTGGGATATCCAGGCCGGGCAATTCTTCACCACGTTCCGCCGGGAGTGTCATGTGATCGACGCCTTCGACCCGCGACGGGCCGTGGAGTGGTTTGTCGCGCTCGATTATGGGTTCACGCACGTCACTGCGGTGTTGCTGGGCTGCCGCGATGGGGACGGGCGCGTGTTCGTGCTCGATGAGCACGCCGAGCGGCGCTGGCTGCCGGAGCGGCACGCCGCGGCGATTCACGCGATGTTAAGCCGGCACGGGCTGGAAGCGAGCGACTTGCGCCGGTTTGTGGCCGGGCCGGACTGTTTCAGCGCGCAGTTCGACGGCACGACCATCGCCCGGCAATACGCCGATTGCGGCCTTACCCTGACGCCGGCGAACGCCGATCGCATCAACGGCTGGGCCGATGTGTTGCGTCTGCTCGGGGACCTTGACGCCGGGATCGCACCGAAGCTGTTCATCCATTCGCGATGCGCGCGGCTCCTGGGGGAATTGCCGGCGTTGGAGCACGATCCGGGTCGGCCCGAGGATGTGTTGAAACTCGACTCGAGTGAGGAGGGCGAGGCCGGAGACGATTGCGCCGATGCGCTGCGCTATTTGGTGCATTCCCGCGCCCCCGGACCGAAGTGGTGCGGTTGAGCTTTTAAGCGATTGAAGAATGAAGCCAGCGATCTCTAAGGAAGGCAGGAAGAAAGGAGCCCAGGAATGGTTAATTTAAAAGTCGGCGATCATAGATCGACGATGTATTGTGACTGCGGAAGCGGTATTCATGGCTTCCTCTCTTCCTGGGTTCTTTGAAGATCTTCGCTTTTAGTTAGCGGGATTTCTGGCAGACCGAAGCCAGCGGTCTCTAAGGAAGCTAGGAAGAGAGGGAGCCAGGGATGATTTAAAAGCCGGCGATTACGCGTTTTGCTTGGAGTGTTACGCCAGCGAAGTTCAGCAACAAGCCATGTCTGAGCTTCGCAGCACGCAGTTGAGACTTTACGACGGCGAAATGGCAATCATAAATGCTCGCACTGTTTTCAAATCGATCACAATTTCGTCCTGAACCAGCAAGTCAAGCCGATGCATGCCGACGTCTTTTCCATCGTACCGCACGAGAATGCTCTTCTGTTGCTCGACTTTTAAGCCGGACTTTTGCAATTCGATGACGAGCGCATTTTCGTAGACCGACTCGAGAAAACCGGGACCAAGTTTCTTATGCACCTCAATCGCCGCACCGATGTTCTTTTCAGTTAAATCAGCGAACTCAAGCGTCATAGACTGGCGACGTATTGTGAAAGCAGAAGGCAAGCGCATTCTTTATTCATGGTTTCCTTTTTCCTGGCTTCCTTAAAGATCTTCACCGGGGTTTCTCGCACACGTCCCAATATTGAAAGGTCAGGCGCATCATGTGTTCGAGTTGGCCGAAGTTGACCGGTTTGACCATGTAGCTGTGGGCGCCCAACTCGTAAGCGCGATGAATGTCGCTCTCCATGCGCGAGGTGGTCCAAACGATCACCGGCATGCTGCGAAACTGGGAATTGTCGCGCAGCCACGCCAGCAACTCGAAGCCGTGGCCGCCGGGCATGTTCAGGTCCGTAAAAACGATGGCGGGCAAAGGGTGGATGTCGCGATTGGTGTAGGGGGGATCGCCCCGCAGGTAGGCAATGGCATTTTGGGCGTGAGTGGCGACCTGGAGAGGCCAGGTGATGCGACAGTTTTCGAGCGCGGCCTGAAAAAGGGTGATGTCGCGCGGGTTGTCGTCAACAACCAGAATTAGAGGTGGCTTCTCCATCAGTAGAGGAATTGCAAAGTGCAAAATGAAAATTGCCAAATGCAAATTGAAGCGGCGAACTGGGTTAACACGCGCTGCTTCAGGAGTGCCTTATCGGGGTGGGCGCGCCCTAAGCGCGTTTCCCTTGGCGGTGACGATCGACTTTGCAATCATGCGGCTAAGCTGATCGGCCTCGTCGAGCGCGCCCGCGGACAAGAGTTGGGTTTTGACAACGAAGCGGACCCCTCCGCGGGTCTCGCGCAGCTCCTTAAGCGCAATATTAAGTATGTGAACGCCGCCAACTACTTCGCCGCTTTCTTCTTCGGCTGGCGCGGGCGCATGACCCCGTGTTTCGGGCTCTTGGGCGCGCCAAAGTAGATGCGCAACTGCCGGATGCGTTCGCGCGTCAAGCCGGTCTTTTCAGCCAACTCGATGTCCTGCAGCTTCCAGTTGAGGTTCTTGTAGCGTTCGCGCGCCTTGTGGACCCGGTGTTTGTGAAAGGTCGGCGATTGCGGCTTCCCGAGTTGGCGGCGCCATTTGGCCACGGTCGAGGAATAAGTCCCCAGGTCGTCGGCGATGGCGCAGTCCTGCTTGCTCCAATCGACCTTGTCCCAGTCGTACTTCGACTTGGGCGGGTTGCGCCATTTGCCGTGAGTTCTGGCGCGGGCGCCACCACCCTGCTCCCGCCGCCAGCGCGAGATCGTATTGGGCCGGACGCCCAATTCTTCCGCCAGGACGACGTTCTGCTTTGACCAATCAATGTTTCCCCCATCCGGAAGTCGGGATGGGGCCTTGTCGTTGCTTCGAAGTTTCTTAGGCACGTTCCTTTCATGGCATACTCTCGGATAACAAGCAAGCCTTAAAAGCGTTTGACACAACAAAAATTTCGGAGCGCCAACCCGGCTTTGGCCCTCGAAGCAGTCAGCACTTTGAACAGTAACACCCGCGGAGGGGCCGGGCGCGCGGACCCGCGCAATAAAAGGGCTTTTGGGGAATAGGGTTTTCACCCCGTAGCGGATTCCGGCAATTCCGTATAAACAGTGCGAAAGCCGTGTCAATCTTATGTCGGCCAAGAGCCCGGTCGTCCTGATCGCCGAAGACAGCGAGGTGGACGTGATGATGTTGCGCCGCGCGTTCAAGGACGCCGGGCTTCTGAAGCCTTTGCAGGTGGTCCAGAACGGCGAGGAGGCGATCTTCTACCTGGAAGGGCAGGGGAAATTTGCCGACCGCGCGAAATATCCCCTGCCGGACCTGTTTCTGCTCGACCTGAGGATGCCACGCAAAAACGGGTTCGAGGTGTTGGAATGGCTGCGCCGCCAGCCGGGCCTGCTACGTCTGCCCACCATCGTGCTCACCACCTCCGATCAGATCAAGGATGTCAATCGGGCCTACGAGTTGGGCGCGAACTCCTTCCTGACCAAACCGCTCAATTTCGTCGAGTTCAAGGATTCGATCCAGGCGATTTACAACTACTGGACGACTCTCAGCCGAACGCCCGACATGACCCCGCTTCCGCCCCGCGTCAATCCCTTTCTGAGCGACCAGGCGTCGGAGAAGCAAAAGGGACGAACCCTCGAAGGGTCGAAGAGTTGAACGGAGCTGTTTGATCATACTCATTCAAGACGTGGTATTTTGCCTCCCCTCGGCTTGGGGCAATTCCTAAGTTGCCCGGTGGCTTTCTGGAAAGTTACCGTCGGAAATGGCCGAGGCAAACTATCCAGTTCTCGTTGCGGAGGACAATGCCGATGATGCGGAATTGTTCCGGCTCGCGCTGAGGTCCAGCGGCGTCGCCAACCCGGTCCATATCGTGCCGGACGGCGAAGACGTGATACGGTATCTTCAAGGAAAGGAGCCTTACGCGGATCGGCAGGCCTATCCCTTCCCGGAGATTCTGGTTGTGGACCTGAAAATGCCGAAGGTCTCCGGCTTTGACGTGCTGAAATGGCTGCGCGCCCATCCCGAATGCCGGGTCGTTCCGGTGATCATCTTCAGCACCTCAGCCATCGAGGCCGACGTGCAGCGCGCCTATGAGCTCGGCGCAAACTGTTACCTCACCAAGCCGTCGGACCTGAAATCGTTCACAGCGCTGATTCAACTGACGCTGCGGTTTTGGGCCGTTTGCACCCGCCCGGAACTGCCGCCGCGTTGTGATTGAATCCAGGGCCCTGCTCGGCCTTGGGCGCGGTTAGCATATTCCATGCCATACAGTGCCTCTTGTTGCAAAATAAAGTTCAAAATTTTTAGGGGGGTTGGACCGTATAAGTCCAACCCCCTGTTGCATGATGGACCCGTGAAAAAACTAAAAACCATCGTAAAACCTATGAAAAACACGGGAAAATTAGCAGACCAGGACGGCGCAAACGCTAAGGGAGGCACAGGAGCAACAACAGGCGCCCAGCAGGAGCCAGCGGGGCAGGTGAGCCGGTGTGAAAGTGAGCAGGTGAGACTGCCTACCTGCTTGCCGGCTGCGGGCTCAGTGGCTCAGCGCCTCAGCGGTTCAAATGGCCGCCAACTCGACCTGGGCTTCCGGGCCCGGCCGCGCCCGCGCCAGCAACTGCTTCGGTCAAGGGCCAAGTTCTGGTTCGACCAGATGCGGCGCGTCGTGGATGCGGCGGTGGAATGGAAGCCCGCGCCACTGCCGCGGCCCGAGCAGGGGATGCTGGACTTGACGCGAAAAACGGAGGTGACGCTGGCCAAGTAAGCGCGCGCCTTTGTGAATTCCGGCTTTCTGCCCGCCGACCATCAACGTGGCGCGGCCAGCGGAAGCCGGGATTCCCGAACCGCTGTAAACATCGAGATCCTTTAACACCATGTAAAAACCGCATCTTTATGAACAACCCGAAAACCAGTGGCGACACGGCCACTAACGATCTGGCACCGGAAACAGGCGCTCTCTTGACGTCCAGGGAATTGGCCCACGAATTGAAGATTTCGATTCGCACGCTGCTGCGCTGGCGCGCAGCAGGATTGCCGTCGATGGGGAAACGGAAAATGACGCGCTACGACCTGGGAGAAGTGCGGCCCTGGGTGAGGAATTACCTGGGGAGCGCTCAGGACAAAAGACTGAAAAGGTGAGCCTGTAAGCCCCGCACGAAATCCGAAACCCGAAATCCGAAGAAAGTCCGAAGCCCGAACACGCAATCGGGCTTCGATATCGGACTTAGGGTTTCGGCTACGTGTTGTAACCCCCGACGTAAGGAGGGGGCTGTTCGTGCCGGCCGCGCCCAAGTTAACCCACACCTGTCCCCCGCGTACGCGGTTCGAGTCTTCGCAAGCGTCACTGCCGTCGCAGAGAACTGGAAGGCTCAACTCGTCGGCATTTGGCTCAATCAGCCCCCTCACGTTGGACTTTGTTTTGCACCGAGGCTGCGCCCGCAGGTCGGGGGTTACAACACGTGTTTTCGGGCCTTCTCACACAATTCAGCGGCTCCAAAAGCGAACGCCCTCCAAACGCTGTCAAATGAATTTCGAAACAATTTTGTCGCATACTGGCGCATACTGGCGTGTACTGGCGCATACTGGCACGTTAGCGCCTTGCCCCTCCCACGAACTCTCGAAAACCCATGGTATAATACCGGCGTGAAAGGAAAAGTATTATATGCAACTGCAATACAAGTATAACACGCGGGAGGAAATCCCGAAAGAGTATGAGGAGTTCTACATCGAGCGCGACGGCGCGTGGTTTGTGGACGTCCGGGGCGCGGTGGACCAGGAAGCGGCCGAACGGCGCGAAACCGAGCTGGCCGCCGAACGCGAAGCCCTGACGGGGGAGCGGGATGCGCTGCAACAGCGCGTGGACGAGCTCCAGCGCGTCCACCGGGGCGCGGGCGCCAGCGGCAGCGGGGACAATCCGCATTTTCGCGGGCAGCCCAACCCGTTTCGGAGGGAAACGTTCAACCTGACCCGCCAGGGGCAGCTCTGGAAGGCCGATCCGGCGCGGGCAAAGCAACTCCAGGAGGCGGCGCGATGAAACATCGAACTGCAAAGGCCAAACGCCAGGGAAACAGGCAAATCTCACCGGGACGGTGCCGAAAATACCCGAACCGGAACGAGCGCGGCGCGCTGCGGCGGGTGCTCGATTTGGTCCTTGGCGTTTCCCTGGTGTTTGTCGTGTGGCTTGCGGCATTTCTGCCAGACAACAACGAAAACTAACAAATAAACATAGATAACTACATCATATGCCTAAAACAAAACTCAGTGACATTATAGTGCCGGCGGTCTTTGCGCCGTACGCGCTCGAGCGGACGACGGAACTGGCCAAAGTCATCCAAACAGGGGCCGTCGGAACCGATCCGCGCTTCAACGCCCTGGCCAGCGGCCCGGGCAAGACAGTCGATCTGCCGTTCTGGAAGGACCTGACCGGCGAAAGCGAAGTGCTCAGCGATTCGGCGGACCTGGCCTTGGACCGGATCACGACCGGACAGGACGCGGCCAGCGTACACGTGCGCGGCAAAGCCTGGGGCGCCAACGTGCTGGTGAACTGGCTCAGCGGCGAAGACCCGATGGCCCGCATCGCGGACCTCGTGGCCGGCTTCTGGGCGCGGGACCTGCAGACGATGCTGCTGAAGATCCTGGACGGGTTGTTCGACAACACTAACGGCGTCCTGCGGACGACGCATCGGCTCAACATCTATAACGACGTGGCCAGCCCGGCAGATTCGGCGAAGCTGACCGGCACGACCTTCATCGACGCGCTGCAAAAGCTTGGCGACCATTCGCTGGAGCTGATCGCAGTGGCGATGCACAGCGACGTCGAGGCGAGCCTGCGCAAACGGGACTTGATCACGTTCCGGCCCGACAGCGAAGGCAAAGCGGCCATCGAGGTGTTCCAGGGACGGCGATTCTTCGTCGATGACACTTGCCCGAAAGTCAGCGGCGCCAACTCGCCGGCTTACACGACCTATATCTTCGGACGCGACGCGTTCGCCTATGGCGCGGGCGACATGGACCCGGAGGAAGCGGTCGAGATCGATCGCAACGCGCTGGCGAGCGACACCATGTTTGTCAATCGCAAGCGATTCATTCTGCACCCGCGCGGGGTGAAATGGATCGGCAACGCCGCCGGCGCCAGCCCGAACAACGCTGAAGTCGCCACGGCAACGAACTGGAGCAAGGTCTATGCGGACAAAAACATCCGCATCGTGGCGGTAAGACACAACGTGTAGATCTCAAACGCCAAATAACAAACACCAGGGAAACGCCAAATGAACAAACGCCAGAGAAAAACCATGTTTCATGGCTCAGCGCCGCAGCCTTGCGCCGCGGCGGCTGGGATTTCTCTGGCGTTTGGGCGTCGGAGTGTCGGCTTTGTAACCCCGACGTCAGGAGGGGGCTGACGGGGCCAAGCGGCGAACGAACAAGCCAGCGCGCGTGCTCTGCGAAAGCAGCCAAGGAATTTTCCGAAGTTACAAACCGCGTACGCGAGAACACCACTTTGCGGAAGAGGGTGCAAAACGATGTTAGCCCCCTCAAGTTGGACCTTGTTTTGCACCGAGGCTGCGCCCGCAGGTCGGGGGTTACAAGCAAGCAACTCTCAACTCTGAACTAATTTATGACTCTCATCAAAGAAGACGGAACCGGCAAAACTGATTCAAATACATACGCACTTGTGGCCGATGCTGACGCCTTCCACGAGGGTCATTTATATGCCACGGCCTGGACGGGCGCTTCGACTGCCAACAAGGAAAAGGCGCTCGTCCTGGCCACGCGGTTGATCGACGCCAGCTATCAATTCAACGGCGCGAAAACCAAAACCACCCAGGCGCTGCAATGGCCCCGCCGGGGCGCGGTCGATCCCGACCGTGTCCCGGTGACCGTCGCCTGGGTCTCGGGTATGACGATCGAATCGTCGGGCTATTTCGAGAGCAGCGAAATGCCGAAGGCGCTCGTCGATGCGACGTGCGAGATGGCGCGGGAGCTCTTGATTGCCGACCGGACGGATGCGCCCGACGGCGAAGGGCTGGCGCAGGTGAGTTTGGTCGGCAGCCTCAGCGTGACGTTCGACAAAAAAGATCGCATGCCGGTCATCAGCGCACTGACGCAGGCGTGGTTGGGGAAATTGGGGACGCTGATTTCGCGCGGAAGTGG
>JAKEEH010000366.1 GCA_022616725.1 Limisphaerales bacterium | reverse complement strand
TAGTAATTGGGCGCGCCAGTTTCTTAATTGCGCGGCGACGGTCTCGATGCGGGTGGTTTGTTCGATAGCTCGCGCTTTTATCCGTGCAGCATAGTCTTCGCCGAGTCGCGTGTCGGGCAGTTGGATTATGGAATGCGCGGCATCGGTATTGACGCGTTCGCCAAGCATTTTCAGGACTTCAATGGCAGTGTCCAATTGTTCGGTGGATGGAGTTCGCATAATCAGATGTGGATACCGCGTGAACACTTGCGCGCGGGTGACTGCCGCTGTGATCGTCGCCGTTGAGGAAGCCACATCGCCTGCTTGGCTTGTTCTGCTGTGACGGGGTGCGCCCACGGAGCTCCAAATCCAAGTTTGCCGGCAGCCTGTTCGGCTGCGGCCTTGGTGGGGGCTTCGATTACGGTGGGGAGGGGATCACCCAGCAGACGGGCATATTCCCGGTCGGTGTAATAGATGCCCCAGAGTTGATTGCCCGGGCTTGGAGTCACGGTCGTGCTCATGCGCGCAGTTCACCACAACTCCTGCGCGGTGAGATGTATCTGCTACACAAAATGCGCGCACAGTCCACAGGGTGTCCGGTCTGTGGTCAGACCGGCGACGCGGAGAGTAGTTGGGTGTGGTGTGCGACGCGCCGCCCGTGCCCAGGAAACCTCAGGTACGCGATCGGATGCACAGAAATCTAAAGCGTGTCAGCTGGGCAACAGCAGTCCGCGCAAAGCAATTTCCTCATCATCCGTCGTGGCCCGGCGAGAAGCAACCCGCCGCAAATCTTTGGCAAGAGACCGGGAGCACAGCGTTCCTTCATTGGATAGCGTTGCTTTCGTTGCACGGATTTGAAGTGTCTAAAGTGGACACTCAGTGGTCGTTGCAGCAAAGCAGCAGTTTTTGTCTATGAGATTACAGCGGTTCATCGGTATCTTGATGGTTGGCTTCGCACTGTGTCTGGCTAGGTCGGCGCACGCTGGCACAAATGGCTTCGTCGTTCCCTTCTTCCGCGGTTCAGCAAACAGCGAGGCGGGCTACTGGGAAACGTTCACCGCGCCAGTCGGCTCTCCGGGCAACCTCCCGGATCGGGCCGGAGCGACAACGGACGCCGTGCTGTCACAGAGCCAGACCAACGCCTTCCTTACCGGCAGCGGGAACATTTACAATCTCGAAGGCGTGAGCGCCTTCACGGTGTCGGACGCAACGCCGTTCATGGTCGGCACGGTCGTGTTGCAGACGCGCACGCTGGGTACTGAATTGGATTATGGATCGATGTCGCTTCAGTACTCTGACGGTGCAGGCACTCGCTCACTGGCGCCCCTGGCCCGGTACGAACTCAATCGCGGCAGTCAGCCGGGTTTGGGCGCGACAGTCTCCTCGCTTTGGCAGTGGGATCTGAGCGGGTTGGGCGTGACAAATTATTGGCTGTCATTCCGTGCCGCCGGTCCTAGCACAAGCTTTGACTCAATGACGCTCGACACGTCGGCGCAGTTCGCTCCGGTGCTGCCACAGCCGTTTGTCCTGACCAGCGTCTCGCCGAGTATTGAACGGTGGATGTATGCGCACAATGCTGCCCCGTGCGATCGTCCCGCTGGCTCGGTTTTTGGGACATTCGGCGACGAATCGGGAGTGGACACGCGACATGCGCAACATCTCGTCGGATGGGATACGGCAATGCTCGTGCTCACGAATCGCGGGGCGGCTCGCTACCTCGTGCGCCACTGTCGCGTTACGCTCACCATCAATCGGGGGAACCTCTTTGCATACGATCCGACGCAGGATGGTTTTCGCACCTACTTCGAGACGAATCATTCCGCCTATCTGCCGGACTCCGATACGGGTCAGCCCATAGAGTTGTTTGGTGTCGGGTTCCGCAATGGTTTCGACGCGGCAAGCTTCGACCAGTGCGCGTCGTTTGGCACGAACGCGCCCGGCCAACGAAACGCGTTCGCGTCCTGCTGGTCCACCAATGGCGAACTTGTTGATGTGAGCAACAACGTGGGCAAGACGAACGAAGCGTTTCCCCGGTTTGAAGTGGCACCGTTCGCCATCGGACAAACGACAAACGCTGCGCCCGGAGAGCTCGTGCCAGCCGGAGCGAAGATCACGTTCGATCTTAATTTGAATGACCCGCTGGTGTTGGCTTACTTGCAAACAGCGCTGGACTCCGGTCGGCTGCGGCTGATGGTCAGCGCTCTACACATGAGCGGCGGGCAATTCGGCCAGCCGAGTTATCCCGACTTCGCCACGCATTTCAACGAGGTAGTCGTTGATCCGACCCGCCTGGAGTTGGATGGCGTAGTCGTCCGAGACACGGACTCGGACACAGACGGTTTGCCCGATGATTGGGAGAATTTTTACTTCGCCAGTCTGACCCGCGTCGCGAATGACGATTCGGACGGCGACGGAAGGAAGAATCTGGACGAATTCCATGCGGGAACTGATCCGTCGCAGGCGGCGAGTGCACTGCGTCTTTTGTCATGCACGCGCGATGGAAATGAGCGGGCGACACTGCGGTTCTCGCATGCGGCCAACCGGCGTTACGTGGCGCAGGTCAGCGAAGACTTTCAGACGTGGAGCCCGTTGACGAACCGGCCAGTTTATCTACTGGGAACAAATCTGGCGGAATGGGTGGATGAAGCCTCAGCCCCTCAACGCTTTTATCGCATTCGCGCCGAGCCGGTGCAGCCATGATGTTT
This sequence comes from Limisphaerales bacterium, assembly GCA_022616725.1. Lineage (GTDB taxonomy): Bacteria > Verrucomicrobiota > Verrucomicrobiia > Limisphaerales > JAKEEH01 > JAKEEH01. The sequence goes on along the minus strand of JAKEEH010000366.1, from coordinate 1,815 downwards.
GACCCATCCATCGCGGACGCGCCCGCCGTCTTTGCTAACCGTCCCGCGATTGAGTGGCCGGCTGCTCTGGAGTGTGCTTTGAACACGCTGCCGAAGCGATGGGTATTTCGGAATGATCGTGTGAACGTATTGCTGGTTGGCCTGCAAGGCGGTGAAACGCTTGTGCTTGGTCCGTGGTCGCAATGTTGTTTGCTGGTGATCACCTTTGGCAGAGTGAATCTTGTGACGGACGGACACAGTCTTTGTTTGAACGAGACGGACTCAGCGGTCGTTGTGCCAGGGGCGCAGCACGAATTACAGGCAGTCAATGCTGCGGACTTTTTGTTGCTGAACGTGACGGTACCGATCCCATGGGCCAATCGGTGTCTTTGCCACAGCCCGGCCGGACGCGAGGAAACGTTGGCGGCTGCGGCGCGGCGGTTCAGAAACAATGCACGCGTTTGATCCCAACACCGGTTGGTCCTGTTTCGAGTTCGATGCGTCGCCGAACGAGCCTGTGTTCCTTGTCGGCGACTTCAACGGCTGGCGCACCTCGACTTTGCGGATGAATTATGTCGGAGGCAGATGGCGGCTGCGGTTGCGCCTGGCTGAAGGTCGTTATTATTACGCGTTTCAGTTCTGCGATGGATTCTATGGCGGAGGCGTGGCGGAAGTGCCGTTTTACGTTTATCGGCCCGCCGAAGATTGGATGCAGAGCGCTGTTCGGTCCTGCACCTGTGGCCGGCATTTCTGGAAGTGGAATTAGGTTCTCTTTGGCGGCGAATCCTGTTCGGGTATTCCCTGTTGGGTCGGCGTTCGCAGCGGATACAGTCCCGGACAACAGCCAAACGTTGCGTGAAAGGCACTGCTGAAATGGCTCAGGCTGTTGTAGCCGACTTCGAGCGCGGCTTCGGTCACGTTGCATTTGCCGGTGCGGAGCAACTCGGCGGCGCGTTCCATGCGACTTTGCCGGATGTATTGCTGAATCGTCATGCCCGCTTCCTGTGAAAAGAGCCGGCTGAGATAGAACGGGCTGCAGCCCACCAGCTTTCCGAGTTCATCCAGCGACGGCGGGCTTTGCAGCCGCTCCTTCAGAATCACCCGTACGCGCTCGACGCGCTCGCGGGCCGCGCGCTGCGCCCGCGTGCAAAACAATTCGCCCCCGGCAGGCCCGTAGAAAAGATGCGCGGCCAGTTCCAACGCTTTGCAGCGGAACCACATTTCCTGCGCGGGGCTAAAGACCGGGCAATGCCTCAAGCTTTCAACCAGCTGTTGAAGCGAGGTGCCGAGCCGCTCCGGCGAAGTCACCAGCGAAGCGCGCGTTTCTCTCTTGATCACGGCGCGCACAAGCGGATGTAAATTCTCGGCCTGTTTCCGAAGATGCTCATCCAGGAACGTCGGCGAAAACTCCACTGTGATAAACCGGTGACGTTCTCCAGCCCGGCGCGTCGCGACCAGTGGCGGGTCGCCCTGGTGATAAAACGCAAACGTCCTGGTTGACAGTTTTGCGGATTGCTGGCCGTCTTCAATCGTCGCGGAACCATCGAGGTTGAGGCATAACTCGATGCTGCCGGGATGAAAGCTCCGCGCCCAATTCAATTCCTCTTCAGGTGTGAAATCATGCCACTCGAAACTGAACCCAAGCTTGCGAAAGTTTCCGAAAAGGGGACGCCAGCCCGCGCCGACGGCGCTCCACGCGGGCGCTTCAGCAAACGCGGGGCTGCCAGCGGAGGGTTCAACACGCTGGATTGGTGGCCGAACACTCGACACTCGGCCTGATTTTTTGCCACGTCGCACACGTCAAGGCAAGATCCGTAACGTCCAGTCCGCCCGATC
>JAKEEH010000365.1 GCA_022616725.1 Limisphaerales bacterium | reverse complement strand
GAACAGGTTCCGGCAGAGCTTTGTCTCCAGACTCGGACCGAGTTGAGTCGGCAGTGCGAAATCGTATTCCACCGCATAGGCGGGACGCAGGATTTCGGCATTTTCGCACCCGATGATCGTCCGGACCATTTCCACCTGCACCTCATACGGCAAACAGGTTGAAAAGCCGTTTACGTAAAACTCGTCTGTCGCGATGCCCTCCGGCTCCAGGAAGATCTGCTGGCGCTCCTTTTCGGGGAATTTGACGATTTTATCCTCAATGGACGGACAATATCGCGGTCCTACCCCTTCAATAACCCCCGAATACATGGGGGATTTGTGAAGATTCGCCCGAATCAAGTCTGCGGTAGCGCGCGTCGTGTAGGTGATATGGCAGGGAAGCTGGCCGTTTAGCCGATCCAGAATCGAGCCGGGGGGATACATGCCCTTCGAGTGGCCGACATCCTGTGGAGTGATCCCGGAATGTTCCACGTGGAACAAATCATCTTTCCAATAGGTGAAGTATGGGACCGGCTCGTCCCCGGGCTGGATCTCGGTCTTCGAAAAGTCGATCGACCGCCGATTCAGCCGCGGCGGAGTTCCGGTCTTCAGGCGGCCCAACTCCAAGCCAATCTCCCTCAGCGATCCCGACAAGCTCATGGCGGCACTTTCGCCGGCTCGCCCGCCGGACTGTTGGTTCGACCCGATATGCATCAATCCACGCAGAAACGTCCCTGTCGTCACCACCACCGTCGTCCCGTGATACTGCACTTCGAGCGTCGTCTCGATTCCGTAAACTTGTCCATCCTTGTGCAGTAGCCTCGCAGTCTGTCCCTGTTTCACGTCCAGCTTGGGCTGGCGCTCGCAAATCCATTTCAACCGAAACTGATACGCCTTCTTGTCGCATTGAGCCCTGGGTGCCCAGACGGACGGTCCCTTTTTCGTATTGAGCATCCGAAACTGCAGGCCAGTCATATCCGCCGCCCTGCCCATCTCGCCTCCGATGGCATCGATTTCCCGCGCCAGATGCCCCTTGGCGAGCCCCCCAATCGCCGGATTGCACGACATCTGGCCGACCGTGTCCAGATTGATGCTCAACAGCAGCGTCTGGCACCCCATGCGTGCCGCAGCCAGTGCCGCCTCAACTCCCGCATGGCCGGCACCAACTACAATCACGTCATAGCTCTTCGGATAGACAAACATGAAACGAACGCCTAATTAACCACGACAAAACCATTTGTCCAGTTCAACTGCTCTCGGGGATAGCATAGCAAACCTATACATACTATATCGTTAACGTCACTGAGGATTTCGAGGATTTCCAGCAAGCTTTCGAAATGTTTGCATCCTCCGCTAATGTTAGCTTCGGACGGCTTGGAACGGGGAGTTTGAGTGTCCGAAAGCTATGCGGTAACGTTAAAGTAACCCCTAGTGGATAAAGGCATCGCGGTTTGGCGGCTTAGATGGTTAGATCTGGGCGCTTGACCGGGCCGAGGGCGGCTGCAAAACTCCAGCAGAATGAGACTCTATCCTATCGCCGCCGCGTTGATTCTTTCCTTCCCGGCGTGCGCGGAGTGGAAGGTCACCGAAAATGTCAATCCGGAGGGGCCGGGGAAAGCGATCGATGTCCGAGGGGAGGACGGCCGGATCATAGCCCGTTTCGTTTATGGGGAGGGGCAGTTCAAGCCGTACTTGCACGTCTTTGGCGAAACGGGGGAGTTCCTGACGAATCCCGGGCTGGACAGAGAAGGCAAGCCTAGCGGCGGTTACCCTCATCATCGTGGGATCTTCATTGGCTGGAAAATCGTCTCCGAACTCGGAACGGACGACCTCTGGCACATGACCAAAGGATGCAAAATGGAGGTGGCTGGGTTGCAAAAGGCGGTTGCGGCTGACAATCAGGCGACGATCATCGCGGACGTGCTCTGGCGTGCCGGCCGGGCGACCAATGGCAGTGACCTCCTCGTGCGCGAAAAGCGGACCCTGGTGATATCCCGCCCGGCGCCGAAACGGACGCAAATTGACGCCGCGTTTGCATTGACTCCGGAACGCGACCTGCGCCTTGCCGGGGACCTGCAGCATTCGGGTGTCCATTTTCGCGCCTCGAACGAAGTTTACACCCGGCAAAAGGAAACCAGCTACCTGACCGAGCCGGAAGGCGTCAGCAAAGGCGACCAGTTGAAATGGTGCCGGATGCTGTTCCCAATTGGCGACCGGTGGTATTCGGCGCTGCAATTGAACGCACCAGCGAATCCTGTGGAGGAAGTTTCGACCCGCGCTTACGGCCGCTTCGGTTACTTTTTTAAGAAATCGCTTAAGAAAGGTGAACCGCTGGAGTTGCGCTACCGGTTCGTCATCGAGCAGGCTGAAGTGCCCGCGGAAGGCGAAAACGCTCTGCAACAACGGTCCCGCGCCAGAATACAGGCACAGAGTTTGTACGATCAGTTCACTTCCAAGGGCAAGACATAGACCGTCGAGTGCCCTCACGCCTTCACGTCCTTGCGATACAAGATTGCCACACTGCTTTATTGCTTTAATGATGCGGGAGAGGTGTTGTTGTTGGAGCGGGCGCAAGAGCCGAACCGCGGCTTGTGGAGTCCCTGCGGCGGCAAACTTGACACTGCAGCCGGAGAATCGCCTTACGCGTGCGCGTGCCGGGAAGCGCGGGAAGAACTCGGGCTCACGATCCAACCACGGGACCTCCACCTCACCGGGGTGGTCAGTGAACACGGCTACGCGGGCGACGCGCATTGGCTGATGTTTCTGTTCGAGGTTAAAGTGAAGGTGAACACGATTCCGCAGCGGCACCGGGAAGGGCGTTTCGCCTTCTTTCCGCCTGCCGAACTCGCGCGGCTTCCCTTGCCGCGGACCGACGTTGATCAGATCTGGCCGCTGTTCTGGAAACATCGCGGCGGCTTTTTCGCTGCGCACTGCCGGTGCAGGGCCGACGGCTCAAACGACTGGGAAATCGAAGCGAGTAGCTTAGGAAATGACGCAGCTCGAATTCCGAAACTGTAAAGGGATCCAGGTGGCGATCATCAGAGGCCTGCGATTTGCGAATTGCCTTTTGTCATTCTTTCGGATTTCGTCCTTCGGTATTCGGATCTATTCTCGGCATGCCTGACGAACCAATCATCGACCTGCAGAGCGACCAATATTTCATGGGCGAAGCGTTGCGCCAGGCTGTCAAAGCGCTTGAAGCCGAAGAGGTGCCGATCGGGGCGGTCGTTGTCCGCGAGGGGCGGATTATTGCCCGGGCGTTTAACCAGGTTGAGTTGCTCAAAGACGCGACCGCTCACGCCGAGATGCTGGCGCTGACGCAGGCGGAGAGTGTTGTCGGCGATTGGCGATTAACGGATTGCACGCTCTACGTGACGAAGGAGCCGTGCCCCATGTGCGCCGGGGCCATTGTCCATGTGCGGCTGGCTCGGGTGGTCTTTGGTGTTGCCGATCCTAAAGGCGGCGCGGCCGGGGGCGTGATGAATTTATTGCAATTCCCGACCTTGAATCATCGGTGCACGATTACAGCCGGAGTTCGCGAAGCGGAATGCAAATCGCTGCTGCAAAGCTTTTTCGCGGCGCAACGGGCGAAAAAGCCGGGCACAGACCTGGCGCAGCTTAACTGACGGCAATCAGCGAGACCTTATCGCCCTTATGGTCGCGGGCTGTTCCTTGCGCGCGGGGGTCGAGCGTGGGCTTGCCGTCGATGACGAAAAGGTAGTGGTGATGACCATGGGTAAGCGGCAGATCGAGGCGCCAGGCACCATCGGGTTGCCGTCGCATCGGATGGGCCGATGGCTCCCAATCATTGAAATCGCCCATGAGGGAAACGTCTCTCGCGTCAGGCGCCCAGCACATGAATCCGACGGGTTTGATGGTTTTCTTGGTTGAGTAACGGTCCGGATTGCGGAGGAAAGAGTGGGTATGCATGATCAACTTCGCACCATTCAGAAGAATGCTACCATGCGCGTCATATTCCTGCAACCCCAATGCGGGTTCGGCG
>JAKEEH010000364.1 GCA_022616725.1 Limisphaerales bacterium | reverse complement strand
GCTCGAGCAGGTATTGCCCGGCGGGCGACGTCTTCTTGATACTGCCCGCCGGCGAGATGTGATCGGTGGTGACCGAATCGCCAAAGATCGCCAACGGCCGCGCGCCCCTGATCTCGGAGATTTCGCCCGGCTTCATCGAAAAATTTTCGAAGAATGGCGGCTCCTGTATGTACGTGCTCGCGGGGTCCCACTGATAGACATCGCCGGTGCTGGCCGGGATTTCATTCCACTTCGGATTCTGTTCGGCAAAATCGCGGTATAACTGGCGGAAAACCTCCGGCTTCACCGCGGCGCGCAGCAACTCGCGGATTTCCTGCAGGCTCGGCCATATGTCTTTCAAGTAAACCGGCTGCCCATCCTTGCCTTTGCCCAGCGGCTCGGTGGAAAGATCGACATCGACGTGGCCGGCAATCGCGAACGCGACGACCAGCGGCGGAGACATAAGAAAGTTTGCCTTGATCAACGGATGCACTCGGGCCTCGAAATTGCGGTTGCCCGAGAGCACAGACGCCGCGACAAAATCGTGCTTGTTGATCGCATCCTCCACCGGCAAAGCCAGCGGACCCGAGTTGCCAATGCAGGTGGTGCAGCCGTAGCCCACAAGATTGAACCCGAGCTCGTCAAGGTATTTCTGCAGGCCGGTCTTTTGCAGATAATCCGTCACCACACGCGAGCCGGGCGCCAGCGAGGTCTTGACCACCGGATTGACGCGCAAACCGCGCTCGACCGCTTTCTTCGCCAGCAGCCCCGCCCCCAGCATCACCGAAGGGTTCGACGTATTCGTGCAGCTTGTGATGGCTGCGATCAACACGCTGCCGTGGCCGATATGCGTGTCGAAATGCGGAAACGCCGAAATCGGGAGCATCTTGGCGCTATCGGGAGTCGGGTGAACGTCGCGCATTTCGGATTCACTGGGGGATACGGTCGCTTTGCGATGTCCGTAGGATTTATCGGGTTCCCTTTTGATATGGTCGCCGCTGATGACGTGCACGGCCTCGTCAAGTTCCTCGTAGCGCTTGCCGAAGCCGTTCTGATCGGCCGGTTTGGTGAAGGCCGAAATGAATTCCTTCTTCAACGAGCTCAATTCGATGCGGTCCTGTGGGCGTTTCGGACCGGCAACGCTGGGCACCACCGTCCCCAGGTCAAGTTCCAGCTCGGTCGAATATTCGACCTGCCCTTTCCTCGGGATGCCGAACATCTGCTGCGCGCGGAAATAGCTTTCGAACGCCTGGCAATGTTCATCGGGCCGGCCTGTGGAACGCAGGTATTCGACCGTCTGGCCGTCAATCGGAAAAAAGCCCATGGTTGCGCCGTATTCGGGCGCCATGTTCGCGATTGTGGCGCGGTCAACCACCGGCAGCGCTTCGGCGCCGGGACCGTAAAACTCAACGAACTTCCCCACCACCTTCGCTTCGCGGAGCATCTGCGTGATGGTCAGAGTCAGGTCAGTTGCCGTCACCCCGTCCGCCAGCGCACCGAACAGGTGCACACCAACCACGTCCGGTGTCAGGAAATAAACCGGCTGCCCGAGCATCCCCGCTTCGGCCTCGATCCCGCCAACCCCCCACCCCACGATGCCGAGGCCATTGATCATCGTCGTGTGCGAATCGGTGCCGACGAGCGTATCCGGGAAATACAGGTTGCCTGTGGAAAGCACTCCTTTAGCAAGATATTCGAGATTGACCTGGTGCACAATGCCGATCCCGGGCGGCACCACCTTAAACGTGTCAAAGGCTTGCATGCCCCACTTGAGAAACTGATAGCGCTCCTGGTTGCGCCGAAATTCCATATCCAGGTTTCGCCGCATCGCTTGCGGGTTACCCGCGAAATCGACCTGCACCGAATGATCCACCACCAGGTCCACCGGCACCAGCGGTTCGACCATCTTCGGATTCTTGCCCATCCGGGCGACCGCCGAACGCATCGCCGCAAGGTCCACCAGCAACGGCACGCCGGTAAAGTCCTGCAGGACAATGCGAGCGACGATAAACGGGATCTCATCGACGCGCGGCGCGTTGGCTTTCCATTGCGCCAGTTGGCGCACGTTCGCCTCCGTGACCTTCTTCCCATCGACATTGCGCAACACGGATTCCAGCACGATGCGCAACGAGACGGGCAGGCGCGAAATCGGGCCTAAACCAGCCCGCTCCAAGGCTGGCAGAGAGTAGAACCGGCCCTGCTGGCCGTTTCCGAGGTCGAATTTCTCAAGGGAATCAAAAAGACTGTGCGGTGTCATCATAACGCGGTCAGGCTAAAATGGGTTTTAGGGTGGGGGAAGTCAATTATACCATGGATTTTTCACGAACTTCGGGGTTGGAGGTGTTTTAAGGTGCCTATGAGTGGCTATGAGTGCCTATGAATGCCTATACGTGCCAGTAAGTGACAAAAAACTTTGAAATAGAGGTTGACAAAGGTTGGGAAATGGGTTCACGCGGCGATGCGCGAGGCTAGGAAGCGTGCCTTGTATGGGCAAAAACGGTCATTGGATAAGGCGGGCATTCTGAGTTCATGAGATTCATGAATCTCACGAATTGGATTGACTAAACGGCCCGGTTCTGCTGTGGTCAGAGTGCCCCCATGGAAGGAGATGGAAAACTCAGGCGTACGACGGACCGCGCCAGCTTTTGCGAGAGCGGTGGGCAAATTTCAGTTACGGGGGGCGATGGAACAATCAGGCCCAAAGAACCTAACTTAAATGCCTAAATCCAAGCAACATATGAAAAAAAACTTAATTGGGAACTGCGAGAAAACCAACCGAAGGACGTTCTTGAAAACGGCCGGAGCGGCCGGAGCCGCCTTGGCGGCTGCACCCGCGCTGCTGGAACAAGCCGAGGCGCAACAGCCAGTCCAGCACGTCATTTACTCGCATGGCATGGTGTGGAACGCCGCGTTGCCGGGCATTGCCAGAGAACTGCTCATCACGTTCGACTTGCGGGCGGTCATTGGAGGCACGGGCCTGGGGACCCTGGCTGATTCGGTGCATCCCGGGATCAACTCCCACGTCGCCTTCAACTCGGCCACCCGCCAGGGCAATGTGTACACGCTGCAAGGCACCGTGATCCGGTCCAACGACGCGGCCAATGTCGGCACGGCGGTCACCGTCGTGGCGGAGGCCTTCGGCGAAGCAACGAGAGGACATATCCAGGTCGGAGACCTCACCTTTATGGGGAATGGTTATAACGAAGCCCCAGTGGAATATGCTCGCGGCCAGGTGCGAGACGTCAACTTACTGGGAAATGGTCTATGAGACGGTCCGTGTGGTTCGCCAATGACAGAGCCGGGACACATGCCCGCGCACCGGGCAGCTAAAGACTCAAAGCCTGACCCAAAACACAACATGAAAGACTCAATCCTCAACAGAGAGAAGAGCAACCGAAGGGCATTTTTGAAAACGGCTGGAGCGGCTGGAGCGGCCCTGGCGGCAGCACCCGCGCTGCTGGAACAGGCCGAGGCGCAACAGGCAGCCGAGCAGATCATTTACTCGCATGGCATGGTGTGGAACACCGCGTTGCCAGGTGTTGCCGGAGAACTGCTCATCACGTTCGACTTGCGGGCGGTCATCGGAGGCACGGGCTTAGGCACGCTGGCCGATTCCGTGCATCCCCAAATCAACTCCCACATCGCCTTCGACTCGGCCACCCGCCAGGGCAATGTATTCACGCTGCAAGGGACCGTGATCCGGTCCAACGACGCAGGCAAACTCGGCAGTGCAGTGACGGTCGTAGCAGAGGTGTTTGGCGACGCGACGATTGCGCATATCCAGGTCGGAGACCTCACCTTTATGGGGAGTGGAGGAGTGGTGATGGGATCCCAAAGCTTGTAAGAGGTCGAGAGGAGGAACTCAAATCGCTCTCCTGGAAACCCGTTATTGCGTGCGAGCATCCGACGGCACGTCGCTAAAAATGCCCGGAGACCGTGGCTCCCACTTCAGACGAACCAGTAATTCGAGCGACGCGAGGACATGTCGATCACGTTGGATGTCGGGGCGCAGTGCTTCGCCGTTTTGCCCCAGGAGCAAAAGTAGAAGAAGAAGAACTCATCCCCGCGGGCCCTGAACTGCTTGAGCAGAACCTCCCGGGCCTTGAGCGGTTCGATGGCGTTGCTGCGGGCGAGACAGACGGCATGGGCGTTGACCAGGGCGCTGTCTGTGCGAAGCGGGTGCTTGCTCAGGATATGAGTGGTCCCATGCAGGTGATGCTCTTTGGCCAGCCCAAGCAGCGGGTTGTATCCCGCGGGACCAGCGCCCGAGCCCAGGGTCACCCCGATGAATTCGAAACGGCCATCGGCTTTCAGGGCGGGCCGGAACAGTTCGAGGATCGATTTGGTGACCGCTAGCCCATCGCCTCCGCCGTGGCCGACGATGGAATAGTCCATGCCTTCGGGAACCGGCAGATACGGCGGATTAAAGAGGATGCGATCAAACTGCTGGTGATTGCGCCGGGCGAACTCCTCCAACGACGAATTGACGAAGCGCAAATGGTTGCCCACCGAGTTTAACTCCTGGTTCAGCAGCGCCACCTGCCAGGCCGGCCGGTTGATCTCGACGCCGGTGACACTCCGGGCGCTCCGCGCCGCCAGCAGCGCTTGAATCCCAGGCCCGGAACAGAGATCCAGCACGCGGCCGCCGGGGACATATGATTGAAAGGTGGCCAGGGCGGCGCTGTCCCGCCCGAAATAGGCCCAGGGCTCCGGATTCAACTGGCAGAAACAAAGGCACGAGCGGAAGGAGAGCAGACAAAAGGAATTGCTGGCCAGCTCGGCGCCTTGCTCGAGCAAAATGCCCGTGTTGACCAGTTGTGCCAGGGTTTGCTCACCCACGATACGCGACACTGCGGCGCGCCGGACCGGCATTTGCAGCAGGAACAACCGCACCAGGGAACGCAGCGGCTCAGTAAGCCTCTGGGCCGCGACCTTCCACTCCCGCATCCGGAAGTTCCCGTCACCGAAGAAGAGGTAAAACGGCAGGTACCCACAGCGGTTGAGAGTATCGACCAACGCTTTGAGGCCGACCGCTTCAATCGTTCTGTCCGGATTCATCATTATCGGCCTACAGGCTCAGACCGTCTCAATCGCCAACTCTGTCCACAAAAGGTGGGCCCCCCAACCCTTTTGAGAGGGCTCGTGGTCGCGAGTGGCGGCCCTCTTCCGATAAAAGCGGTGGGATCTGTACGATAGCTCCCGCGCCCAGCAAACGTTGCCCGGGATGGGATCAGGCGTCGGGTGTCCAGTCGATGACGCCGCCGGTGTGCGCCTCGGCGCTGTTCAGCCCGTGCATGGCGTCGTCAGTAAAGCTCTGTGCACTCTTGGCTTTAACCCCGACCTCGACCTCGCTCCCCGCCGGGGTCATTACCGTAAGTCCGGGCGCGATGCGCTCTTCCAGTTCCTCGATCTGGAGACTGATTTGCTGCTGTTTCTTACGTGATCTTTTATTGCGTGATTTCATAGTGAATCTCCTTTCTGTTCGAGATGCGGCTTAGGCGTCGGGTGTCCAGGAAATGACGCCCCCCGTGTGCGCCTCGGCCTTATTCAGCCCGTCCATGGGATTGTCGGTGGCGATCTCAATATCGCCATTCAAGTGGATGGAATGATCGGTCGGGATCGTCAGGATTCCGGGCGCGATGCGCTGTTCCAATTCCTCGGTTTGCAGGCTGATTTCCTGCGGCTTGTTACTAGGTGATTTGTTGTTGCGTGATTTCATATGCGTACTCCTTTCCGTTTGCGGGCACAGACACGGGCGTCGAAGACGGAGCAGCCACAGTGCGAATCGCTTGCGGCCGGACCTGTGCGTAAGCCCAAAACCTGGCTCGTCTGATTCATATGCGGAACGCGAGCATAATGACTGTTTCTTGAGCAAAGGCAAGCTGCGACGGCAAAAGCCTTCACCGTGAAAGGCCGCCTACAACCCGCGCTCTATCACCGCGCGAGTGACCACTGCATCAATCGACGACATGGGCGTCTCCCGCCCCACCCACGGGTCGCCTTCGAAATAGAGCTGGAAAACCTTCTCGGCAGTGCGCGTCGCCAGGGCTTGCGTGGTCAACGTGGGGTTCGGTCCGCCCAGCGAATTGGAGAGAGCCGAATTGTCCGCGATAAAGAGTCGTTTCACCCAGCGCGCTTCGGCATTGGCGTCCACCACCGAGTTGTCTGCGCTCATCCCCATCCGCATCGTCGAGTGGATGTGGAAGAGCCACGGCGGGAGGTTAATGCGATAAACGGCCGTGGCTCCAGCCGCCCGGCAGAGGCGCACGGCCTGCTCGACGAGAAATTCACGGTTGCGAATCGTCCGCGGGGAGCGGTTGCGTTGCCGCATAATCACTCTTGGAATCGCCCCGTGTTCGTCCGGCGGCGCAGTGTCCGAGAGCATCACGCGGTTTTGCGGCTCGACGTTATCGTCGGTGAAGATCGGGATGTTGAGCAGGTGGTTGAGGTTGGCCAGCACATTCTTGAGCGCCGGGCCGATGAGCCGTCCGACTGCATCCGCGCCGTGGGGATCGTTGGGGAGTCCGTTATTGTAAGCTCCGGCAATGCCGCCGTCGCTAAACGTCAATACGGCGGCCGCAAAGGCCGGTCCGAACCCGGCGTTGATAAACATGCCGTGACCGGGAAAGTCTGCGCGCGCGCCAGAGGCCGGGCCAAAGGCAGATTTGATGTCGCGCGGCATCACACCGATGACGCCGTCGAGGAAATGGTCGGTCATGCCTCTCCCGACCCAGTCGTTGGGATTCGGCAGTTGACTTTGCAGCCAGAGGCGCGGCGTTTCAATCCCGCCGCAGGCCATGACGATGACGCGCGCCTCCTCGGTGAACGTTTCGCCGGTCGCGCCGATGCGCCAGGTGACGCTCCGGGCTTCGCCGTTTCCATCGGTCCCAATGCGCGTGGCAAACGCATCGGTGACGAGTGTGATGGCCTTGCCGCCGCGCGCCCAGAGGTCCGCCGTCAATGCCATCGGGACATAACTATTGTCGGTTGAGCGCTTGGCCTTGAGGTTCCGCGGCGCGCCCCGCGGGATGAGGCAACCCTGCAAACAGTGGCCGCAGAAGGTGCAACCTTGCGCTAGCGGAAAGCGCACACGATTTGGGTCATCCGTTCTGCCCGCGTTGCCACGCGGCTGCAGGATGGCATTTTCCTGCGGGCGGAACGCGGCGCGAATGATGTCCTTGGTGGTCTGCACGGGAAGGCCGATTCCTTCCGCGCCTCGGAAGAACGCGTCTTCCTTTGTCCCCATCGCGGAGGTCTCCACTGGCAAGGTGCGTTCCACCCACTCGTAATATGGAATCAGTTCGCGGTAGCCGAATGGAAACAGATGCGCCGTGTCGTAATTCTCGGCGTCCGCGCCAGTGTAGTCATTGAAGACACCGGGCATCGCGCGGGGTGAATTCGCGAAGTAATGCTGCGTCGTGCCGCCGACGCCGGAGACTTGCGAGATTGCCGAGTTCTGCGGCAGTTCGCGCCGCCAGGCTGGCTTCGTGCGGTCCGCCGGGCCGAAGCGCAAGTAACCCGTCAAGGGACTGTTTGCGTCAATCTCCAGGCGCGACCATTCCAACTCGGGACGCAAGTGGCGCGGCCCGGCTTCGAGCAACAGCACGTCCAGCCCGCGAGCTGCCAACTCTTTGGCGATAACTGCGCCGCCGCCACCGGCGCCAATGATGATGATGTCTCGCATAAGATTTCCCCTTTTCTCTGAGTGGTCTAGCTGACTTTCTTGCGGTTTTGGTAAAATCCCTTGAAATCGCTCGTTCCGTCCGTGACACCTTTGTAGTTCGTGAGTTGCCAGCCGACGGGCGTATCCAGCAGGGTGCCTGTGGAGAGATCCAGCACGCCGACTTCCGAATAGGCGACGAACCCGACCAGTTGCGGCAACGCGCCCGCCAGCGGGATAAGTTCCGGCCCGGCCAGACCGCCTTCCATCACGGCCCACGCGGTGACCTTTTCTGAGTACGACAGATTGGCAAAGGGTGACGCGAATGGTCCGGTCGGGACTGGATTCACCGCTTGCGCGACATTGTTCAGAATGAATGCGACTAAATCCGCGAATGCCGGAAACGGCGGCGGGGCGGGACTGACAAGGTTTAGCGCGAAGATTAACGGCAAGGTCGCATTGGCTTCGATGCCGCCCGGTTCAGGCGTGCTGACGCCCTGGTGGACGGAGTAACGGTCTGCGCCCGGGACGATAAACGCGATCAAGCCGTTCAACGTATCGGCGAGGAGGTTAGCGCCATTGCCGGCGCGGGCCTCGGGCAGCACTGCACGCCGAACGAACTCGGACTGCGCCAGCGCCGCGGCGGCGGCCAGCAGGCCAGTTTTTCTGAGGAATTCACGCCGGGAAGTGTCCGGCCCAGGGGCGAGCGGCAGGGTTGCCTTCATAAGAACGGGTTATTTTTGTATAAAGAGGCATTGGAGATAAGTCAAGCACGCATTTTGCCGATTTGCCGACGGATTCCGCCGCAATCCCAGCGAGTAACTCGGAATGAGAATCGTCGTCCTTGGATGGATATAGCTGAATCCGGGGGATCCGAGCTGGGATGAACTGCGCGGGTGTTCGATCTATGATTGCTCAGGGACGAAGAGCCCGTGCCGCGGGCCACCGGGGCCGAGATCGTCCTCACGAACAGATGGTCGTGAGCCGCCACGAGTCAGGTTTTGACCGAAGCGTGTGTTTTTGCATAATCGCCGCGTCTCATGGATCTGGCCGCACTTTCCAAGGATATGCCGGTCGTGTTCCCAATCGCCGCTCTGGAGCAACACGGCCAACACCTGCCGTTGTTCACCGACAGCCTGTTGCTGGGGGAAGTGCTGCGCCGCGCCAAGGAACAAGTCGCGGACCGTGTGCTCTTCGCCCCGCTGATGTGGCTGGGCAATTCGGACCACCATCTGGATTTCGCGGGCACACTTCGGCCGCTCCGCGCATGTCGTCATCTTATTCACGATCTGCTCGCCGCAAAGCGACACTGCTCGCAGGCGGGCGCATTCTTCGCCGACGACGCTGGCGGCGCATGGCGATCCACACTTTCGCGGTCGTCACGCTCGTTGGCATTGCTGCACTCTCGCTGCAACGACTCGTTCCTCCACGAAACCCGATCATTACTACGGGTCCGCCGCCATCGGCGCCTTCGGTGCAGAGTCTGACCGATGCCGAGTTGCTGGCGCTGTTTCCGGATACCCCGGTGGGCCTGGTCACGTTGGCCAACGGCAGGAAGCGGCTTATCTTTCCTCGCCCCGGCGACGAAGAACGGTTCGTGAAACGCCTGTAGCGAGAAGGGGTCCAACAGGGGTCCGGGTCGGTCCCAAGTATCGACACTACGCTCTTATTCCATCGCTTGGCCAAGCGCGTTTTGCCGACGCCGGGCACTCGCGGCCGGGAAAAGGGGGAGGGGTGTCCGGAAAAACTGACTAAAACTGACCAGAATTGACCGAAAATGCCAGGGGCCCCTGTACAAACCGACGTCCTCCGCTTTGAAAATGGGAATCCACGAAGGTCAGTTAGCTGTCCCTTGTCTCAGGTCAGAATCTTCTCCACTAACTCGCCTTCGACATCGGTGAGGCGGAAGTCGCGGCCCTGGAATCGGTAAGTCAGGCGCGTGTGATCGAAGCCGAGGAGGTGCAGGATCGTCGCGTGGAGATCGTGCACGTGTACTTTATCCTTGACAACATGGAAGCCCAACTCGTCCGTCTCACCAATGGTCACGCCGGGCTTGATGCCGCCGCCCGCCAGCCACATGGTGAACGCCTGAGGATGGTGGTCGCGCCCGAGTTTGCGTCCAAAATCGGCATTGGCTTCGACCATTGGAGTGCGGCCAAATTCGCCGCCCCAGATCACCAGGGTATCGTCGAGCAGGCCGCGTTGTTTCAGGTCTTTGATGAGCGCGGCGCTGGCCTTATCGGTCTTTCCCGCCTGGTCTTTGACGCCTTTGACGACTTCGCTGTGGTGATCCCAGCCTTCGTGGAACAACTGCACGAAGCGCACGCCGCGTTCGATAAGGCGGCGGGCGAGCAGGCAATTCAAGGCAAAGGATGGCTTGCCCGGCTCCGCGCCGTACATCTTCAGCGTGTCTTCGGATTCCTTTGACACATCCATGAGTTCCGGCGCGCTGGCCTGCATGCGGTAAGCCATCTCAAACGAATTGATGCGGGTCGTGATTTCAGGATCGCCAATTGTATCAAGGTGCTTCTCGTTCAATTCCTTGATCAGGTCGAGCGTGCGCCGCTGCATCCGGTCCGTGATGCCGGCGGGATTGGACAGAAACAACACCGGGTCGCCGGTCTTGCGAAACGGCACGCCCTGGTAAATGGTGGGCAGGAATCCGCTGCCGTAGAGGGCCGCGCCGCCGCTGAGTCCGCCGGCGGAATTGAGCACGACAAAGCCGGGCAGATTTTCCGTTTCGCTGCCGAGCCCATAGAGCACCCAGGACCCGAGGCACGGCCGGCCGAACTGCGGCGAACCCGTCTGCATCATCACCTGACCCGGCGCGTGATTGAAGGCGTCGGTTTTCATCGACTTGATGATCGCGATGTCATCGACGACTTCGGCAAGGTGCGGCAGAGCTTCGCACAATTCAGCGCCGCACTGACCGTGGCGCGCGAACTTGAATTCGGACGCAAAGAGCTCGGCGTCGGGCTTGATGAAGGCATACTTCTGTCCCATGACGACCTCCTTGGGGACAGGTTTGCCGTTGTATTTCGCAAGAGCGGGTTTGTGGTCAAATAGGTCGAGTTGGCTGGGGGCGCCGCCCATGAAAAGGTAAATGACGCGTTTGGCTTTGCCTTTGAAATGGGGCCCCCTTGGGATCAGCGGATTTGTAGCCGCGATGGCTCGTGCCGGATTTAGCAGCGAAGCCAGAGCGATCGACCCCAGCCCCACGCCACACTGGCGGAAGAACCAGCGGCGGGTGATCCATTTGGCGTGTTCAGAGCGGAATTCTTCCTGGTAGTTCATAGTCACGCCTACTCTTTCGTGATCGTTTCATCCAAATTCAACAGCGCGCGGCTCACCATCGCCCAGGCGGCCACTTTGTGCAGGTTCACGTCTTGCGGGACATTTTTTAGGTCGGGCACGGCGACGCTGAGCGCCGCGCCGGTACGATCTTCGAAGTAATCGTATTGTTCCTCCCAGAAGGCGAGGAGGGGTTTGAGTTCGGCCTCGGTGGGCTCGCGGCCCGCGCAGAGGCGAAAGCCGTGAATCGCGCGGCTCCGATTGTCCGGGCCGCCCTCCTTGAGGATGCGCAAGCCGAGCGCCTGCGCGGCTTCGACGAATGTCTTTTCGTTCAGTGTCGTCAACGCCTGGAGCGGCGTGTTCGACCGCACGCGGCGGGTGCAGGATGCTTCAGCCGCCGGAGCGTCAAACGCCATCAACGACGGGAACGGCAGGGAACGTTTCCAGAAGGTGTACATGCCGCGCCGATACCGGTCCTCGCCTGCGCTCTCGGGCCAGGAGAAGCCGCCATAAACTGTGTCGCCCACACTCGCGGGGATGGGCGGCCGGACGCTGGGCCCGCCAACCTTGGGATTGAGCAGGCCGCTGGCCGCCAATGCGATGTCCTGCACGACTTCAGCATCAACCCGAAATCGTGGCGCGCGCGCCAGCAGTCGATTGTAAGGGTCCTTCGCCAGAAGGTCCGGCGTTACCTTTGAGGGCTGCCGATACACGGCCGAATGGGTGATCAGGCGATGTATGTGCTTGAAACTCCAGCCAGAATCCATGAATTCGCAGGCCAGCCAATCCAGCAACTCGGGATGGGACGGGGCGTCCACACGCGTGCCGAAATCCTCGGGCGTGGTGACGAGGCCCTGCCCGAAATACGCCTGCCAAATGCGATTAACCACGGCGCGCGCGGTCGTGGGGCTGCGGCGGTCCACCAACCATTTGGCGAAGCCAAGGCGGTTGCGCGGCGCGTCCTTTGGAAAAGGGTGGAGCACGGCCGGAACATCCGCCGAAACATTCGGGCCGGGGCGTTGCCAGTCGCCGCGTTTGAAGATGTAGGACGGGCGCGGCTCAGTGCGCTGTTGTAACACGAGCGTGGTGGCAGCGTAGGGCCAATTGGTCCACACATTGTCAACTTCTTTGTTCAGCTTGGCAAAGGTGCTGTCATGGAAGCGATAAACCTCGAATAACTCCCGCTTTTGCTCCTCCGTAAGATTCAGCTCGGATTTGCTGAGGAGAGTGCGCCGCGCACTCGTCAATGGATTTATAGTAAATGGTGTTGCGCTTGTCGTGGCGCTGATGCGGAAGCGACCAAACGCATGGCAATCCAACCCGCTCTCCTTGTCCAGCGCGCCGCTGTGGCCATCCCCGCTGGAGTGCTTTTGATAGACGGTGAATCGCAGGCGCATGCCGCCGGGAAATGCCGGGACGGGCTGGGCGCATTCAAAAATCGCGTAATGCTCAGAATTGCGCCGCACGGGGACAGCCGCGGCAGTCCAGCCGCCTTTTTCTGTGGTGCCGTCGATCGCGTTGGTAATGCTGAAGCCCGGCGCTTCCAAGTCCGCAAGCGCCCGGCGGAAGACGATTTTGTTGGTGACGGTCGGGTTTGTGATGGCGTAAGCCTCGGCCGTGAATTCCTTGAGCAGAAAACTTCCGCGCGCGACCAGCCCCGGCCCGCCATAAGGTAGGTTCGGATGCATCATCGCTTCCAGGCGGAATCCGGTGATGTTTGTCAAGGTAGTATCGGTCCAGACGTGCGTGACCGC
>JAKEEH010000363.1 GCA_022616725.1 Limisphaerales bacterium | reverse complement strand
GCTGCTTGCGCGGTCCGCCGCGAAAGCGATGCGTCCTAAAGGCGGGCTTGTGCCATAACATAGTGCGGAAGGAGAACTACCGGAGGCGCCCGGCGTTTACCTCATGCACGGAGCGGCGAATATCGTGTTGTATGTCGGCAAGGCGAAGAGTCTCCGGCATCGTCTTGGGAGCTATCGCGTCGCAAATCCTGAACGGTTGAAACGTCGCACGCTGCGTTTGCTCCGTTTAGTCGAACGCATCGCTTGGGAGGAATGTTCTGATGAATCTGCGGCCATCCTGCGAGAAGCCGAACTCTTGCTGACACTGAAACCACGATTCAATCGTGCCGGAGTCTGGCAAGGACCAAAGCGATTTCTGGCGTGGAGGTCACAGGACACTGGATTGGAATTGGCCGTCGTGGATTCGTTGGAGGACGGCTGGAACGGCGCTGGACCCTTCGGCGCTCACGCAATGCACATCCACCGCGCGCTGGTACGGCTGTTCTGGTGTCGAATTCATCCTGACGTCGGATTGGCTGGAATGCCGGCAGGATGGTTTCATGGCGAGCATGGGACGCGAGTGCTGATTTCACATCAAAGCATTTCGCTGATCGCTGACGCCTGTGAACGCTTGTGCCGGTTGGCTAATGGCGGGGGCGATGAATTCTCACTGTGGTTGCTGCCCGCGGCGACGTATGAGCAGCCGATCAGAGACGAGGATTTGGAACTCGTCGAGAAGCATCTGGCCGGGGGCACGACTGCGAAGACTGCATTCGCGTAATTCACGGGTCACCTTTTAAGGTGCCGCGTTTTGTCATTCCCCAGTTTTTCGCTTTCTGAGGGTGTTCGGGCACTAATACACTCCTTTCGAGGCCAGCTATGTCGAATAGCAGAGATTCTGAAAACCGCGCTCGCCGCTCACTCGCCTCCGTGGCGAATGGCGTAATCGCTCCTTGTCGGGCAGTATATCGCGGCGGGTTTCTCCGGGTATGCAGTGCGGCAGCGGACAGTGGATCGAGAAAGTTTTGAATAGGATCATCACGTAAATCTCGGAACTACCATTCATGCCCGAACCGGTTCAAAGCATTCCAGTTTTCGTGAGCTACACTCACGACTCCCCCGCTCACAGCAAGCGAGTCCTCAATTTGTCGAACGCACTCAGACAGGCGGGTTTTGACTGCGACATAGATCAATACCACGTCAACCAGGACTGGCCTGCTTGGATGGAACGAGAAATTGAAAACTCCATATTTGTTCTGGTTGTTTGCACGCCAACATATCTTCGGAGATGGAAAAATGAGGAGAAGCCCGGCGTTGGTCTTGGCGCTCAATGGGAGAGTCTGCTGACCAGGCAGCACCTTTATTCATCCCCAGGCAAAAACGATAAATTTGTCCCGCTAGTTTTCGAGACGCAGGACATTGCATCGATTCCAACACCGCTCGGGAATGTAACGCGAATCGACCTTTCGCAATCGGACGGCTTCAATCGACTGCGTTGTCGGCTCTTAAACATTCCGCCGGCGGAGAAACCGCCTGTTAGGACATCACTTGCACCGATTAGTTTGGCGGAGGGCTTCTTCGCGACACAGCATTCGACGACCGCTCACCGTGAACATCATCCGGTCGGACTCCGAAACGAGCAAGAGACGCTTTTTTCGAACCTGTTCCCGGTAACTTTTCCGGCGAAAATCCAGACAGCACGCGTGTCATTAAAACGCAACGTAAACCTTCGCGAGCACTTTTCTGCTGTGTGGAAGAAAGCCGGCGGTGTCGGCGACGCGCCAGTAGACTTCTGGATTGAAAAAAAAGTCCTCTACACGTTCAGGCCGTTCACTGACAAGTTTTGGCAAGCCATCATTGCTTCGAAAGCGATTCACCCTGCTGATCCGAAACCAACGTTGACATTAGCAGATTCAAAGTTGATGGCCGACAAGAACGTCTTTATCAAACTGCTGAACCGTTGTCTGGATCAGCTCTGCGCTTCACACGAGATGGCTCACAAGCTCGGATGGTCAAAGAAGATGCGGTGTCACCTCTTCGTCGCAACGCCCGGCACGAAGCGCGGGCGTATCAAGGTTAGGGCGATTACGAAACAAGGTCAGCGAGAAGTTTACAAAGCAATCCGAAACAAGCTCTCCTCTGATCCACATGCGGTCCAGCATTGGCAACACCAAGCGTTCAGACATTTCTTCGTCAGATTCGGCGGGCAGTGGTATCTACAGGTGATTCCATTTTGGGCTTTCACCTCGGATGGGCAAGAGACACCCAGCCGCTGGCAAAAGACCTCTAGCGCCAACATGAGGAGACCGGAAAGAAATCGTGCTGTCTTGGGTCATGTTGCATTCTGGGCGGCGATCTTGTGCCGCGAGGACGACTTGCTGAGAACGAATCAGCTTTTCCAAATCCATTACCCATCAAAACTCAGTGTCTCACCTTCAATCACGGACAAAGATTGGATTGGAATTACGAAAGCTGCTGACAAAACCGCGCTGCAAGCGGATTTGAAATTGGACCTTCTGATATGATCCGACTGGACAACGTATTTCAAGAGCCACTGTTAGAGTTTGGCCACGCAGGTTCGTCGCCGGATATCCGCGCTGGAATAACGCACTACGGACCAGTTGACATCGGGACAGCCAAAGCGAAAACGACAGTCCGCCTTGGGTTTGTCGGAACACCAAAGACCATCAGGGCGTTTTCCGACTGGTTCAAGGAATGTTCCGATGGCATCAAAACTGACGACCCACAGAATCAGAATTTCAGCCCCGGTTTTCCAGGTCTGTCCACGGACGTTGGACTCCGCTGTTCCTTTCTAACCGATCCAAGTTGGGTTGTTGAGGTCACGGAAGGCGAACTGAAGGAACTTTGTAACCAGAAGGGTGCTGTTATAGGTCTCGCAGAATTTTTCCACGGGCACATTCGCAGGCTGTTTGAGTTGAGCGCCGCAAAACCGGATGTTGTCCTTTGCTTGCCACCGGAAGTCGTTCGCAAGAAAGTGAAGCCTCATTTGGGCGAAGACGAGGAGCAACAAGATGGAGATGATGCTGGTCCAGATTTTCATGATTATCTCAAAGGTCTGTGTTTGCAGACTCAATCGCTGTTTCAACTTGTCTGGTCTCGCACCTATTCGCTTGACGGCAAGGGCGTTCAAGACCCTGCCACGAGAGCTTGGAATCTCTTTGGAGCACTCTTTTACAAGGCTGGCGGGATTCCATGGAAATTGCAGAAGCCTCCAGGTTCACTGAACACTTGCTACGTCGGCATTTCTTTTTCTCGGCGTGAAGAAGGTGGTTACATGCATTCAAGTCTGACCCAAGTTTTCAATGACAAGGGGGAGGGCACGATTCTGCGAGGTGGCCTGGCACACAAATCCGAAGAAGATCATGAAGTCCATTTGCCGAAAGATGCGGCAAAAAAACTGTTGGCGGCCGCAATTACCAACTACGCGAAAGCAAACGACAAGCGTTTGCCAGATCATGTTGTAATTCATAAGTCGTCCGGCTTTGATCAGGCTGAACTCGACGGCTTCAACGAAGCGGCGGACTTCCAAAAGGTTCGGTTTCGCGATTATTTGGCTCTCACGCGGTCGCAGATTCGGTTTTTCCGCTACGGCAGCTATCCGCCGCTGCGAGGAACGCACATCATTTTTGATGACGAAAATTCTTTGCTCTATACGCGGGGCAGCGTTCCTTTTTATCGCAAGTATCCTGGCCCTTACGTGCCGCGAACACTGCACATCCGTTATTTCCAAACTGATCGCAGCCAAACCGAACTGGCTGCTGAAATTCTCGCGTTGACGAAATTGAATTGGAACAAGACGCAGTTTGACTCGTTTTTTCCGATTACGTTAGCCGGATCAAAGCAAATTGGAACTATCTATAAATGGTGTCTCAATCCGCCGGATGAGCCAATCAGCTACGCGTTTTTCATGTGATGGAACGGAATTCGATGCCTAAAGCCACGCCACTACGACCCACCACGTCCAATCCTTCGGCGCGCTTCTGAAATCCGCGCGCGACATCATGCGCAAGGACAAGCGGCTGAATGGCGACCTCGACTGGTTGCCAATGCTCACCTCGATCATGTTCCTGAAGTTTCTCGAATACTTGGAACCTCAGCGCGAGGCGAGGCAAAATTCGCCGGGAAGAAATTCAAGCCTGCCATCGAAGCGCCGTATCGCTGACGCGATTGGGTCGCGCAATCCGACGCCATCACCGGCGACGAGCCCCGACGGCAAATGCGGCGCCGACACATTCCGTTGGGTGATCGTTTGCGCACTCGTCAACAGGGAATGTGAAATCAGTCGGCCAGGGCGAGGATAGCGGCGATTGTCTCCAGCGCGTTTCCCTCCAGCCGATTGTTCACATAGATATATGTCTTCCGTCGCGGCTCGTAACTCTCTCCTTCCACGATCATTCCTGCGCCCGCTTTACGCGCTTCTTCGTTGACCTCCTGCGTCCTGTCATACGGCTGAAATGCTTTCACAGCGTCTTCGTATTTCCGTCCGGGCTTCAGGAGAAATCGCGCCGCAACTAACTCCGGGTTCGTGCGACT
>JAKEEH010000362.1 GCA_022616725.1 Limisphaerales bacterium | reverse complement strand
GCGTCGCCGCGACTGACATAGGCGCGGACGTAGCGTGGATCACGGCTGATCGCGGAGTCGTAGTCGGCGATGGCTTCGTCGAACTTGCCTTGCAGTTCGCGCAGGAGGCCGCGGTTGTAGTAACCGCGCGCGACCCGGGGCTCGAGTTCAATCGCCCGGTTGAAATCGCGCAGCGCGCCTTCGAGATCGCCCTGGGCATGCCGCGCAATTCCGCGATTGCCATAAGCCGAAGCGAGGCGCGAGTCGAAAGCGAGCGCGAGGTCGAAGTCGGCGATGGCGCGTTCCAATTCGCCCTTCGCCATCCATTGATTGCCGCGTTCAAGGTAAGAGGCCGCTGAAGCCGCGCGGGAGGTCTGGGCAGAGGCTATTGCCGCCGCCAGCATAAGCCAGAGCCAGATGCAAAAGATCCTTTGGTTGGGCATGGCATTTCTCCTTGCAGTCTGCCGGACGGTTGAGTTGAGAAGAGTAAGGACGCAGGGCTTTTGCCAAGTCGGGAAATAGAACCAATGGAACCACGGATTGGCACGGATGCGACGGATCAGGACGGATTAAATCCGTAAAAATCCGTCGCATCCGTGCCAATCCGTGGTTCCATTGCTCCAGTTTGTGACTTTGCAAAAGCCCTGAGTAAGGATGCAACCCGATTGCTCCGGTCGCGCGCCTTACCCTAAAATGAGCCTGTCCTTGCAGACATTCTGATCAGCTCATTTCGCGGCGGACGTTACGCGCGCCGCCGCAGAAAAGTCCTCTGAGAACTCGAAAAACTTTCCCGGATAATTCATGGAGATTTCCCGCGGAGTTCATGGAGTCCGCTATGAGCAACCAACTAAAGCGCATTTACGAATTCGGCCCTTTTCGTCTGGATGCGGCTGAGCGGCTGCTGCTGCGCGACGGCGCCGCTGTTCCGCTCACGCCGAAGGTCTTCGATCTGCTGCTCGCGTTGGTTGAGCATCACGGGCACTTGCTGGAAAAAGACGAGTTGATGAAAACGGTCTGGCGCGACACGGTGGTCGAGGAGGCCAATCTCTCCGCCAACATCTCGATCCTGCGGAAAGTGTTGGGTGAGAACGGACAGCAGTTTATCGAGACGATGCCCAAGCGTGGCTATCGCTTTGTGGGCGAGGTGCGAGAGATGGCGGGGAACGCAAACCAGTTTGCGGAAGAGCCGCCCGGATCACAGGAGCAGGCTCAGTTCCCGGTACTTTCAGACAAACCCGCCGCATCTTCAGCCGTGGCGTCAGAGCGAGTCAGGAGGCGGGAGCGCCTCGCCTGGATCGTCTCAGCCGTGTTTGCTCTGGTGGCGCTGATCGCAATCATCGGTTACTTCCGACAGGCGCCGATTGTTGCGCGTTCCATTCGCGCTTTCATTCCACCACCGGAGAACGCAAGGTTTCATTTCGCCGGCAAAGATCCGGGGCCTGTCGTCGTTTCGCCTGATGGCCGCCACCTGGCGTTCGTCGCCTCCACGCCGGGCGGCAAAACTCTCATTTGGGTCCGCCCGCTCGATGCCCTCACGGCGCAGCCGCTCGCGAGCACGGAAGGCGCCTCAAGCCCTTTCTGGTCGCCCGACGGCCAGTGGCTCGGATTTTTTGTGGGCACGATGCTCAAAAAAATCGAGGTTTCTGGCGGGCCTGTTCTCAAGCTTTGCGACTTGGATTCTCCCGGCAATACCGGAACGTGGAGCCGTGATGATGTGATTATCTTCGCCACCACCACTTTCCACGATCCCCTCTATCGGGTCTCAGCGTCGGGCGGCGCGCCAAGCGCAGCAACTAAACTCGATGAATCGCAGCGCGAAGTGAATCACCAATTCCCCTACTTCCTCCCCGACGGCCGTCACTTTCTTTATTTAGCCACGCGCGGCCAGGGGGCCGAAAGGTTCACGGCGGGTATTTACGTCGCCTCGCTCGACAACCAGGTGAAAAAGCTGCTGCTGCATGACTCCTCGAACGTCGCCTATGGATCGGGATACTTGCTTTTCGGGCGTGGCAGGGCGCTGATGGCCCAGCCGTTTGATACCGAGCGGCTTGAATTGACCGGAGAAGCTTTCACGATCGTCGACCAGGTTCGGCGCACAACTCCGAGGAGGGCGGTCTTTTCCGTCTCAGAAAATGGAGTGCTGATCCACCAGACAGGCCCGGCCGTGGCTGACTCGCAACTCGTCTGGTTTGACCGAGCCGGCAAGCGACTCGGCTTGCTCGGCGACCCGGCCTATTACCGTGACGCCGACCTTTCACCCGATGGGAAGAAAGTGGCGGTTGATATCCGGGATACTCGGCATGACAGGCAAGACATTTGGCTCTATGACGTGGCGAACGGTCTCAAGACGAGGTTCACCTTAGATTCGATCCCCGGAGCAGTTTCGTTGTGGTCGCCCGACGGAAGCCGGATCATTTATTGTTCAAATCGGAAGGGGCCTTTTAACCTTTATCAGCGGGCGGCGAATGGGGCCGGCGCTGAGGAATCGCTGGTGGAGTCAAACCTCACCAAATATCCCACCAGTTGGTCTCGGGATGGGCGGTTCGTCCTCTATTACACTTACAGTGATCCCAAAACAAAAGCGGATTTATGGGCCTTACCGATGTTCGGCGAGCGCAAGCCATTCCCATTTCTCCAGACAGAAGCGATGGAAGTTCATGGGGAGTTTTCCCCGATGGGCGCTCACGTCGCCTACACCTCGGACGAGTCACGACAGTCCGAGGTTTACCTCCGGCCCTTCCCCGGGCCAGGCGGTAAGCAGCAGGTCTCCATCGCCGGCGGCAGATTCCCAAGGTGGCGGGGCGATGGGAAGGAGCTTTTCTACCTGGCTGCCGACAACAAGCTGATGGCGGCGGAGGTAAACATCAAAGGCTCGGCTTTAGAGATTGGCGCCGTGAAGGCGTTGTTTGAAACCCTTCCTGCCCAACAGGGCCGTGATTTCGACGTCATGGCCGACGGCCAGCGCTTCCTCGTCAATACTCTGGTTAAAGATTTGGAGTCCTCGCCCGTCACGCTCGTCGTTAACTGGACTGCGGATTTGAAGCGGTGAATGTATGGGCGAGCATTTGGCAAATCCTCTGAAGATGCCACGAGCTTGTGAGACTGCTTAAAAAGTCGAAGGTAAAATGAGCTATCGCATACTCCCTTTTCACCCTGCATTTTCTGCAGCCCGCACTTCAAGCGGGCTGCGAGTGCAGTGGTGTGTTGAGCAGTTTGACGATCCGTTTGAAGTTGACGACTACGGCGGTGAGCAGATGCTGGATCTTGACTCGGCATCGTGTCCGATAGCGCACCCGCCGACCGCCGTGTCGTCGGATCATCTCCGACAACTTCCTCTCGATTGCCGGATGCTCCTTCCGCACGTCTTTGTATTTTGTCGTCTCGGCCTTAGCTCTGGCGGCCTGGTATTGTTTTTCGTAGTCGTTCTTGATGACGTTTCGTCCGTTTTGAATTTCAGGCTTGAGGCATTTCTCGCGCAGCGGACAGTTCTCGCAGTGCGATTTGCGAAAGCGAAACTGCCAGCCTTGATCGTGACTGGCGCGAGTTCGATTGCCGGTGGTGTGGCCAGCCGGACAGGTCAATTCATCGCCCGCTTCGTTGAGTTGAAAATCTTCCGACTGATACAGATCGGGCGAGTAGTGCGGCCAGTGGTAAGGCGGCACGAAGACCTCCAGTTGTGGCCCTTCCTGATCCTCGATCAGATCGTGCAAGAGTTCGCCGCGAAACCCGGCGCTGTCGATCGAGAGGCCCTCGACCTCATTGCCGTGCGCACTCTCTTCGGCCTCGATCAAGGCCTTCGCATCCGCGCCCTCGTCGCCGTTGCCCGCGAGCGTCTCCACCGCGCAGATCAATTCCGAATCGGCGTCCATACTCAGATCGAGTAGGTACCCGGTGAAATAACCACCGTGCATTCCGGTCCGCGCCTCCGGATCAACGAGCGAGACCAGCTTGTCAGTCGCGTTTTTCTCGCGGTCATTGAGGACTTTGTGCGCCAGTGTTCGCGCCTGGTCAAAAGCCTCTTGCTGCTCCTGATCGCTCGCGGGCGCGCCGTTTTGGGACGACTCCTCCAACCGCGCCGCCCAGGCATCGGCCCAGCAAACGATCTCTCGCAGATGTTCGACCCGAGCCAGCAGGCGTTGCTCGTTTTTCAGATCGGCGGTCGTTTGTCGAACCTCGTCCGCGGGCTGAAGGTGCGCGGCGACTTCCTCGGAGGCGAAGAGGCGCGCCGCTTCGAGCAATTGAGTCCGCGTTTGCGCCACCAGGCGAATGGTCGAAGGGATGGCGATGTCGGCAATCACGTGCGTCGCGTCTTTCAATCGCAACCGATCCTTGACCAAG
>JAKEEH010000361.1 GCA_022616725.1 Limisphaerales bacterium | reverse complement strand
TGGAAGGCCAGGTCCTGCGAATTCGCATTCCAGAGCTCAATGAGCAGCGCCGCAAGGAGATGGCGAAGGTTGCGCATAAATATGCCGAAGAGGCACGCGTAGCGGTCCGCCATATTCGCCGCGACGGGCTCGATGTGCTAAAGAAACTGTTGAAGGACAAGGCGCTTAGCGAGGACGACGAGAAGCGCCACGAAAATGAAATTCAAAAAGTGACCGATCAGTTCGTCGGCGAAATCGACACCGCGCTGAGCGCCAAGGAAAACGAAATCATGCAAGTATAAGCTGTTTTAGTCTGCTATAAGCAGGCTGGTCGTGCGGCCGGGCGCTGGCTGGGAGGCTAAGGTTTTACAAGGGACTGATGCGATTTCGCTGGCGCGGGCGTCCTAGGAGAGCCGCTGCGGCGCGGCCCGATGAACACGGCACATTGGAAGTAAAGTTGTTTTGCACCAGGAAAGGAGCGGCACGGGACAATGCCAGAGACGGCCGGTCGCCATGATTTGACGATGCCCCCCATGCTAACTGGCGAGACAGTTCAGCCTGCACAAAGGCGCTTGCCTGGCGCGCCGGCGCATGTCGGCGTGATCATGGATGGCAATGGCCGCTGGGCCGCGCGCCGAGGACTGCCACGGTTTGAAGGACATCGGCACGGCGTTGAGGCGCTACGCCAAACAGTCCGCGCGGCGATTGAATTCGGGCTTGACTACCTGACGGTTTACAGCTTCTCCCAAGAGAACTGGAACCGGCCTGTTGATGAGGTGGCCGACCTCATGGGCCTTCTCAAGCGCTTCATTCACAACGACCTTAATGAATTGGACAAGGCAGACGTCAAGGTCAAGGTTATTGGCGCCCGCGACAATCTGAAGGCGGACATTCGGGCGTTGCTGGAAGCGGCGGAAGAGCGCACAAAGGACAACACAATGCTAACTTTGATTGTCGCCTTCAACTATGGCGGCAGACAGGAAATTGCGGCCGCTGCGAGGGCTTTGGCGCAAGAGGCGGTGTCCGGCCATATCAAGCCGGCCGACATCGATGAGGCCCTGTTCTCCCGTTATCTCGACACGGCGGGGATCCCAGACCCGGACCTTATCATCCGCACGTCTGGCGAGCAGAGACTCTCGAATTTCATGATGTGGCAAGCAGCGTATTCCGAGCTCGTGTTCCTGCCGGTGCACTGGCCAGACTTCGACCGGCAAGCGTTTTCCGCGGCCCTCGCGGAGTACTCGGCTCGTGACCGGCGCTTTGGCGGCGTAACGGGTCAGTACCGGAGTGACGCGTTGCTCGCCCGCGCCGCGAAGACATGATCTCTGCCTCTCTGGGGTGCTGGTTTTGAGGCCGGGCGATTCCCCCGGGGCGCCGGGAGCATGGCCCCCGGAGCGGGGCTTGTTGAAGCGGCGCGGTTTGGCCGATCTCTTGACCCGCATCCTTTCGGCCATTGTTTTGATGGCGGCGGCGCTCGCCTCCGTTTGGCAGGGCGGCCTCGTCTTTGATCTGGTTTGGCTCTGCGCCGCCTTGGCGGTAGGCTGTGAATGGCAAAATTTGATAGCAGCCAGATACCCCCGCCTCCGCATTTTCCTGGCAATCCTTGGTCTCGTTTTAGGTGCGTTTTTTTTGGGCAAGGCATGGCTCGGGACCGCCTGCACAATCGTCGGCACTTGCGGCCTCGCGGCCGCTTTGGCAGCGGACCCAGGGCGGCGGATTTGGGCTTTGGGCGGGATTGTCTATGCGGGGTTGCTGCTGTTTGCCCTCGGAGCGCTCCACGGATCGGAAGGATATGGAGTAAGATCCATCGTCTGGCTCTTTGCAATTGTTTGGGGTACGGATGTATTTGCTTACTTCGGCGGGCGTCTGATTGGGGGCGCCAAGCTTTGGCCGAATGTTTCGCCTTCAAAGACGTGGTCTGGCACACTTATCGGCGTGTTCTCGGGCGCGATCCTCGGCATGGCGGCTGGCGGCTATGGCCTTGTTTTTCCGGCGCAGGCGCCGCTATTCATCCTAAGCCTTTCCATTGCCGCAATCTCACAAGCCGGCGATATGTTCGAATCCTGGGTCAAACGGCGCTTCGGAGCAAAGGATGCGAGTGGCCTTATTCCCGGCCATGGCGGCTTTATGGATAGGCTCGACGGCTTTATTGCCGCCGCCGCTTTCGCTGCACTCGTAGGAGCTGCGCGTGGCGGGACTTCGGTTGCGGCGGGCTTGTTCGAGTGGCGTTGAAATGGCCAGCGTGTTTTCTGGTTCACATGCGGTAGCGCTTATGCTGCTGGACCGTGCTGGCATGGCGGCGCTTGTTGCTCGGCTTCACACAGCCATGCACCTTGACCAGGAGGACTGAGGCGGCGTGGAGAAAGTCACAGAAATGAAGCAGCCAGCCGCGCTGGAGCGTGGAGCTCGAAGGGTCGTCATTCTTGGCGCCACCGGGTCAATAGGCAAATCAACGGCGGAAATTATTGCTGGTGCGCGCGGCGCCTACCGGGTTGAGGCCGTCGCGGGAGGGCGGGACCCCTTAGCCCTGGCCCTGCTCGCTCGCGAGCTTGGCGCAAAATTTGCCGCGGTTGCCGACCCTGCAGCTTATGCCCAACTCAAGGAAGCGCTAGCCGGGACATCGATCACGCCTGCGGCAGGCGAGGAAGCGGTCATCGAGACTGCCTTGCGCCCCGCAGACATCGTTGTGGGAGCAATCGCCGGAACCGCCGGAGTGAGGCCAACCTTTGCGGCGCTATCCGCAGGCCGCACAGTTGCGCTCGCCAACAAGGAGTGCCTGGTCTGCGCTGGTGCAGTGTTCATGCGTCAGGTCGAGGCCACCGGCGCCATGCTGCTTCCTGTCGATAGCGAACATAACGCGATTTTCCAAGCGTTGGGCGGCGCAAATCTAGGCACGATCGAGATGATTACCCTGACTGCCTCGGGAGGGCCCTTCCGGACATGGACCCGAGAGGCCATTGCCGCGGCCACTCCCGAGCAGGCATTGGCTCATCCCAATTGGGCGATGGGACCAAAGGTTACCGTTGACTCGGCCGGACTCATGAATAAGGGGCTGGAACTCATCGAAGCGCATCATTTGTTCGGGATAGAGGCCGCGCGGCTCGATGTGGTTGTGCACGCTCAGTCGATTGTGCACGGTCTCGTCTCATTCACGGACGGTTCGGTCACAGCCGGGCTTGCCGCGCCTGATATGAAGGTTCCCATCGGCCATTGTCTCGCCTACCCGCACCGGAGCAGGACCGCGGCGCGCCGGCTGGACCTGACCGCCATTGGGAAGCTTACATTTGAGCGGCCTGATCTAGACCGCTTTCCTGCCTTGCGCGTGGCAATCGATGCGCTGCAGACGGGCCAGGGTCTTCCGACTGTTTTGAATGCCGCCAATGAAATTGCGGTTGAGGCATTCTTGAACCGGAGGATCCCGTTCCGCGAAATTGCCTTTATCGTCGAAGAAGCTTGTAATTCCGCGCTCGCCAGCGGGGATGCCCATGAGCCCCAGTCCATTTCCGATGCCCTTGCGGTGGATCATTGCGTGCGTGAAAGATCGAGCGCTTTCGTTAAGCAAAGAGCGGCGTCATGCGCCAAGGTGCACTGAGCGCAGGCCCACAAACAGGTGCGGCCGAACATAACCATTGCAGTAAGTCACAGCATCGCCAATATTTCCCCTGAATTCACTCCTCGTCTTTAATATGGACAAAGTTTAAGTTACAAATTGTATGGTATGAGGAATGGCTAAAGGTGCGAAACAGTTGTGCCGGACGATATGACACACTATGCAAGGTGCTGCCATAAAGGTTAAACAGGAGTAGTTTACGCCCTCCCAGCCTGGGTTAAGGTAATGGGGAAGGACCCGCGTTTCGCGCCCATATTTTAGAGACCGGAGTTGGCTGAACCGGCGGGCCGCAATGGAAACGCCCAGGAACCACCGTGCAAAACGCCGCTGCATTCGCGTTTCGCAGATATGGCGGCGTTTTTGCCTCTTCGCGGAAATTGTTGTTAGCAAAACCGTTGCTAGCACCGGTTAGGAGTTCAAATGTCCGTCCTTACATATGTTTGGTCACTCGCTGGGTATATTTTGCCTTTTCTTTTTGTCCTGAGCCTTGTCGTTTTTTTCCACGAACTCGGCCATTTTCTGATCGGCCGCTGGTGTGGGGTCAAGGTCGAAGCCTTCTCGCTGGGCTTCGGACCCGAGTTGTTTGGGTTTAACGACCGTTACGGAACCCATTGGCGAGTCGCTGCTCTTCCGCTTGGCGGCTATGTCAAATTCCATGGCGACGCAAATGGCACATCAATGCCAGATGAGGATGCGGTAGCTGCCATGACATCCCAAGAAAGGGAGGTCAGTTTCGTCACTCAGAAAGTGTGGAAGCGGGCTGCGATCGTCGCCGCGGGTCCAATCGCCAATTTCATACTGGCGGTCGCAATTTACACCGGCATATTTTATGTGCATGGCCGCCCGATTCTGCTGCCCATGGTCGATAGCGTTGCGGCTGGCAGCGCTGCGGAAGCGGCCGGGTTTCAGCCGGGCGATCTCATTCTTTCGATCGACGGGACCAAGGTCGAAAGTTTCGAGGATATGCAGCGGATCGTGCAGGCCGCTAGCGATACGCAACAGGTGTTTGGCGTCGAACGCGCTGGAAAATTCGTCGAGCTCGTTGCTACACCGCGCCGGCGTGATGTCGTAACTCCTTTTGGCACTACGCGTGTCGGTGTCCTTGGGGTCCAGTCCAAGGCGAAGCCGGAGAATTGGCATGTCCAAAACTATGGGCTTATCGATTCGGTTAGGCTCGCTGGGACGGAGACGTGGTACATCATTGCTCGCACTGGCAGCTATCTCAAAGGCTTGGTGGCGGGGGAAGAGTCCGCCGATCAGCTATCGGGACCGATTCGGATCGCGGAAGTGTCGGGAGCGATGGCCAAGATCGGCCTTGCGGCATTGCTTAACCTCGCCGCAATTCTGTCGATTTCGGTTGGAATGCTAAACTTGCTTCCAATTCCGCTGCTCGACGGCGGTCACCTCGTCTACTACGCGGTGGAAGCGGTGCGCGGCAAGGCCATGAACGAAAGGACGCAACAGTTCGGATTCAAGATCGGCATCATGCTGGTCACATCGCTGATGATTTTTGCCACGTATAACGACATCCTTCGCCTCACGCGTCAACTGATGCACTGGGGGTGACCAGTCAGAGCTGAGAGCGAGGCCACGTCTGCATTTGCTGTAGGCAAAATCTCAATTCAAACAGACTATTAACCCTGTTCTTTAAGAGATTGCTCACAGGATGCGTGTCTTGTCTGCCACAATCAGGCGAAAACGTTAAATCGCCGCGAAACTTGATTTGCGGGGCGAGGCAAAGCTCGTCAAAACAACTCGGGGCGGGTGTTTTGGTGCAACCTTGACCAATCCAGCAAGGTCAATTGTATCAAAGAGCTAGCGCCTGGTGTGGAGTCAGCGTTCGTGCAGGTGGGGGCCAGTCTTTTGATACGATTTCGGCAGGAGTTCATTGGCCGCTTCACCGTTGTGGTTCTCGTCCTCGCCTGGCTCTGCGCGGGGACTTTCGCGGCTTTCGCGGAAAGCGTTTTGGTTGAAGGCAATCAGCGCGTCGATAGCGAAACGATCGCGTCTTATTTCACGGGAACGGACCAGTCCTCGATCAACCGGGGCGTCAAGGAGCTCTACGCCACAGGATTGTTTGCCAGCGTGAAGGTGAGCCGCGCGGGCGGCCGGGTTGTCATCACGGTCGCCGAGAATAACGTCATCAATCGCGTCGCTTTCGAGGGCAACAGCAAGGTCAAGACCGAGACGCTCGCAGCTGAAATCCAGTCAAAATCGCGCGGGCCATACAGTCGGGCCATGGTCGATGCGGATATCGAGCGCATCAAGGATGTTTATCGCCGTTCAGGGCGCGCGGCGGCTTCCGTCACCGTACGCACTGTTGATTTGCCGAATGGCAGAGTCGATGTTGTCTTCACTGTCGATGAAGGCGACAAGACAGGCGTAAAAACGATCAATTTCGTCGGCAACCATGCCTATTCGGAAGGCAAGCTGCGCGATCTCATGCAGACGACGGAGATGAATCTCTTCTCGTTCTTTAAGACCTCAGATGTCTACGATCCCGATAGAATTGCCTCGGACCTGGAACTCATCCGCCGCTTTTATCTCAAGAACGGCTATGCAGATTTCCGTATTGTGGGCTCCGACGCTCAATTCGACCCTGAGCAGGGCGGCTACATTATCACGATTACGCTCGAGGAGGGTGTGCAATACACCGTCGGCTCGGTCAATGTGGAATCGCATTTTCCAACTATCGACAGCGCTTCGCTGCAGCCGCTTGTGCGCATTTCAGCTGGTGACACCTACAATGGCGACATGGTCCAAAAGACCGTCGATGCATTGACCAAGGAGTTGGGCAAAAGGGGCTACCCGTTTACTCAGGTTCGCCCGCGCGGTGACCGCGACCCGGCAACGCGCACCGTGAGCATCGTCTTTGTCTTGGACGAAGGACCGCGCGTATATATCGAACGCATTGATGTGCACGGTAATTCGAGAACGCGAGACTATGTGATCCGGCGCGAGTTCGAAATCGGGGAGGGCGATGCCTATAATCGCGTGCTCATCGACCGGGCCGAGCGCAGGCTCAACAATCTTGGCTACTTTAAGAAGGTAAGGATCACCAACGAACCTGGCTCGGCGCCAGACAGGGTAATCGTGGTCGTCGAGGTCGAGGATCAGCCGACCGGCTCTTTGTCACTGTCCGGAGGATTTTCCACAACCACCGGGTTCATCGCCGATGTTTCGGTAACGGAAACCAACTTCATGGGACGGGGCCAGTTTGTGCGCCTCGCGGTTTCGGCGGGGCAATATAGCCGCGGCGTTGATTTCAGCTTCACGGAACCGTATTTTCTCGGCTACCGCCTCGCCGCGGGTTTCGACCTCTACGCGAAGAAAAGCAATTCCTGGCGGTATTCTTTTTACGATAATTTCGTGACTGGCGCGACGCTGCGCCTTGGTTTGCCTATCACTGAGGAGCTGTCGTTTTCGCCGCGATACTCAATTTATCGCACCGATATTTCGATCCCCAACAATTCCGCGCGGCCGTTCAACGATTGCAGCTCCCCGATACCTTTCATAACGCCAGGATTCCCGTTTGGCGCGCCCACGCTGCTCTTCAACTGCTTGACAAATAGCGAGGCGTCCTTGGCTATCAAGGAGGCGCAGGGCCCCTTTCTCACCTCCATGTTGGGCTACACCGTCGGCTACAACACACTTGATAACATTAGGAACCCTACGAGCGGCCTGTTCATAGAGCTTCGCCAGGATGTAGCTGGAGCGGGTGGCGATGCGCGCTTCCTGCGTACCACGGGAGACCTGCGCTATTATCGCGAGCTTTACGATCAGTTCGTCGGGCTCGTGCATCTTCAAGGGGGGGATATAGAGAGTTTTGGCGGGTACCGATTGCGCGTCGTCGACAATTTCAACATGGGGCCAACCCTTGTCCGCGGTTTTGCTCCGTTCGGCATTGGCCCTCGGGACACGTCGTTCGGCCTCAACCCTCAGGGCAACCCGCTCGGCGGCACAAAATATTACGGCGCCAGCCTGGAAGTGCAGTTTCCGGTCTTTGGCGTGCCAAGGGACCTCGGACTTAAGGGCGCCGTGTTCGCTGATGCCGGCACGTTGTACGGATTTGAGGGACAAACCCAGTTCCCACCGTTCAACACATGCTTTAATCCCTTTGTGAGCTTCACCCAGAGCAACTGCCTTACCGTCGGCGGTAATTCGCCGACGATCCGGACTTCCGCCGGCGGGTCCATCATCTGGTCTTCGCCGCTCGGTCCGATAAGATTCGACTTCGCTAAGGCGATAACCAAGAGTCCCTCGGATATAACCCAGTTTTTCCGGTTTACCGGTGGCACCACTTTCTGAACCAGCGCCCGTCCGTCCTAAGTTCCTCGCGCACCGCTCACCGGAAGCGGTGGATGCCCGGTTAACTAGCGGATTGAGAGCGCGCCTCCAGAGTGGCTAATCGCCTCGAGTGGAATCATAAGGCTAGCGGCGTGGAGAACCCAAGTGAGCGAGCCCATATACTACCGTCGCGCCATTCAAACGGCGCTCGCCGAGATTGTTGCTTGCACCGGGGCGGCGGTCGCCGAAGGCGCGGATCTTTCACTTGTCATTAGGGGAGTGGCAGCGCTTGAGGAAGCGGGAGCAGGCGAACTCACCTATTGCGATACGCCTCAAGACGCCGTGCATTTGGAAGCAAGCCGTGCAACAGCCTGCTTCGTCGCCCCGGCACTCGCTCCGCGCGTCCCGCAACCGACTTTGGCACTGGTGATGGAGGAGCCTTACATGGGCTTTGCCATTGCCGTGCGCCGGCTATTCCCCCAAGCACTCCGCCCCGATTCCCCGTTTGGCACGGCGGGCATAAATCCGGGCGCCTCGATTCATCCCGAGGCGCGTCTCGAACAGGGGGTGATCGTCGACCCAGGGGTGGTGATTGGGCCTCGCGCCGAGATTGGCTCCGGTTCGATGATTGGCGCAAACAGCGTCATTGGGGCGGATGTCCGCATTGGCCGGGATTGCATGATTTGGCCGCAGGTGACGATAAGCCATGCGCTGATCGGAAACAGGGTCTATCTGCATCCGGGCGTCCGTATCGGTCAGTCAAGCGTCCGTACCGGCGGCGCGCAGACCTCGCGCGAAATTGCGAAGGCGCCGAGCATTGGCCGGGTAATTCTTCAGGACGGCGTCGAACTCGGCGCCAATTCCACGCTTGATCGCGGTGCCGTGGGCGATACGGTCATCGGAGAGGAAAGCCGGGTCGGCAGTCTGGTCCAGATCGGGGAGAACGTCACGATCGGACGCTGCTGCACAGTCCCGGCGCAAACGAAGATTTCAGACGGGGCGCGGCTCGCGGATTTTTCCGTTGCCTCGAGCGAATGAAGAAAGTTATCAAGCCATCAGCCGGATTTAAAATTCCGGCGCGGGGCATTGGAGCGTAGTTCGGCGAGCGCCGTCTCTCCCGCGATCGCCTTTGAGCCAATTGTCACCAAGGGCCGCGCCGAGCCTGGCAGGTAGATATCGACGCGGGAACCGAAGCGGATCAAGCCAAACCGGTCGCCCGCGCCAATGGTCTCGCCCTGACGGACGAAACATACGATCCGCCGCGCAATGAACCCCGCGATCTGGACCACGCCGAACCGGCTGCCGGCGGCTTCGATAACAAGGCCGTTGCGTTCGTTGTTTTCGCTCGCCTTGTCAAACGCCGCATTGACGAAGGCTCCCGGCCGGTAGGCAATCTTCGTCACGCGTCCGGCAATGGGGGCGCGGTTCACATGGCAGTCGAACACCGACATAAAGATCGAGACCCGCTGCATCGGTTCCGTGCTGAGGCCAAGTTCCGGGGGCGGCGCAAAATATCCAACCGAGCAGACAACGCCGTCGGCAGGTGAGATCACAAGGTTGTCGTCTAGCGGCGTATGACGGACCGGATCGCGAAAGAAATAAGCGCACCATGCGGTTGCGATCGCTCCAATCCAGAAGAGAGTGCCGGACAAAGAGCCAAGGATAAGGGTGGCTATGGCGAAGCCCGCGACAAAAATATAGCCCTCCGGGTGGATGGGCACGAGCTGCCTGCGGACCGATTCAATCATCGACATGAAGTAATCCTATCTCGAGGCTCGTTTTAGCCTGATGCCCGGCAGTTTCAAGGTGTCCGCCGGGCGATCTTGTCCACAAGTTTTGCGACTATATTAACCCGCATTAGAAAGTAGCTCGTCAAGATCGTCACGCATGCCCAGTACGTCATCTTCCAGATGGCCGAGGTCGCGGTGCCGAGGAAATTGTTCCGGGAAATCTCGCGCCCCCGATCGGCTACGATCAAGGCCGGTCCCACCATAGGAACTGAGATGGTCCAGTTCGACCTGTCGAAAACGGAGCGCAGGGCTTAGGCCCGGAAGCGGCCATGGGCTTGCTGACGGCCGGGCAAAATCGAAGCATACGGATGTTCGGCTGTCCGGAGTCGGGACGATGTTCAAGATTGCACACGCGGTTGGCTTTAGCGTTACGCTTAGCCTCAGCTTTGCCCTTTGCACGAGCGTAGGTCCGCTCTCGGCTCAACCTGTCGGCGAGGCCTTCGACGATGCGGCTGACAAATACGCCAAGCAGTTGTTGAGGGACGGCAAGCAGATTTTTCGCTTCGACACATTTGGGGACGAAGCCTTCTGGGGCGACGCGCTTCAGCTGCACAAAGCCATCGCTGGCGAGAAGAACGGTGGTGTCGGCCCCGGCGTCTCGCCGAGGACCGCGCTCTCCGTCGGTCTTAAAGTAGCCGCCGGCGCGCTGCCGAATTCGTTGAAGAACCAGCTCAAGGCGGCAAGGTTGACCTCGACGATCCGGCAACGACGATCGCCCTTCTCAAGTTGAACGCAGTCGTCGGTGTCACGGCCTTCGCCAATCCCAACGGCAGCGTCAAATCGATGGGCAACCAGTGCGCTTTTTGTCACTCGACCGTCGACGATTCGTTCGCGCCCGGCATCGGCATGCGTTTGGACGGATGGGCCAATCGCGATCTGAACGTCGGCGCCATCGTGTCGCTTGCGCCGAACCTCAAGCCGTTCTTAGACCTACTAGGCGTTGATGTCGCAACCGTGAAAAAGGTTTTCGCCAGCTGGGGGCCGGAACGCTTCGATGCGGAGCTGGACAAGGATGGCAAGGCCTTTCGCCCCGACGGGAAGCAGGCCGGAACGCTAATCCCGCCCGCGTTCAGGTTAGCCGGAGTGAACCTGCACACCTGGACCGGCTTCGGATCGGTGCCCTATTGGAACGCCTTTGTCGCCGTGACCGAGATGTGCGGCTCCGGCACATTCTTCGATGCTCGGCTCAGCGACAAGGATCAGTATCCTGTCTCCGCGAAAAGTGGCTCCTGGAACTCGCGGAATACACCGGACAAGACAACAGGCAAGCTCGCGGCGCTGCACTTCTATCAGCTCTCGATTCCGCGCCGAACGCTCCGGCGGGGTCATACAACAAGGCTGCATTCGAACGGGGCAAGACGGTTTTCAACGGTCCGGCGAAGTGTGCAACCTGCCATGTGCCGCCCCTCTTCACCGAGCCGGGAAATAATCTGCATGCTCCGAGCGAGATCGGCGTCGACTCGTTTCAGGCTGACCGCTCGCCGACCCACATGTACCGTACGGCGCCTCTCGCCGGGCTATGGTCGCACCAAAAGGGCGGCTTCTATCACGACGGACGATTTGCCACATTGCTCGAGGTGGTGAACCACTACGACACGCAACTCAACCTGAACCTCAGCGAACAGGATAAGAAGGACCTCGTTGAATACCTGAGTGTCCGTCTCGAAAGATGTTGAATCCCATGAATCGTTTGTGATTCAAGAGTGGCGGTCTGATTCGAGGAGGGGCCGCCGATGTGGACGTCTGAAAACCG
>JAKEEH010000059.1 GCA_022616725.1 Limisphaerales bacterium | reverse complement strand
TCGAGCTGCAATAACGGTTCGCCTCCAGTGAAAACCACGAAGCGATTCTCCCTGCCGCCTTTCCAAGCCTTTTCAATCGCGGCAGCCAGGGTGTCCGCGTCACCGAAGCTTCCGCCGCCTGGGCCATCCATACCGGTGAAATTTGTATCACAGAATTGGCAGATGGCCCCGGCCCGATCTTTTTCCTGTCCTGACCACAGATTGCAGCCAGCAAAGCGGCAAAATACGGCGGCGCGCCCGGCGCGGGCGCCCTCTCCCTGCAATGTGAGGTAGACTTCCTTTACGGCATATTTGCCCATGCGCCTTTGCCCATGCGCCCGCTCCGGTTCTGCAACGTCGAAGCATAACGTCTCGACAGAACTGCCCCAGTGTCCGCAACTAAAAAGGACCTCTCAAGAGGCCCTTCGTGGTGAACGAAGCCGGATGGAGATGTTTAGATAGTCTCTGTAATCCACCGTTTCAACTCGCTTTTTGGTGCCGCGCCAATTTTCGACGAAGCCATTTTGCCATCTTTGAACAGCATAAGCGTCGGAATACTGCGGATGCCATAAGAACCAGCGACGCCGGGGTTTTCGTCCACGTTGAGCTTGGCTATGGTGACCTTGCCCTCCATTTCCGCTGCGATTTCCTCAAGCGCTGGTGCGATCATCTTGCAGGGACCGCACCACTCGGCCCAGAAATCAACGACGACTGGGCCAGCCGCACTCATTACTTCGGAGGTAAAATTGGAATCCGTGACTTTAACCGTGGCCATAAACTTCTCTCGCAAATCTCTGCGCGGGACAGGTCCCTCACGCATGGGGTTTTGGCAAGGTAAGAAGGCGACCGGCTCGCGTCAACCCAAAGGGCATCACGCTCCCCGGGATGTCTTCTCTTATTTGAGCGCACCTCGACAGTTCGCTGAGACCAGTTCGGGGCGAGGCTCGGCCACTTCCTCGACGATACTTCGGTCGCGTGGAGACATGTGATCGTCGATCCGCGCGAGAGCGATGCGTGGGACTTGGCTCAGACCGCTGACGTCGGAGTTGACTGCGGCTCACGACAACGCTAGTATTTTTTAAACAAACACTTACATATAAATTTCACATGGGTCGCCCCTCGAAGATCAATCGCGAAGCCATTGTCGACTGCGCGGTACGGTTGGTAGCGCGGAATGGACATCGATCGACCACGGTCCGGTCTATCTCGGAAGCAATGGGCGTTAACGAGGCTACCCTCTACCGCTACTATAGGAGCAAGGACGAGTTTCTGTGGGATGCCTATGTCCGCGTCGTCGAGAAAATGGCCAAAGAAAAGGAGAACCTGGTCGCGGCTCCGTTGAGCTTTCGTGAAAAGTTGCGGGAATGGGTCCGGCTCACGTTCGCTTACTTTGACGGGCACCCGGACGCTTTTACCTACGTGCTGCTGCTGCCCCCGCCAACTTGTGTGGGGGACGCTGAAATTACTCACACCCAAGGGCGAATTTTCATGACGTTGGCGCAGCAGGCACGCGAACGAGGTGAGATACGCGATATCCCCCTTGAGCTCGCGCTCAGCCATTTCTCCGGGGTCATGCTGAATGTGCCGCGGCTCATAGTGGCGAAAACCTTGCGCGGGCCGGCGTCATTTTATGCCGATGAAGTCGCAGACGCCGCATGGCGAACGCTTCGCCCGCGCCGCTCGGTCGGGAGATTGCCTCCCGGCGATTGCGGCGAGCGAAATCCGGTGGCTGGAGGAGCCACTGTCCCGCAAACGGAAAAGCTCCGCCCAACGAGCCGGGCGGTTTTTCAAGCCAGGATGCAATAGCTGGAGCGCGCCGAATTCATGGTCGAACCGTTTCAACAGGAGGAATGTCATGAAACTATTATCCCCGATTGCCCTCACGAGCTTTGCTCTGGCGAGCACCCTTGGGGTAACAGCAGCCGATGCCGATAACCCCCTCACGCCTCGCCGTTTTGAGGTGACCGTGACCAATCTTACGCGAGGCCAAACATTCACTCCGATCTTAGTGGCGACGCACTTGAAAGGTCTCAAACTCTTCACGCCCGGGAGCCCGGCCAGCCCTCAACTTGCTACCCTCGCCGAGGAGGGCGATACCAGGCCGCTCGCGGATCTGTTGCGTGGTCTGCCTGCGGTTAAGGAGGTTGCGGTCAGCAGCGGCCTCACGGGACCGGGAAAAACCACCACGATTACCCTGACGGCCGGCGGCAGGTTCGACCATATTAGCGTGGCAGCGATGCTGATCCCCACGAACGATGGGTTTTTCGCGATTAACGGGCTCGAGGGACCGATGGGACGTGAACCGCTCAGCCTGCGGTCCCCGGTGTATGACGCGGGCAGCGAAAGGAACGACGAGCTGTGTGCTTCGATACCGGGGCCTTCCTTCACGGAATGCGGCGGGCCCGGTGGTGGTGCCAAGGTCGGAAACGGGGAAGGTTTTGTCCACATCCATGCCGGCATTCACGGCATCGGGAACTTCAATGCCGCAGAACGGGACTGGCGGAATCCCGTGGCCGAGATTACGATCAAACCAAAGTAAGGCGCATGGGGGCCAGGAATCGGATAAACTTGATTTGCGAGAACGAGTTAGCCGATATTGAGGTGGCTCCCAGATGTCGGCCAGAGTGTCGCGCGAGCGATATCGATTTTGGAAGGACCCGAGGCGGCGTTGTCTTAATTGATTGCGACGCCGGCTTATTGTCCTCTGACGCCAGCGCTTTGATGCCGCTTGCCGAGCCGGACAAGGCGAACCGCAGTCTATAATCCCAGCCTTGCTTACCGCGAGGATGGGGAAACTGTCGCAGAATTGACCGCAACTGCATGGCGGGGGCTCCTCGAATCAAGAGGCCCATTTTCGAATCAAAATATTCCCTGTCTTTCAAGCGGTTCAGCGCGTTCGCCAGTTCGCCCTGCATCACGCTGCATCAGGAAAAGCGGCGCGTGCCGGGATGCAGCTCTTCCGCGTAGCTCTATGCTCACGACTTGTTTCCCGGTGCCGCACGCCCAGAGTGGCGGCAGGGATGCGATATTGTCTCACTCGGCGGCGAGACCCTGGCGGTCGAGCACGGTGAGGGCGGCGTCCAAATCCGCAATTAAGTCGCCCGCGTCTTCAAGCCCAACCGAGAGGCGCACAAGTCCTTCCGTGACCCCCAGAGCGGCCCTTGCCTCGGGTGTCAGCCTTTGATGTGTTGTCGTGGCCGGATGGGTAATCAGGCTCTTCGCATCCCCGAGATTATTCGCGATAGTGATGATGGAAAGCCGGTTGGCAAAAGCAAAGGCTGCCTGTTTGCCGCCGCGGACCTCGAAGGAGACGAGGGTGCCGCCGCCTGACATTTGTCGTTTGACAAGTTCGGCCCGCGGATGGTCCGGGCGGCCAGGATAACGAATCTTGAGGATATGCCGGTGGCTGCTCAAATATTCCGCGATTTTCTCTGCGTTTTGCACCTGCTGGCGGACACGAAGGGCAAGCGTGTCAAGCGATTTCAGGAAAACCCATGCATTGAAGGGGGACAGGCACGTGCCGATCTGCTTGTAAAAATTGTGAATCTCATTTTCGATCAGCTCGCGTCCGCCAAGTATGATGCCGCCCAGACATCGGCCGTGCCCATCGATATGCTTTGTGGCCGAATACACAACGCAATCAGCTCCAAGCTCGAGCGGCTTTTGCAAAATCGGGGTGGCAAAGACATTGTCAATCACAAGCCGCGCACCTTTTCGATGCGCGATTTCCGCGATCGCCGCGATGTCATAGACTTCAAGGCACGGATTGGTGGGTGTCTCGAGAAAGAGAAGTTTTGTTTCCGGGCGCATGGCCGCGCGCCATTGCGAAAGGTCAGCCCCATCCACCAGTGTTGAGGGGACGCCGAAGCGCGGGAGCAAATCCTCCACGACATAAAGACACGCACCGAACATGGCGCGCGCGGCCACCACATGGTCGCCAGCCCTGAGCTGTGCCAAGAGGGCTGTCGTGACGGCCGCCATACCACTTGATGTCGCGCGTGCTGCCTCCGCACCTTCGAGCAAGGCCATCCGCTGCTGGAACATGTCGACGGTCGGATTGGAATAGCGCGAGTAAACATAACCAGGCGCGTCGCCCTTCATCCGCGCCTCGGCCGTTTCCATATCTGGATAGGCGTAGCCCTGGGTAAGGAACAGCGCCTCGGAGGTTTCGCCAAATTCCGAACGCTGGGTGCCGCCATGGACGAGCTGCGTCGCCGGATGCAGTTTTGTCATATCGGGCTTTGGCCCGCGCGAACTCATCCCGGTCTCCTCGTTTGGCGAATAGGGCAGGGGGCTATGGGGCTCCTCAATACCCTGCTTATTTACTCCGCAAAGAAATATAGCTCAACCCGGTGAAAAGCGGGGATTAGAAAGCACGCGGCACGACGGGCGAGTGATTTGACTTTAAGACACACTTGGTTTTTCCCTTCGGCGGAGGCATTCGAAAGCCGTCATGACGACTGGATCGCTTTTCTTTTTCGCGGACACCGAGCGTGTGAATAGCGCGGCCAATCCGCTTTTCGGCGCCAACGAATTCGGGACTCAATTTGGCTTGCTCCCGCGCGAAAAGATCAGCGTAATGGTGCGCCGCAAAACGATCCAGGCCGAAGGCAAGATTGAAGACAGCCAGCTTCAGCCCGCGAGCCTTGATCTGCGCTTGGGCTCACGCGCCTACCGTGTACGGGCGAGCTTCTTACCTGGGCAAGATTCCCGGGTTGAAGACCGCCTGCGCGCGCTCGAAAGCGATGTCGAAGCAATTAGCCTCGACAATAATGGCGCAGTGCTCGAACGAGGCTGCGTCTACGTCATCCCGCTGCTTGAGTATTTGAGTCTGCCAAAGGATATTTTTGGCGTCGCAAACCCCAAGAGCTCGACAGGGCGCCTCGACATTTTTACGAGACTCATCACCGACAACAGTGACGTGTTCGACCGTGTCGTACGAGGCTATCAAGGCCGCCTCTATGCCGAGGTCTCGCCGCGCAGTTTCAGCGTTAGGGTGCGCAAAGC
>JAKEEH010000360.1 GCA_022616725.1 Limisphaerales bacterium | reverse complement strand
TTCGAGGAAAATTGCCCGATGGCAATCCTCGAAGCTATGGCCGCCGGCGTGCCCGTCGTGGCGGCTAACGTCGGAGGTGTTCCGGA
Source organism: Limisphaerales bacterium (assembly GCA_022616725.1). GTDB lineage: Bacteria > Verrucomicrobiota > Verrucomicrobiia > Limisphaerales > JAKEEH01 > JAKEEH01. Next base: position 5,121 of record JAKEEH010000360.1, on the reverse strand, counting down.
CCTCATCGAACACATGGCCACCGGATTGCTCTGCAATCCAGCAGATTTGAACGACATATGTGGCACCGTGTCAAAACTGCTTGATGACGAGAATCTTAGGATGGATCTTGCGCACAGGGCAAAAATTGCTGCGGCCAGCCGATTTCATCCGGCAGTTGTAGCGCGCCGCCATGTCGAGATCTATCACGAGTTGCTGGCTCTCAAGGCAACCAATTCTCGGAAGACCAACTAAAACCACTTTGCCCTCAACCCGCAAAGTCATATAGTCTGGATTGCATGTCTGAAACACATCTGGCGCCACGCAGCCTTCTGGTCTTTGGAGTGGCCCTGCCTTTAGCGGCAATCATTGGATACATGGTTGCGACCCCGCACGCGCTTACGTCCCAGATGCTCATCGGCTTGGTTCTGTGCGTGCTGAGTATTCCGATCTTCCTGCGCTGGCATCATCCCTTGCTTATATTCACCTGGAACGGGTGTATGACTGCCTTTTTCCTGCCGGGCCGGCCCAACGTCTGGATGGTGATCGCTGGAATGAGTTTTGGTATCACAGTTCTGAGTTGCATCCTTAATAAGGACCTGAAACTTCAAAACGTGCCTTCCATGACTTGGCCGCTCCTCTTCCTGGCTTTCATCGTGTTGGTTACGGCGAAGCTTAATGGCGGCGGCCTTCGAACCCTCGGCGGCAGCAGCTACGGTGGGAAAGGATATATTTTTATTCTGGCGGCAATCATAGGCTATTTTGCTCTGAGCACCCTGCGGATCCCTGCGGAGCGCGCGCAGTTGTTTGCCATCCTTTTTTTTCTTTCCGCTATCACATTTGTAGTGAGCAACCTGGCGTATGTGCTGGGGCCGACGTTTTGGTTCCTCTTTTATGCATTTCCCGTCGAGTTCGCACTATCTCAGGCTGCAGCCGATTTTACGCCCGGGGAATCGATGACACGCATCGGAGGGCTGGGTTTTGGGTGTATGGCTGTCTGCAACGTGCTGCTCTTGCGATATGGGGTTCGCGGATTGCTTGATGTGAGCCGACCCTGGCGCATCGTTTTATACTTCTTGGCCATGGCCGCCGGGTTCTTTGGAGGGTTTCGCTCGACATTGGTTATTATCGGCCTTATATTTATCATTCAATTCCTCCTCGAAGGATTACATCGAACTCGATATCTTTTGGCTGTGCTCCTCGCGACTGTTCTGGGGCTGGGGCTGCTGATCCCCACTTCGTCCAAGTTGCCTTTATCGGTCCAGCGTGTCTTAACAGTCTTCCCTTTCCTGGAGGTGGATCCTGTGGCAAAGGTCAATGCTCAAGCCTCGGTGGAATGGCGTGTGCAGATGTGGCGCGTTCTGCTTCCAGAAGTCAGAAATTATTTTTTTATTGGCAAGGGGTACCGCATCGATCCGACTGACCTTTATCTGGTCCAGGAGTCCGTGCGCCGGGGACTTGCGCAAAATTATGAAGGGGCAATCGTCGCCGGCGATTATCATAGCGGACCGCTCTCAACTATTATTCCCTTTGGCATCTTCGGCCTGCTGGCATTCTTGTGGATCTTAGCCGCCGGAGCAAAAGTACTCTATCGGAACTGGAAGTTCGGAGCTCCAGAAGTTAAAAACATCAATTCATTTCTCTTCGCGATCTATATAACGAAAGTTATTTTTTACTTTGTGGTGTTTGGTGCATTCTACCAGGATCTGGCTTTCTTTTTAGGAATTGTCGGCTTTAGCATTGCTCTCAATGGGGGTATGCACCAGCCGGCCAAAGAAGCCCGGCCGGCCCTCGCGCCCGAGTTGCTTCCTGCGCACGCATAAATGGCACGTGACTGCTCATGCGCATATCGGTTGTCACTCCCAGCTTTCGCAGTTCCCGTTGGCTTAAGCTTTGCATCGCTTCCGTCGCCGACCAAGAGGCGGAGCACGAGCACATCATTCAGGATTCCTGCTCGGACGACGGGACGCTGGAGTGGCTTCCCTGCGAAGCCCGGGTCAAGGCATTCATCGAAAAAGATAACGGCATGTACGATGCCATCAACCGCGGCCTGCGGCGCACCAACGGAGACATTCTCGCCTATCTCAACTGCGATGAACAATATCTCCCCGCTACCTTGGAGTGTGTTGCCGATTTTTTCCAGCGCCATTCTGAAGTCGAGGTCGTCTTTGCGAGCGCTGTCGTGGTCGATGCCCAGGGCAATTACCTGTGTCATCGCGAGCCGGTCCTCCCAGGAAAAAGTCATACTTGGGTGTGCGGCAATCTTGCTACCCTCACGTGCGCCACGTTTTTTCGCCGCAGCATCATTTCCGAACGGCAACTTCTGTTCGAGGCGGGTCTTAGGGCGGTCGGGGATGCCGAATGGATCCTGCGATTGCTCGAAGCCGGTGTAAAGATGTCGATCCTGCCGCGGTTCACCTCCGTTTTCACTGAAACTGGAACGAATTTGATCCTTCGCCCCGAAGCGCGCGATGAGTTGCGACGTTTTATCGCTTCGGCCCCGAAATGGCTGCAATACGCTCGTCCACTTTTGATTTCCCATCATCGCCTGCGCCGCCTCGTCGCCGGGCATTATTGGACGAAGCCGTTTCACTTCTCCCTTTACACTCAAAGCAGCCCTGACCGGCGGGTGACGCGAAATGTCGAACGGCCCACCTTCCGGTGGATTCGTCCTGATCCGCTCCCGGCTTCTCATGGGCAAGAACCCAAGCTGGGCGACGCGCCGTCCTGACAAGATCCGGACGGGCATTAAGCGTTAGCGATGGCCCGAGCTGCCACTGGTTGCTTGAGGCGTCGGAAAACCGACAAAATTTGTGCTTGCAATTCTTACACTTGTAAGAGATTATGTCTTACAACTGTAAGATATGACACCATCGCGATCCAAGATGTCCCCGCGCAAGCTGCCGTCCATTTCGGACGCGGAGTGGGTCGTTATGAAGGCACTCTGGGAGCGCGGGCCGCTGACGACGAACCAGGTCGTCGCTGCGCTTGCCGATTCGACGCATTGGAAACCAAAGACGATCCAGACACTGCTCACCCGCCTGGTTCGCAAAGGCGCCTTGCGGTTCGAGAAGAAGGGGCGCGAATACGTGTTCCACCCGCTCGTCAGCGCCGAGGATTCCGAGCATGCGCTGACCCGCTCGTTCCTCGGGCGATTCTTTGGCGGGGAACTCGCCCCATTTCTTTCGCGCTTCGTCGAGCGGGAGAAGCTTACGCCCGAGGAAATCCGTGAATTGAAGAAAATCCTTGACCGAAAGAAAGCGTGACCGGCTTCGATGATATCGCCCATTTGGCCTTGACGTGGCTTTGGCAAACGAGCCTTGCCGCGGCGCTGTTGGCCATCGCCGTGCTCGCCGTCCAGCTCGCTTTTGGCAGGCTGCTCGCGCCGCGGTGGACGTATGCCTTGTGGCTCCTTGTGGTCGTGCGGCTTCTGTTCCCCTTCGCGCCGGAGAGCCGCGTCAGCGTGTTCAATTTGCGACCCGAGCGTGCCACAATCGCGCCATCGCCGTATGTCCCCGCGTCGTCCGGACCAGCCGTCTCCGAACCTGCGACTGCCCTCGCAGCGCCACGCGCTTCTGCGTCCCACTCAGCGCCGCCATTGGCCTCGGGAATTTCGCTGGCCACCGTCGTCACGCTCGTGTGGCTCGGCGGGGCAGTCGCTTACTTGGTTTGCTGCATTGATCAATATCGCAGACTCGTCGGTTGGGCACGGCGGCAGGGCCCGAGTGGAAACCAGTTCATGCTCGCGAGCGTGCAACGCGCAAAGGCTATGCTGGCATACCGTGGCGAGGTCAAGGTCATCGCGACCCAATCGCTGCCAGCTCCCTCCGTGCTTGGGATCCGGCAGCCGTATCTTCTGCTCCCGCAACCCATGATCGAGTCGTGGAAATCCGAAGACCTCGACCTGGTGATCTTCCATGAACTCGTGCACGTGAGTAGGCGGGACAATCTGCTGAATTGGGTCCTCATTTTTGCGCAGGCGCTTCATTGGTTCAATCCAGTAGCCTGGTTCGCGTTGCGGCGGCTCCGCTCCGAACGGGAAGCTCTCTGCGACGCGATTGTCTTGTCGCATCTGCGCGAGGACGACCGCTCGCGTTACGGCGCGGCGCTCATCAAAGCCGCCGAATTTATTCTGCCCAGCCGATTTGCTGCCGCCGTGATCCCGATCGTCAACCACAAACACGAAATCCAAAGGAGAATCCAAATGATCGCCCGGTTCAAACCCACGACGAGAATCGCTTCGATTTGCGCCACAATTGTTTTGCTTGCGCTGGCGTGTATCACATTTACCACGGCCGCGCAAAAGGAGAAAGCGACCGCTCCGAAAGAAGTCGATGCCGTGCCGAACGGGGAAAGCTCGAAGCCACCGGTCCCGACAGTGGCGCAGGACACCTCATTGAAGATTCTGGAGCAGGAACTGCAAAGGTTGGACCGCGATATTGAGCAGCGCGAGGCTGTAATGGAGAAGTTGCGCGCGAAGTTGAGAATGCCCGGTTACATCGCCCGCGGCGACGGAACGCAGGCCGGACCCGAAGCTGAGGCGCTCCGCCAGTTGGAAAGCTTTCGCATGGACGTAAGCTCACGTCACCAAGCCCTGGTAAATCTCTACGAACCACTCGCCAAAATGAGCCGTGCGGAATTAAGGAAATCCGCGATGACCGTCACGCCGGATTCGCAGCTTGGACTTTTGTGTGATCGGTTGGCTGAGTCGGAACAAAGGCTTGCATTATTGCTTGAGAATAAAGCTGAACACCACCCGGAAGTTGCCGCCCAACGGCGCCTGATTGCACGCATAAACCAGCAGATTGAGGAGCGGTTGGATGGCGTCCTTGCCGGCCTGAAGGCAAAGGCCGATTCTGAACACGCCCACGCTCAACAGATTGAAAAGCAAATCGCCGAGCTAAAAGAATTCGATCTCGAGAATAGCGCGCGATATCGCGAATATTTCAAAATGAAACGGGAACTTGAGAATCTGATGCATGTACGCGACCGCTTGCACACGCGAATTATCGAGGAGCGCATCGACTCTCTTCTCCCGCGCACACCGAACAAGCGCGCTACTGACTTTGATGCCGCGCCAAAGTCTCCTTGATGCTAACCGGTTTGCCGCCCTGACGCTTGCTCTCGTCGGCGGCTTCCATGAA
>JAKEEH010000359.1 GCA_022616725.1 Limisphaerales bacterium | reverse complement strand
GGCTGTGGCGAACTCTGGCTCTTGGTTGAAAGGCTGGCGCAGATAAATGGGTGTCTCGGCTGCACCAGAAGCGACGAACACGATGGCGAGAATGTAGGCTTCGGGGCGATTCAAGCTGGTCAGGATTTCATTCTTGGTGACGGTGACGGTGAGCGCGTCTTTCACACGCCCTTTGACTTCGATGAAGCGGAGGCGGTCGGTCTTCGGATCGCGGCTCTCAATGTCGTAGCCACGATTCTCGGCGCTGATGTCGCGCGGCACGAAGCCTTGATCGCGCTCAAATTGCATCACCTTTTCCATCGCGAGGCGTTCGACTTCGCGATCGGGAGCGCCATAGGGTGGCGGGGTTTCGCGCAGAGCAACGGTTTGCCCGACATTCGCAAACCAACTTGCAGGTACAACCAACGCACCGCCCAAAACATTCGGAGGCCGGGCGACGATGGATTTCTCCTGATCGAGTTCGGCCAGTCGTCGCTTCAACCTGTCGGCCAGCTCGTCGGCGGTGCGGCGCGCGTTCCCGGAGTTGATGTTCGATCGGCTTTTGCCAGCGTCCTCCTGGGCCTTGAGAACATTGGCGCGATGATCCCAATAATTGATTTCCGAAGTCAGGCGAGCCTTCACCTGCTGCATGACTTTTTGAATGTAGGCTTCGCGACGAGTGCGAACTTCCTCCAGATGCGGTGGGACGATTTTCTGAATGGCAAAGCCGAGAGCACGTTGTTCAAGGTTCTGACCGAGCCATGTCTCGTTAAACAGGGTTTGCACAGCGGCGAGTTGTTCCGGCGTAACAGGTGTGTAATCGAGGTAGGGAGCGTACCCGGCGGCAATCATCTGACCGGAGCGAGTGATCTCGACGAATTGAAGCTGGCGCGAGATGGTTAGCGGGTTCTTGTTGGAGTCTTTCCGTCCGTCGGTGATGGAGTGCTCCAGAAAGAACAAGATGCGGGGTTCAGTTCCGTTCTCAGTGGTGTCCACGAGCACTGCGCCCCGGCGAAGCGTGTCGCGATGGCGTTCAAGCACTAGGTCAATGGTGGCGTCGAGCAGCGGATGTCCCGGCGCAACGAGAGCGGCGGGCGGCTTGCCATCAAGGCGCACGTCCCCCTTGTGAAACGTCACGCGCTCGTAGGCGTTTAACACAGGGGCGCGAGTGCCAATGATCCGATCACGGAGACGGATGTCCGCTGGCACGCGGCGAATTTCAAACCGGCGTGGTTCGCGCTTGAGAAGCTGACCGCCAAACATCTTGAAAGCTTCCTCAAAGAACGAACCGACGTAGTGGGGTTGCAGCTTGCGGGCCTGGGCGCGATCCATCTGGTCGCGAAGTTCGCGAACACGCGAAGTACTCAGAGACTCATGGACAAGGTAACGGTCTTCAATCAAGCCACGCAAATGTTCAACGTCGAGTTCGGCGTCAATGACCTGATCGAGCTTCGCTTTGACTTCCGGCCTGTTGCCTTCGCGGATGGCTTCAATAAGCAATTCGCGCAACGATCGGTCCTTGAACATTTTGCCGAGGACATCAAATACCGCTCCGCCCAAGGCTTTGCGCTGCTCGGAAAGCTTTTCCAGCAGGCGATGGAAGACGTGTCCCTCGCGGGTTTCAATGGCGACGAGATTCCACAGGTGGCAGCGCTCGGGTTGGCCGATACGATGGATGCGCCCAAAGCGTTGCTCGATGCGATTGGGATTCCACGGCAAGTCGTAATTCACCATGAGATGCGCGCGGCGATGAAGGTTGATGCCTTCGCTCGCAGCATCGGTGGCAACGAGAATCAGAACTTCAGGGTCTTGCTCGAACGATTCCTGAATCTGACGACGGCGTTCACGCGGCGTCTGACCGTGGATGGTGACGACGTGATTCGGGTTGCCTAAGAGCAAACTCAGCTTTTCGGTCAGGTAATTGAGCGTATCGCGATGTTCCGTAAAGATGACCAGTTTCCGCCGATTCTGGTTGGCGTCGAACATCTCGGGGTTCTCCAGAATACCCTCGGAAAGCTCCTTCCATTTCGTGTCATTGCCGGAACGCTTGAGCTTCGCAGCTTCAGACTCCAATCCGCGCAGAGTGCGGATTTCTTCCTCCAATTCCGCGATGGTCAGCGCCGCCGTTGCCTGGTCAACAATCTGTTCTTCGGCGGTTTCAAGCTCCTGCTCCGGTGCGTCTTCAAGGTCGTCAATGTCCTCTTCTTCCAACTCGGGACTCTGACTCAGTTTCTGCGTTGCGGCTGCGCCGCGACGAAGGAGCTTTTCTTCACGAAGCCGGTCTTCCAACCGCTCGCGGCGGCGGCGCAGTGACTGGAAAATTGCTTCGGGCGACGATGCGAGCCTACGCTGGAGAATGGTGAGGGCGAAACCGACCGTACCGCGTCGCTTTTCGTTGTCCAAATTATCCGCACGATTGAATTGTTCGCAGACGTATTCGGTGACGTTCTTGTAGAGAACGGCCTCCTCGGGAGACAGGTTGTAGGGAACAGTATAGGCAAATCGGTCGGGAAAGAGGGGCTTGCCTTCCATCGTGACGAGCTGCTCCTTAACCATGCGGCGCATGATGTCGCTCGCATCAATGGTATGCACTGCATCACGCGGCTTGCCTTCAAAGCGATCTCCGTCGAGCAACGACAGGAACAGGTGGAAGTCTTGTTCTTTGCCGTTGTGGGGTGTGGCCGTGAGCAACAAAAGTTGACGTGTGTGCTCTGAAATCTTGCGGCCGAGTTTGAAGCGCTTGGTCTCCTTCTTTTCAGAACCAAAGTAGGACGCCGACATCTTGTGGGCCTCGTCCACAACGACCAAATCCCAATCCGCGGCGACCAGCTTGTCCTGCACGTCTTCGTTGCGGCTCAATTTATCGAGGCGGCAAAGGCAGAGGCTGTGTTCCTGAAACCAGTTGCCGGTCCGGGCCGCCTGCAATCCTTCGTTGGTGAGAATGTCGAACTGGAGGTTAAACTTCTGGTCCAACTCGTCCTGCCATTGTTCAGCGAGGCTGCCCGGGGCGATGATGAGGCAGCGCGCCACGTCGCCTCGGATAATCAGTTCCTTGATCAACAGGCCGGCCATGATCGTTTTTCCTGCGCCGGGATCGTCCGCCAAGAGGAAACGCAGTGGCTGGCGGTTCAGCATTGTCTCATAGACGGCGGTGATCTGGTGCGGCAGCGGATCAATGGACGAAGTGTTGACCGCGATAAGCGGGTCGAAAAGGAATGCCAAACTCAAACGTTGGGCTTCCGATGCAAGGCGGAACAGGTGGCCGTCTGCGGTGAAGCTCAAGGGCCGAGTTTGGAGGACCAGCTCCAAGCTTGGCTCTTGGTCACGAAAGAGAAGCTGGGTGCTGGCCTTGCCCTCGCCGTCAACGTAGGTCACTTCCAGAGCTTCATTGCCGAACATCTGAACGTGCTTAATCGTCACGGCAGAGTTCGGCAGAATCCCTCGAACTAAGCTGTCCACTCTGATTTCTTCGAGCTTCATAATGGTCCTCTTGCTGTTCTGGTCATTTTTACCACATCACTTTTGGCAGTAATATGCAATTGTCATCTCGATACATTACTTTATAGTCAGGATTGTGGATTCAAGCGCGGCAGTCAGTGGTTTTACCGTTGAGCGGCTTCGGGCCTTCTGCAAAATCGCCGAATCCGGTTCAATTGTATTGGCAGCGAAAGGAGACCCTACCCGTCAGAGTCAGTTCAGCCGCCAAGTGAAAGAGTTGGAGGAATACTTTGGAACGAAACTTCTCGAACGCGCTGGGAAGACGATTCGATTGACCGAAGACGGTCGAAAACTTGCCCTGCTGACTCAGGCTTATTTCCGGTCGGTTGAGGAACTCCGAGCGAGTTCGGCAAAGGACGAGGCGGTTCGCATTGGCGCAGGCGAGAGTGTTTTTCGGTGGTTGATCATGCCACGTCTCGCCGAGCTGCAAAATCTCGCCGGTAGTGTTCGACTGGAATTCCTGACGAAGACCACGATGCAGTCTGTCGAAGCGGTTAAGGCCGGGCATCTTGATCTGGGAATCGTTCGCAAAGAGGCAGCCGATGACTCCCTGAGCATCTTGCCTTGCGGATCGCTCGCTTATGCACTTGTTGTTCCGCGCAAATTGCTACCAGGCCGGACCGCTGCCGGATTCCAGCTTCTTCAAAAGCTTCCGTTCGCCCTGCTGTCTGGTGATGGCGTTCTGGCCAAGGGCGTTCTCGATCTGGCCGCGAAAGTGAATGTGAAACTCGACATTCGCGTAAGAGCGGAGAGTTTCAGTCTCTTGGTTTCAGCGATTGAAAATGCGGATCTGGCTGCTGTGATACCAAAACCCGCTATCGCCGAATTATCGAAGGAGCGGTTTGCGAGTATCGAAATGGAGGAATTGCAGTCTCTGACGCGCGAGCTTGCCCTCGTGTATTCGCCGCAAGCTGCTCAACTGAGAGAGAATGTCCGTCGAATAGCGCCACGAATATCCGCTGTATTCGGGGCGTGATTTTGAATCTCGGCACGCGGCTTCGGTCTGTGGTCGGCGAGCGGGAAAGTGGAGCGGAGAGCGGAGAGGAGCGTCTATCGAATCGCAGCCGGAGCGCAACGCCGCTGCCGAGCCGCAGACGGAAGCCCGCCGCTTGTGCGGGCCCTTCACCATGCAAGCTCGTGACGAGCGCGCAGTTTGCGGAGTGGAATGGGCGTCGTCGAGGGGGGACGGGGACGACGGGTAGCCCGTGCAGCGCAGCAAGCCGCCCGTTGGTCACGGCGATCCGAACAATCGCCTCCATCTTGAGAACCATTTTGAAACGCTGCCGTCAGATTCCAACGGTGGGAGGGTCACCCGCCGATAGCCGCGTTCGCAGTGGACCAAAACGCACTCATGGTCACGGAGGTTGCGGAGTTTGTGCGGCTTGATTTTGTGTTCCTCGGTTTCCGAGTAGTTGCTGTTCGTCCTTCCGGCACTGTAGCCCCATGAACGCTTCACGACGCGCTTCTTGCCGAGGAAGTCGGCAGCCTGGACCGCATCGGCTTCGTCCGCAGCGCGGAAGATGAGGCGGTTGCGAAGATTCAGCGTCAGCACTTTCGCCTTGTCGTTACCAAGCGGCGGAATAAGCGAGGTTGTGCTTTGCGCGGCGGCGACAACTGTTGCGCCAGCCTCGCGAATCACGTCAACGCAGTTGTAGTCGCTCGTGCCGTCCTCGCTTGCGGTCATGAATCGCTGTGCTTCGTCGGCCCAGAGAATCAACACGTTGTCTTTCGCCCGGTCGGCCTTGGATTTGTCGAAGCGGCGCAGGGCGTGGTTGTAATAGAGCAGCTTTAGGAATGTGTTCACGTAGCGGCGTTCAGTTTGAAACTTTTGCGGCATCGTCGTCAGAATTATTTTGCCCTGGTCAATCGTGCTGAAGTTGAACGTGCTCTCGCCGGTGCAAAACACCTCTGCCACTTCCGGGGTGAGAAAGTATTGCAGGTAGTTGGCGATGGTTTCCCGCACGCCGCCAAGTTGTTCGTCGGGCTGGGTGAGGAAGCGATTCGCGAAGTGCGCGTAAACGGCCTCACGGCGAGGAGTTTCGAGAAGTTCCTGAAGATTCTCCATTTCTTCTTCGAGCAATTCCCGGTCGGACAGCATCTCGAACGCTCCTTGGAGCGTGACCGGGCGATTTAACTCAAAGAGCATTTCGAGCGCGTGGGCGATGTGCGTCTGCGCCTGGCTTTTGAAGAAGCCCTTGTCGCCGCCCTGACCGAGACTGGTCGCGGTATCCACGACGAATTTGGCGTAGGTGCTGAAGGGGATGCTGCGGTCGCCGGTCAGGTTGTATCGGTGGGGTGGCGTCCACTGCGTGTCCGTCTCGTCGCCATGAATTTGGAGATGAATCAGGTCGTGGTCGCGCCCGTAGTGCCGGGCCATTGCAGCGAGCGTTTCCCAATAGACACCTTTCTCGTCAATGCACAGACCGCCCCACATCGGCTCATTTTTGAAAACCTGGTGGGCAAGTTGGTTGATGCCGGAACTCGTCTTGCCAGAGCCGGTGTCGCCCGTGATGAGCCAGCCGCGACAGAACTGATTGCGCTTCCACGTCAATCCGCCAAGACGCGCCACGAATCCTCCCTTTCGCGGGGCAAACAAGAGCCATGCGGCCAGGAGTGCAAACACAATTCCGCCTGCAAACAGGAGGTGTTGAGGATGCTGCAACATCAATTCCAAGTCGGGCGGGAAGGCGATCGGGCTGAACGGCATGAGATCAAGCTTCATGGCCATGCACTCCCGATCAGGTAGCCGGCCAACAGGCTGGCGAGCGCGGCGAAAAACGCGGCGGTGCGTGTGACCCGTGCTGCGAGGTGCGTCGAGGGTAGTTTCCTCAGCACATCCAGCAATGCCGCAGACTGTCCCTGAAACGTCCGCGTTGTTTCCGCGAGCTTGCCGATGTCCGCCCGGAATTGCTCGAACGACGGAATTTCGCGGCGGCGGAGTTCGTCCCAATGCCGCTGGTGGATGCGGAACAACTCAACGAGTAGCAACACGGCATCGTCTTCACGCAGTTTGTGACGCTCCCGCCATCTGGCGACGGCCTGCTCGAAGTCCTCGTCAAAGTCAGGTTGTTCGGGGTTGGGCATGGCGATTACTTGGAGGGAAGGAGCAAGTCGGTGACGGTTTCAATCTCGCCATAGAGTTTCCGCTGCCATGTTTGCAGCCGCTGACGGTCGAGAAGATTGAAGGCCGGATTCTTTGTAGCCGCGGTGATGGTCAGATTCTCGGCGTTGAGCGCTTCGACCAGCCAGTCTTGCAAGCGCGTCATGGTGATTTCCCGCCCGCCCAGCTTGTCCTTGAGTTGCGCCCGGACCTCCGACGACTCGAACAAGGCGAAGCTGTCGCTGTGCGCCGCGTTGCGGACCACGACGTAGCTGCACTTCTTGGCGAACTGGTCGGCGAGCCGTTGAATTTGATCCACGCTGTCGGACTCGTGATTCACCGGCATGATGAGCGTGAGTGCTGCATTCATCGCTGACAGGACGGCGGGCAGGTCAATCTCCGCGAAGTAGTCAATGAACAAGTCGGTAGAAGCGGCGCGACAATCCATGACGACAAGGTTGGCCTTCTCCAAGGCGGCAAAGATCCCATCAAGTTCGCGGCGACTGTCCAGATCGAGAAACCGCGTGTCGGGATGAAAGCGCTTCAACGTCGAATTCTCGTTGTCGCTGTCAATCGCGACATGGGCGATGCCTTTGTCTTTGAGGAACTGGACGATATTGACGGCAAAGAAGCTCTTCCCGACGCCGCCTTTGCCGTTGAGGATTAGATCGAGTCGTTTCATGTGGTTTGAGGTTTGAGCATCCGCACTTGGGCGATGCGTGGCCCGCGACTACGCGAGGGCGCGTCTTCACCGTCGCCGCCGCTGGTCGGTTCAACAGGCGGCGGAGTGTCCGTTGGTGGCTCAGTGGCGGACGCGGGACTGGCAACCGAGGGGACACCAGGCCGTCTGCGTCCGGGACGCCGGCGCGGGCGAACGATCTCGCCAAGCACCTCATGGCAGAACACGGCAACGGCCGTCTTGCTGGTCGGCAGGCAGTGCTGCGTGAGCAACTCGGCAATCGCGCGATACGAGGCGCGCTTCTGCCGGAGTTCGGCGATGACTTCCTTGGCCGGGATCAAATCCTGGAACTTTTCTGGACGGCGCGGCGTAAACTCCGCGACTGCCTGCCGAACGGTGGCTGGATCAAATGAGGCCATACGCGGGAACGAAGTGGATGTGAACGGGGAATTGTGTCGGCGGCGGGACGGACACACGGATGCGCTGAGTCAAACTTCCTGTTGCCAAGTGCGAGCCGTGGAAAGTCCTGGTCGGCGGCGCAGTTGAGGACGTTGACCTGCCGAGGTCATGGACTGACGGCGGTTGAGTATTGGCCGCTGCCGCTGCCTGTGCGCGGATAGCGGAAGCCGATGCTTGTCCGTGTCCAAGAACAGTTCCTTGCCGCGTCTGCGGGCGTGGACAGAACGCAATCGCGGACTGTTCGCGGACATGGACAGCGCGCGGATGCTCCCTGTACGTGGCCAAATCAGGTTCGCGGACAGGCTGTTGCCGTGGCCACGAACCGATGATGTTGCGCGGTTGTTCCGCGCTCACACCGCGACTCATTCGCGGACGCAGAATCCTTGTGGCAACAAGGGGTAAGGCTTGTCCTGTCTTAAACATGATGAGAAACACAATGCCTCCTTTGTTCCAACAACTCGTCGCGCCAGTTCTTCAATTGCGCGGCGACGGCTTCAATGCGGGTGGTCTGCTCAATGGCGCTGACTTCGATGCGTCCAGCCTGGTGAGCACCGGATGGTGATTCCGACAGTTGCATCACGGAATGTTCCGCGTGCGTATTGAGACGTTCACCGAGCTTGGTGAGGACTTCGATGGCGGTGCGGATTTGGGCGGTGGTGGGAGTTTGCATAATCAGATACGGATGCCTTGCGAGGATTTGCGGGCGGGCTTCTGCCGCCGTTTGGGTACTGAAGGAGCAATCCAGAGTGCCTGGGGAATTTGTTCAGCCGTGACTGGATGCGCCCACGGAGACCCGAAGCCGAGTTTACCCGCAGCTTCCTCCGCAGCACTCTTGGATGAAGCTTCAACCACCGTGCGGAGAGGATCACCCAACAGTCGGGCATACTCGCGGTCGGTGTAATAAATGCCCCAGAGCTGTCCGTCGGCCTTCTCAGTTGTGCTCGTGCTCACGTAGGCAGTTCAGCACAAGCAACGGATGGGTGGATG
>JAKEEH010000058.1 GCA_022616725.1 Limisphaerales bacterium | reverse complement strand
TACGGCGGTGGGAGGCGACTGGAGCCGCATGCTGGTCAGCGACAGAAATCGATACAAGGGCATGACTATGGACAAAGTGCTCGCGCAGATGGACACCCATGTGCCCAGGGCCGATCCGCTCGATCTGATGTTCGATCTCCTGCTGCAGAACGAAGGCTCCGTCAGCATCGTCTTCGCGCATCACACGGAAAGGGACATGAACCTCGCCCTCGGGCAGGCATGGTGTTCCATCGGATCGGATGGCTCAGCTTATGCGATTGAAGGTCCCTTGCGCCGGGGCAATCCGCATCCGCGCAACTTCGGGACATTCCCGCGCGTACTCGGCGTGTATGTTCGCGAGCGGAAGCTGCTGCGCCTGGAAGACGCGGTGCGCAAGATGACATCGCTGAACGCGACCAGGCTGGGACTTTTTGACCGAGGACTCCTGGGCGCGGGCCAATTCGCGGACGTTGTCCTGTTCGATCCCGCGCGCATCATCGACCGCGCCACTTATGAAGACCCGTTTCAATACGGCGAGGGGGTCGAATACGTCATCGTCAACGGCCAGATCGTCCTGGATCGCGGCCAACACACCGGCGCGCGGCCTGGACGGGTGCTTCGGCGCACGAATTGAAACGCGATCCCGCGGCATGAAACGGGGTGCGCGAACGTCTGGTCGCTCCAGTCTGCATCGCGCCGACTACTCATCGCACGTCCCGTTAAGTGTCGCCGCGAACGAGGGTGCCGGAGCGGACGTGCCAGCACTGGAGCTGGCCGAGGTCGCGCGGCCAATTCTCTTCGGTCGCGGTCATGAACACCTGTCCGTGGGAACGCTGCGCCTTGTCGAGCAACGGCACGAAGGCGCTGCGGCGTTTGGCATCCAACTCGCCCATGACGTCGTCAATCAAAAGGATCGGCGTCGAACCGTGAATGGCGGTCAGGTACTCGGCCTGGGCCAGCTTGAGCGCGATGGCCAGGGTCCGTTTCTGGCCTTCGCTGCCGAACTGGGCGGCCGAACGGTCATTGAGCAGCAGGGCAATCTCATCGCGATGCGGGCCGACGAGAGTGGCGCGCAACGCCCGCTCGCGAGCGCGGCTTTGCCCGAGTTCGACTGCGAAATCTCCCTTGATGCTCGGCTGATACTCCATACGGAGCTCCTCGGATTCGTTGGAGATGCGCCGATAAGCGAGACGCGCCATGGGCGAAAACTTCGGGAGTAATTCGCGGCGCATGCTCATGATCTCGCTGCCGAGTTTGACCACATCGACGGAGAAACTCTCGAGGGCGAGCTCATCGACCACTCGCTGTTTGAGAAGCGCGTTACGGGAACGCACGGCGCGCGTGTAACGTTGAAGATTTGGGAGATAATGCGGCGAGGTTTGCGAGAGGAGCAAATCCATAAAACGGCGGCGCGCGCGCCCCGTCCCTTTGATCAACTGCAAGTCCTCGGTGCAAAACACCACCGTGCGCAGGACGCCAAGATAATGGGAGAGTTTGCGCACCGGCTCGCCGTTGAGGCTCAGTTGGCGCTCTGCGGCCGACCAATACATTTTGATCCGGTGCTCCCCCTGCCCCACCGCCGTGCCCCCGACGAAGTAACCGCGCTGGCCATGGCGCACCAGTTGCGCGCTGCCGACACCCCGGAACGAGCGCAAGGTCGCCATCAGGTAAATCGCTTCGAGGATATTGGTCTTGCCCTGGGCGTTATCGCCGAGCAGGAGGTGGAAGCCGGGGGCAAAATCCGCATCCAACCGCACGTAATTGCGGAAATCACGAAGGCGTAAATGCGCCAGATGCACGCAAAGAGCCTAGCAGATGCCGCATCAATGCGGAACCGGAACGATGTCGACTGCGCGAAACGCCATCGAGTGCCATAGCGCGTTTTACAAGTGCTTTACCAACGCACCCAGTCTTACGTGGCACAATGGGTCCATGAAAATATACTTCTATGCTGTGCCGCTTCTGGCGGCCGTGAACATTTCATCGTTTGCCTGTGGTGACCATAAAATCAGTCTTCATGCACTCTCCCAACTGGCTGTCGCGGATGACGCTGGACGCGCAGACGAGGCGATTCGGAAGCTGCGCGCATTTGGGCCGGAGGGGCTAAAGGCGCTGTTGGAGGTGCACGCGCCTTCCCTTGCGTCTGGCGCGCCAACTGATCCAAAACTGCGCCGGGCGATTGACATTGCCAGCGGCCAGCGAGATGGGCACGTCTCGCGCCTGTTTTGGTTTACGGACCTGGAGCAAGCGAAAGAGGCGGCGCAGAAAGTGGCGCGACCGATTCTGTCGCTGCATTTGCTGGGCAGGCTTGATGAGGAGTTGAGTTGCGCCAATAGCCGTTTCTTCCGCATCGCGCTGTATTCCAACTCAGAGATTAGTCATTACCTGCGAGAGAACTTCGTCCTTCATTGGCAATCGGTACGGCCGGCCCCGAGAATTACAGTGGATTTTGGCGATGGACGCCGTCTCGAACGGACCATCACCGGAAACAGCATTCATTATGTGCTCGCGCCGGACGGAAAACCGGTCGAAGCGCTGCCCGGCTTGTACGGACCGAAGGCCTTCATGAGCCAACTGGTCGCCAGCCGTGACGCGGCGATGCAGTACGCTGCTCTCGAACGCGAGAAACGCGGCGCGTTCCTGTGCGAGTTCCATGCGCAACGCCTGGCAATGACCCTTTCAGACTGGGCAACCGACCTTGCCACTGTAAGCGGTGAGCAGCCGCCCAATCCACGCCGCGCCGACCTGGAAGCGCGAATGAGTCCCGAACTCTGGCGCCTCGTCGCGGCTCGCTACGGGAGCGATTCGCGCCTCGACCCGGGTAGTCGAGCACTGATTCGGGCCAAAAACCCACCCGCGATTGACGCCGGTCGGATCGCGCCCACCAAAATGATGGTTGAAGACCCGTTGCTGCGCGCGATGCGGGAATTCGAACGCTCGATGGCCGAGGACACGCTGCGGAATGAGTACCTGTTGCATACTCAGATTCATGAGTGGTTCACTACGGCGGCGCCCGAGACGACGCACCTCGCGCGCCTGAACAACCGCGTTTATAGCGAGCTGTTCCTCGCTCCGGCCACCGATCCGTGGCTTGGGCTGAATCCGGCCAACGCGTTCACGGCACTGGAATCTGGTGGCGTGTCAAAGAGTGAGTTAGCACAAGGCGGTAGCCAGGCCGGCCGTTCAGGGCCCCTGGATCCCGGAGGGAGAGTTTTCCATTGAGAGACGCGCAGACCTGAGGCATGTTATGGCCAACGATGACCCCAGGCATGATCAGCGGCACGGAAGTGTTCCGAAAAATCACCGCGAATATTGAACGAGTTATGCGCGGCCAGGGATCATCGATCCGGCGGCTGCTGGCCGCGTTTGCCTCGGGCGGGCATGTCTTGCTCGAGGATTATCCGGGCACGGGAAAGACAACGCTGGCCAAGGCCCTGGCACGCTCTATCGACGCGCAGTTCAAGCGCATTCAGTTTACGCCTGACCTGCTTCCGTCCGATATTTTGGGCGTGTCGATTTTCGACCAGCGTGACCGGACGTTCCATTTTCATGAAGGACCAATTTTCACGAACATTTTGCTAGCCGACGAAATCAATCGCGCCTCACCGCGCACGCAGTCGGCGCTGCTGGAAGCCATGGGCGAGAGTCAGGTAAGCGTCGAAGGGGAGAAGCGGACATTGCCTGACCTGTTTTTCGTCGTCGCGACGCAAAATCCGATCGAATTTCGCGGCACCTACCCCCTGCCCGAGGCGCAGATGGACCGTTTTGCCGTCCAGGCGCAACTGGGTTACGTGAAACCCGAAGAGGAGGTCGCGATCCTTTCGGCACAAACTAAACGGCATCCCGTCGATGACCTCGCGCCGTGCGTCAAGCTCGAAGACATCGTGCGCTTGAAAGAGGCGGTCAAAGAAGTGCGAATCAGCGAGGAATTGAAGCGCTACATCGTGGACATCGTTGGGGCGACTCGTGGCGCACAGGGCGTGCAGTTGGGGGCCAGTCCGCGCGCCTCGCTGGCCTTAATGAAAGCCGGTCAGGCCCTGGCATTGTTTGACGGACAGTCGTTTGTCACCCCCGATCACATCCAGGAGCTCGCCGTAGCTTCGGTTGCGCACCGCTTGCTGATCGAACCTCAGGCGCGCTTCTCCGGATTGACCGGGCGCGGCGTGGTGGAAAACATTTTGAAGCAAATTCCCGTGCCGGCCTGAGTCTGATTCTCAGATTCCAAATTGCAGAGTTGATAGTCTGATAATAATGCTCAAGCGTTACGTTTATCGATTCTACCGCTGGCTTTCGGCGATGAATTTCTGGCTGCGGCAGCGGTTCACGCCGGCAGGGTTTCTTGTGCTGTGGGCGGTCATCATCTCCGGTGCGATTGGACTGGATACCAGCTTTACCGCCGCCTACCAGATATTCTGGTTTTTGATCTGTATATTTGTGTTGTCGGTTGCATGGGGTCTGTTGGCGCGAGGCAGGTTCAGTGTGACGCGAAACCTGCCTCGCTTCGGAACGGTTGGCATTCCAATCACCTATTCTGTGACCCTCGACAACGAAACCCGGCGAGAACAGCGTGACCTGTCGGTGAGTGAGCTGGCTCCTGATCCGCGCCCGACTCTGGCACAATTCCTGGC
>JAKEEH010000358.1 GCA_022616725.1 Limisphaerales bacterium | reverse complement strand
CGGTGGATACATTTCGTAAATGGACCAACCAACCACAAAGGCGATAAGGAGCAATTTCCAAAGGTGCGAACGGTTCATGAACAGATCAGGATTGAGAGGAGGCTTCGCCGCCGCGCTCGGTGACTTCCGATACGGCCGACTTCAGGATTTCAAGTTTTGTATCCGCGGAACGAATTGAGAGGCTTTTTTCATTGACTGAAATGACGATGCCAATGATGCCGCTGCCGGTAACGATCTTATCGCCCTTCTTGAGCGATTTGAGCAGGCTTTCCTGTTGCCGGGCGCGGACGCGCTGCGGGCGAATGAGCAGGAAGTAAAAGATGAACCCGAGAAACAGAAACATCCCCAGTTGCGTGAGCAATTGTGCCGTCGGGTTCGGCTGCGTTCCCGGCGGACTCGCGGGCGCGCCCAGCGCAAGAAGGGCCGATGTTGAGTAACTCAGTAGTGCGTCCATCTAATCGAGCCGGACAATTTAGGCTAGACAGACCGTTTAGCAAGAGAAACATTGGTTTTTCAGGCGTCCAGTTTGGCAAGCCACAATAGGCCAGAGTGTAGATAAAAAATCAGTTCGTTGGTTTCCAGAACCGGGGATGAACTCAATGTTTTGCGTCGTAAGCGATTGGTTAGTGGATAGTTACAACACATTTTGCAAGCAATTTCAAGAGTAAAGTGAAGATTCGAGCCTTGATTGTTGATGACGAGCCGCTGGCCCGGGAACGGCTTGCCTCTCTGCTCTCGGGCGACGCTGACGTCGAGGTCGTGGGACAATGCGCCAACGGCGTGGAAGCGCTCTCCGCGATTCAGGAGAAAACTCCTGATCTCGTTTTCCTCGACGTGCAGATGCCGGAGTTGGATGGGTTCGGCGTCCTGGCTGCACTAGAAGGAGAGAAACGTCCGGCAGTCATCTTTGTCACCGCCCACGATCGCTTCGCACTGAAGGCTTTCGAGGTCCATGCGATCGACTACCTGCTGAAACCGTTCGATCGGGAGCGATTTCAGAAGGCGTTGCAACGAGCGAAAGAACAGCTACAAACCCGACAAGCCGGGGAAGTTGATTCACGTCTGGCGGCGTTGCTGGCAAGTCTCAAGGCCGAGTCAAAAACCCCGGATCGGATACCCGTAAAAGGGAGCGGCCGTGTCATCCTCGTCAAAACCAGTGATATCGACTGGATCGAGGCGGCCGACAACTACGTGAACCTCCACACCGGCAAAGAGGCGCATCTGCACCGTGAAACCATGGCGGCGATGGAGGAGAAACTGCCGGCGGGGAAGTTCATGCGCATCAGTCGCTCCGCGATCGTGAACGTTGACCGGATCAAGGAACTCCAGCCGATGTTTCACGGCGATTACACGGTGATCCTCCAGAATGGGACCCGGCTGACCCTCAGCCGCGGCTACCGGGAGGCCTTGCATCAACTGCTCGGCAAGGTTTCCTGACCAACTGGAGTCTGTTTTGAATTTCCATGTAGCTGCCTTGGTTCGTACCCTGCTCCGGTGAGCAACAGACTGCCCACCGTCACGATCATCGTGCCCGCCCGGCCAGACGCGGGCCAACCCCTTGCGACGCAGGCTATCCGCAAGCTCGATTACCCCGCGAGCCAGCTCGAACTGATCGTCGCGCGTGGCAAACAGCCGGCCGTGCAACGAAACACCGCGATCAAAGCCGCAAGAGGCGAACTTCTTTACTTCCTTGACGACGATTCACGCCCGGCATCGGACGCGTTGCGCCGTGCCGCCGGTCACTTTGCAAAACCCGAAGTCAAAATGGCGGGCGGCCCCAACGTCTGCCCGGAAGATGCGCCCTGGATTGAACAGCTTTTCGCCGTCGTCTTGAGTTCGTGGCTGGCTTTTGGCCCGAGTCGCGCCCGCTATACCGCCGTCGGAACAGCGCGCGAGAGCAGCGAAAAGGAATTGATCCTGTGCAACCTCATTGCCCGGCGCGACACGTTGCTGGAACTCGGAGGATTTGACGAATCGCTTTATCCAAACGAAGAAAACGCGTTGATGGACGAGATCCAAAAGCGCGGTGGGAAATTGATTTATGATCCGGAGATTGTCGTCGAACGGCGGCCGCGGCCAACCCTGCGCGCCTTCATGCGGATGCTGCTGAATTATGGGCGTGGACGCGCCGAACAGTTTCGCCTGCACCCGACATGGGGGTCGGCGCTGAATTTTGTGCCGCCCCTGTTTTGCCTGTATCTGATCTTGCTGGTTATTGCTTGCGCGGTCGCGCTGGCGCGAGAACTTAAACCCGCGGTGGTCCTCGCCAGCCTCCCATCGGTGGCTTATTTAATCGCCCTGCTCTTCGACGCGCTGAGATCTGCGGCCACGCGCGGCCTGGCGCGAAGCCTCGCTGCTGTGCCGCTCGTGATCGTGACGCATGTTTTTTACGGGCTCGGTTTCTGGAAAGGCTTGTTTACGCGCCCCGCGCGCAAGGCCGCCGCGCAACCAGTGGAGGTTGTGCTCGAACACGTCACGCTCTAGCCATGCCCGCCCGCAAACCTGTCCTGTCCGCAGTCTGGCGCAAAGTGATCAGATCGTGCGCCGACCCGGCGCGAGCGCGGCATGTGCTTGAAAGCCTTTCGGCGACCGAATCGGCCGGTCTTCCAGGCAAAGCCTCCCCCGGTCAGGCGCGGGCTCTCTGCGCTTTGTTCTCAGGCTCCCAATGGGCGGGGGACCTCCTGCTCAAGCACCCGCACTGGCTCGCCGAACTAGCGGAGGAGCGGCTCGCATTTCCCCGCCGCAAAGAAGGTCTTTGGCGCGATGTGGGTCGCTGGCTGGGTGAAGGGTTCGAACCGGCGCTGGCAAAGCTGCGCGAATTCAAACAACGCGAAATGTTGCGGATCGCGGCACGGGACCTCGCCCGGCTGGCCGATGCGCAGCAGACCACGCTCGAGATCTCTCATCTGGCGGATGTATGCCTCGGCGCTGTGTTGCTCTTGTCGCTGGCGCAATTGCAGACTCGATTCGGCAGGGCCTATCATCGGGACGCCGAGGACAATTGGTCCCCTACAGCCTTCGCGGTCTTGGGCCTTGGAAAACTCGGCGGGGAGGAACTCAATTACAGCTCGGACGTCGATTTGATGTTCGTTTACACCGAGGAAGGGAGTGTTTTCCGCGAACTCCCTTCGAAGAAGGCCAAAACGCTCCGGCCCGTGTTGTCGAACCACGAATTTTACAAGCGCCTCGTGCAGCTTTTCGTGGCCGAACTGGCTCGGCACACGTCGGAGGGCATGTTGTACCGGATTGACCTGCGGCTGCGCCCGGAAGGCGATGCCGGACCGCTCGTGCGCTCCCTCGCCAGTTACGAAAGCTATTACGCGCAGTGGGGACAAACGTGGGAGCGCATGATGCTGATCAAAGGGCGATGCGTCGCCGGCAGCGAATCGCTGGCCGGCGAGTTCCTCGAAATGATCCAGCCGTTTCGCTATCCCCGATCGCTCAATGCAGGGGTGCTGCGGGAAATCGCCGGCATGAAGGAGCGAACCGAAAATGAAATCGTCCGCAGCGGCGAAATGGATCGGAACGTGAAATTGGGGCGCGGCGGCATTCGGGAGATCGAATTTATCGCGCAAACGCTCCAGTTGCTCCACGCCGGCCGCACGCCCTTCCTGCAGGGACGACAGACGCTGCCCGCGCTTCTCAAGCTTGTGGAATATAAATTTCTCGACAGCCGGGAAGCGGATTCGTTGGCGCGGGCTTACACGTTCTTTCGCGATGTCGAGCATCGGCTCCAGATGGAAAACAACCTGCAGACGCATACCATTCCGGCGGACGCAAAAGCCCGCGCGCGATTGGCCCGGCTGATGGGCTGTCCCGATGCGCCCGCGTTCGAGAAGCTCCGCGCCGCGCACGCTGCCGCCGTCCGGAAGGTCTATGACAAGCTGTTGCGACTCAACCAGTCCGCGCGCCAACGCCCGTCTGAGTTTCCCGACCAGTTCGACAGGCGCGAGAGCGAATGGGAACAGCTCTTGAGGCAAAACTCTTTCAATGACGTGGACCGTTCCTTCAAATTGATCTACGAATTTGTCAATGGCCCGGGTTACGTCCATGTCTCCAAACGCACGGTCGAACTCGCGTTCCAATTGCTGCCGCGGCTCTTTGCGTTGTGCCGCAACCCCGCGGCGGGCCGCACGCCCTCGAAGCGCCCCGTCCTGTCCGATCCCGATCGCGTCATGGCGCGGCTAGACCGCTTCGTCAGCGTCTATGGCGCTCGCGCTGTGCTGTTTGAGATGTGGGCGGCAAACCCGTCGGTGTTCGAGATGTTGATTTGGCTTTTCGACCGCTCGGAGTTTCTCGCCGAGCGCTCGATCCGCACACCCGATCTGGTCGAGGACCTGATACTTAGCGGGCGCCTGCGCCGACGAAAAGGCACCGAGGAAATCCTGACAGAACTGCGCCATGGCCATCGCGACGTTGACCAGAAACGGTGGTTGCGCAAGTACCACCAGACCGAACTGATGCGCATCGGCCTGCGCGAAATCATTGGCCTCGCCGACCTGCAACAGCATGAAGAGGAATTGACGGCCCTGGCCGAGTCATGTCTCCAATACGTCCTTGAAGTCGCGTTGCGCAAACGCCGTCTCAAGTCTTCGTCGCTGGCGATCATTGGTTTGGGTAAACTGGGCGGCCGTGAACTGAATTACGGTTCTGACCTCGACATCACCTTCGTCGCCCCCGATGCCGCCCGTGATCTCCCGAAGCTTCAACAGATTGCAGTCGAGGTGATCGATCTGCTGACGGCCACGACCGAACTTGGCAGCGCCTTTCAGCTCGATGCCCGGCTGCGACCCGACGGTGAAAAAGGGCTGCTCGTGAACACGATTGGCGCGTACGAGGAGTATTATCGACAGCGGGCCCAGCTTTGGGAATTGCAGGCCCTCTCGCGTGCGAGGCCCGTGGCCGGAAATCCCGGCCTGGGCGAACAATTCGGCAAACTTGTGTCAAAGCTGACCGATTTCTCCGCCAAGTCTTCCGGGGTTTTGAAAGCGGAGATCGCGCGGATGCGCCGACGCATTGAGAAGGAGCGAACGCCGCCCGGGCAGGACGCGCTTGCCATCAAAACCGGCTCGGGCGGGCTGATCGACGCTGAGTTCATTGCCCAAACGATTTGCCTCGAACGCGGTTGGCGCGAACCGAACACCTTGCGTGCCCTGGAGCGCGCTCATGCGACCGGCGCCCTTTCAAAAGCAGACGGCGCGGCGCTAATCGAGAACTACCGGCACCTTCGGCGCATTGAAGCAATCCTGCGTCGTTGGAGCTACGAAGGCGAAACTGTGCTCCCGGCCGAACCGGCGCCCTATTATCGCGT
>JAKEEH010000357.1 GCA_022616725.1 Limisphaerales bacterium | reverse complement strand
GAGTTTTGGGAGCGGCTGGCATATTGTAGTTATTATACTACAATACACTGCCGAAAACCAAGACAAATTCCCAAAACCCACTTTTATCTCGTGCACCCCCGACCCCTGCCCGCATTGACTATACGACGATCGAGTGTAAATACTTGGGACCGACCCGGGACCGACCTCTGCCCGCTCCCGCTACGCAGAACCCCCGGGATGGTTCGCCGCCGCTTCCTCCCAGGCCAACCACCGCCCTCCAGCGGCCCGGTTCATTGATATCTATAACAGCGTCTTGTCTTCAGCAGGTCTCGCGGCCTGTCACGTCGGCTGCGCTCCCGATCCGTCGGGAACAGAGCAGCCGCCGTTGCCAATCTCGCTCGCATCTCGCTCGCCATCGGCGCCCGTGCGCTTTCCTCCGCGGCTGGGGTCAAGTGGCGGGTGCGGAAACTTAGGTTGCGGTCACGCTTCGCCGAGCTTTGAGAGAGCCTCCACAAGCGTCCTCAGACGCGGCCTCAAGTCCACGTAGTCCCTTTCCATCACTTCTTCTCCGAGCACATCCTTAAGCTTCATCAGTTGCTGCCGCACAGACTCCTGCAGCGCTTTCGTTTCCTCCTCTGTTGCCGGTAAATCACCAAGCACATCGTAGTGTTCTAAGATGTATCGACACACGTCGGCCAATTGTCCAGCAATAGGTCGCAATTCCTGTTCCTCAAACTGTAAACGTTGTTCCACCGCCAATACGAATGACGGGATGCTTTCCACGCGCCGCGGCTCATCCTCATTCTTGATGAGCCATATTGCAGCTTGCACGTAATACCTGAAAGCGATCGGCCCCATCCATATCAAGTCGCTGCCGTAGTAGTCCCCGTTCTCCCGAAAGAGCGCCTCCGCCTGTTCCAAGCTTTTACCGAAGAAGTGATCACTAGCGACACGCCCATCCAGATCATCATGCGGGTTGATCTCCTCTCGTGTGGGTAGCGCCATAATCTTTTTCCTGAATAAAGACAGCATTGGCTCGCTCCGCTCGAATTTCAATTACCGACTCCGTCGCACTTGAGTGCAGAGCTAGTGCCAGTCTGGAAAGACACGCGATTCACGTGGAGGCCCTATTATATGTCGGCTGTCGGAGCGTCAAGGTCGTGCGTCCTGCGGGTCGAGCAAGCTCGCCTAGTGCCCCTCCGGAGAGAGCCGCGCCTCCACCTTGACTCTCCGAACAGCCTCCAGGGGCCTTCTCCACGAGATTTCATCGCGCGTCAGGCAGGTTGCTCATCCCCCCTGAATCAATGTTGGCAATGAACGGGGATTTTGAAAGAAGGACCGGAAAGGGAATATTTAGTTTAGCCGCTGGAGGCAGAAGCTGGTGAGGGGCGCTACGCGCAATAGCCGTGCGGCGAAGGTTTGACGCAGAAGGACCAGAAGTCAAAAACGGTGCGCAACATTTCCTCGAGATCGTGCAGGCTGGCGGGCTTGACGAAATAGGCGTTGGCCCCGAGGCGGTAGGCGCGCTCGACGTCAACATCCTCGGCGGAACTGGTGAAGACAACCGACGGCACCATCGAGCACCGGAAATCCTGCCGCATCCAGTCCAACAGCTCGAAACCGTTTACGCGCGGCATTTTCAGATCGATAAAGAGGACATCCGGAAAGGGGCAAGTATCGCGGTTGGCATAAGGGCCCTGGCCTTTAAGATACTCGATGGCTTCGGCGCCATCGCGAACGATGTGAACGGGGTTGGTCCGGCCAACCCGGGAACATGCGCGGTCCAACAACAACGCGTCGTTCTCGTTGTCTTCGACAATCAGCACTGTCAGCTTTGGATCCATCCGATACCTGGCTCGATTCCAATTCGCTGCCTTGTTTAGACAACTTAGCGGACAGTCTGTGCGATCCTTGCACAAATTCCGCCGTCGAATTTCGCAGCATATTTTGCGCCGCACAATTACGGCGATTCCTTCAATGTAGCACGGCTGACTCAGTGAAACACGTCCCAGTGCTCATTCGACGTGCTGATCACGCCGTTGTGCGTCTGCGAAGAAATTTATCATTTTAGCATTTGCCAATTTCTTCCCGAAGCCGAGATATTACGCTCCATGGTCCTGTGTTCCAGCGGAAGCAATGCATAGCCGGTCCACGAGCAACTCGAAAAACAAGTATGTATCCTAAATCATTGAAGCTTCTGGTCGTCTGTGTCGTGGCGATGTTTCTCGCGAACATTTTGCGCGCGGCCGATGGACTGGTGCCAACGGGCGCGGACTGGCGCTATCTGGACAATGGCTCCGATCAGGGGACAGGCTGGCGGGCAGCCGGATTTGACGACTCGGGGTGGGCGGTGGGGGCGGCGCAGTTGGGCTACGGGGATGGCGATGAATCGACAGTGGTGAGTTTTGGTCCTGATGCGGCCAACAAGTATATCACGACGTACTTTCGCCGTTCTTTCAACGTGTCTGATGCGTCCGCTTATCAAAGCGTAACCCTGCGCCTGTTGCGGGATGATGGTGGGGTGGTGTATTTGAACGGTACTGAGGTTTTTCGCAGTAACATGCCGGGTGGGACGATCTCCTATAACACGCTCGCGCCGGTTGCGATCGGCGGCGCCGAGGAGACAACATTTTTCCAGACGAGTGTCAGCCCGGCGGTCCTGGTGAGCGGCAATAACGTACTGGCTGTCGAAATCCATCAGGCGAACGGTACGAGCAGCGATATCAGCTTTGATCTCGAACTGACGGCTTCGACGACCCCACCTTCGGCTGTTGTCACGCGCGGTCCGTACCTGCAGATGGGGACGCCGACCAGCATCATTGTGCGCTGGCGCACCGACATCGCAACTGACAGCCGTGTGCATTACGGGGCTGCGCCGGGAAATCTGACGAGCTTTGCGGATGATTCCGCAATCTTGACCGAACATCAAGTTACGCTCACGGGTTTGAGCCCGGAATCGCTCTATTATTATGCGGTCGGCTCCGCGACACAAACTCTGGCGGGGGACGATGCGGATCATTTCTTTGTCACGTTTCCGCCTCCCGGCACTCCGACGCCAACACGTGTGTGGGTGCTGGGTGATTCCGGGACGGCGAATGCCAGCGCGCAAGCCGTGCGGAATGCCTATTTTAACGCGACCGGAGCGCGCCACACCGATTTGTGGCTGATGCTGGGCGACAACGCCTACAATAGCGGCACCGACAGCGAGTATCAAAACGCCGTCTTTAATATGTATCCGACGATGTTGAGGAAGTCGGCCCTCTTTTCGACGCGGGGCAATCATGAAGCTGACGCCAACGCCTATTACAGCATTTTTAGCCTGCCCAGCAACGGCGAAGGGGGCGGCCTGCCTTCCGGGACCGAGGCGTATTATTCGTTTGACTTCGGCAACGTGCATTTTGTGTGCCTGGACGCGTTCGGGTCCGATCGCTCGACCAGCGGGCCAATGGCGGCGTGGTTGCAGAATGATTTGGCGGCCACGACGCGGGACTGGATCGTTGCCTTTTGGCATCACCCTCCGTACAGCAAGGGTTCGCACAACTCGGATACAGAAATTGAGCTGGTGGAAATGCGAGAGAACATGGTGCCGATTCTTGAGGCGGGTGGAGTCGATCTTGTGTTGTGCGGCCACAGCCACTCGTATGAGCGCTCGTTCCTGATCGATGGACATTATGGCACGTCGGGCACCTTCAACTCGTCACATCTCGTTGATGGCGGCAGCGGACGGGACACGACGCCGTATCTGAAGCCCGCTGGCACGATGGGCCGATCCGGTGCGGTCTATACAGTGGCCGGTTCTTCGGGCCAGACTTCGGGCGGAAAGCTGAATCATCCGGCGATGTTCATCTCACTGAACGCGCTGGGCTCGGTCGTGCTTGACTTCGAGACGAACCGGCTGGACTTGAGTTTTTTGGATTCCACCGGAGTGGTGCGTGACTACTTCACGATCCTGAAGCCGTCGCCGTCAGAGCCGCCGCCAACGCCGACCGGTTTGACGGCCAGTGCGGGCGATAGCCAGGTCGCTTTGAACTGGAACGCCTCAATCGGCGCGGTGAGTTATATTGTGAAGCGCGCCGATAGCAGCGGCGGGCCGTATGAGATCATTGGTTCCGGCGTGACGGCTACTACTTTCACAGATGACACTGTCGTGAACGGATCCACCTATTATTACGTGGTCTCGGCAGTCAATTCCAATGGCGAGAGCGGTGATTCAGACGAAGTCAGCGCGACGCCACAACCGCCCACTGCGCCCCTGGCGCCGACCAATTTGACTGCGGCACAAGGTGGCAAGAGAAGGATCGTGCTTCATTGGACACAGTCGGCCAGCCCGAATGTGACTCAAAACGGAGTCTATCGCTCCACCACAAGCGGCGGGCCCTACACGCTGGTTGCGACAATCCCGGCTGCGACGAGCTATCAAAATGCCGGCTTAACGAGCGGCACTCGATACTATTTCGTGGTCACGGCACTGGATGGCAACGGACTGGAAAGTTCATTCTCAAACGAAGCGACAGCGGTGCCGAGATAGAACACCAGATGTGTGAAAGTTGATTGAACCGCGGAAGCGTCAATCGCGAGCCGAAAAGGGGGTAAGCGATCTGTCACAATCGGCGGATTGTGATCGGCGGACAAGTGACCTGTGAAACGCTCGTTGTGTGTAGCCTTCCCTGCCTGGACGCGGTGGTCCGGTGGCTATGTTGGTGCGGCCGCTGATTCCAATGAGGTTTTGCGCATTAAGCCAAGCGCGTTTCGTTGAGATTGGGCAGCAAACCAGTCAAGCAATCTTTGAAATGTTTTTGTTCGTAGTGAGGCAGGGCAGTGTAAAAATGTAAGTCCTTCGGGCGTTGCGGAATTGCCACAATTATGCATTATTTCCGCCGAGTAATTCGTAAACTATGGAAAAAGCGACTTTCGGCGCGGGATGTTTCTGGAGTGTAGAAGCGGCGTTTCGCAAGCTCAAGGGCGTCCTATCCACCACGGTTGGTTTCAGCGGCGGCACAACCCGCAGTCCCTCCTACCAGGAGGTCTGCAGCGACCGCACCGGCCATGCTGAAGTAGTTCAGGTCGAATACAATCCCTACATTATCACTTACGAACAGATGCTGAACCTGTTTTGGGAAATCCATGACCCGACGCAAGTGAACCGCCAGGGACCCGATGTCGGCAGCCAATACCGTTCGGTGATCTTTTACCACACGCCCGACCAGATGGCCGCAGCCATCGTCTCGAAAGAAAAGGCGCAAACGAAACACAAGAAACCAGTCGTCACCGAGATCCTTCCGGCGGTCGCCTTCTATCCGGCCGAAGATTACCATCAGCAGTACCTGGAAAAGCGCGGATTATCCTCTTGTCATCTGTGAGAAACGGGCGTAAGCCACGTTAAACAGGGGCAGGGTATGAAGACATTAGCACGCTTCCTTTGTGTGGCCGCCATTCTCGGCCTCGCGTTCACGGCAGCGGCTGCCGGCAAAGGCAAAGGCCACACCAAACTTCGCATTCAACACGACCGCGCCAACGGCAAGGTCGTGATCTCATGGGACGGCGGCAAGGGCAGCGACCTCGCCCAATCCCGCAATGTTAACGGCCAGTACCATCGCCTCCGGCACACCTCTAGCCCGGTCGTCATGGATACCTCGGAGGATCAATCTCACTTCCAGCTCGTCGGAGGCGCCGGTTCCATCTATTCGATCAACGTCCTGTTAATGAGGAGGGCGTTGAACAGGGCTGCATCTGAAGTGAGGTGCGTCTTTTGGAAACGGGAATGGCCGCTGCCAGTTTCACTGGACTCGCATTGGTGATCCGCACAAGCTTGGCGATGATGGTGGCGCAGGCAGAGTGCATTCGAATGCTAAAGGCGCTGGCGGATGAAACTCGCTGGCAGATCGTGCGCGAATTGCTGGAACGAACGCTTACAATCAGCGAGCTGACTCGGAGACTGGGCCTGACACAATATAACGTTTCCAAACACGTGCGTATTCTTCGCGAAGCCGGGATCGTCACAACCGAGAAAGAAGGAAAAAATTTGAACTGCACCGTGGATCCGGGGCTAAAGCAGAGGATCGCCCGCAACAAAAACCAACTCGACCTGGGCTGCTGTACGTTCCGTTTCGACTAGACCCGGGAGTTCGTGGAAAATCAGCGAGCCGCTCTCGCTCCGACACCCGCCTGGACGCTGGACATCAGATAGAACATCTCACGCGCGATTTGACCGCTGCGTTCGTCATAGGTCGCCGCTTCGGCGGGAGAGTTATCGGATACCTTTGGATCTACATATAGAATGGGGAGACGCAATGCCGCGCCCTCCACCACCGGACAACGTTTCGCAGCGTCATCGCACGAGAACACGGCGGCGAAATCCTTCTGCGGATTCTCTGCGCTCGCAAAGCGCTTCGAATACATCTTCGCCGCCGGACGGGACTCACTGTACTGGGCGAGGTACACCGGGTTCGAGCCGCCGGTGGACTGAGCGATTGAGAACCCGGCCCGGCGCAGCGCCCGAACGGTTCGAATGTTGCACGCGGTCGCTTCTGTGCCCCCGGAATAGGTGGCGACATTGGTCAGGCCATAGTACGCCGCAGCGGTTTGCGCCCAGATCTGACAGAGATGACTGCGGCGCGAATTGTGCGTGCAAATAAACGTAAGATCAGCGGGTTTTCCCTGGTCCACTCTCCCTCGAATGAAGGCTGCCGCTTGCCGCAGCTCCATTTTCCGCTCCGGACTGATCTGATCGAATTCGCTGATGGCCCGCCTCGCGGCTGGGCGAAGGGGTTCCAGCAAATCCGCTTCACTCGCCGGCACGCCAGTCCAGGCCGCGGCAGCAAGGATTGCTGCGAGTGTGGTTTTCGATGAGAGTTTCATGTTGACCCGAGTCGGATTCAGGCTGAAAGAGCTTCGATGCGATGCGTCGGGGTTGGTTTGCCCGGACGAAAATGCTCCAAATGATCCAGTGTGGCCAGTAACGTCGGAAACTTTTTCGGCGTTGCCTCCAGGCCTTCATGCACGGCTGTCGCGAGCACATCGGGCGCAGCTTCGGCGCGAAGATTGATGATCAACTGCGCCTTCTGCACCGGCGCCTCCAGTCGAAACGTGAGCTCCGGCACAAAATCATTGCGCACCAGGCTGATTCCGGCGATGCCACCGGACAGGCTCTCGTCGGAACTGAGGGTCATCTTCATGTGGGCGACTTCGGCTTTCTTTGCCGCGAGGCGCTTTTGAATGTCCAGCGCGAGCTCGCCGAGGAACCTGTCCGGATCGAAGGCCTTCTCTGCTGCCAGGTTGACAGTGCAATTCAGCCAGCCGAGCAGCGCCTCGCCATCCGCGTAAATTTGATAGTCCACCTGCATCGCCGTTCGCGCGGTTTGCTTCGTATCTCTGATGCGCGAGAACCAGGTCTCGAGGTTTTGGCCCGAGCGGGCAGAGACGGCTAGGATTTCTTTTCCTGAGAATTCCTTGAGAATCGCATCCCGCAGCGCTGCCAGTTGTTGGTCAGTCAACAGATCGCTCTTGCTAATGATCACCAGGTCGGCCTCTTCAATCTGCTTCTTGTAGATGTAGAGCACTTTCTCGGAAAAGTTCGGTCCTTTCACTAAACCGAGCACCCTTTGCGCGCGTATCGGATCCACCAGCACGCTGATCGGGGCTACGGTGAAATCGTCCTGGTACATTCGTCGCAGCGGATACGTGACGGTGGCGGCCAGATCAGTGCAGCTTCCGACCGGCTCGGCAATGAAAACTTCGGGGCGAGCTGTGGCGGTCAAACATTCCGCCGCCTCCACCAGCGAGTTAAAGCGGCAGCAAAAACAGCCGCCGGGGATCTCCTCGGTCGCAAACCCTTGCGAGCGAAGCATAGCGGTGTCCACGAGGTTGCGTCCCTGGTCATTGGTAATCAATCCTACCCTGTAACCTCG
>JAKEEH010000356.1 GCA_022616725.1 Limisphaerales bacterium | reverse complement strand
GATATTCTCGCCTGTTTCGATTATGGAGCTTCACTCGCGGAGGAGGAAGTCACGCCTTTGGAGCGGATAAACCTTTCGTGAGAATTCTCATCAGACACGCGGAGTCGATTGCCCGCCAGAACGTCGGGGCAGCAACCCGAGCAGGTCGCGTGTATAAGGCACGCGGAGCCAATGGCAGATCGCAAAATAGATTAAGCCGGCGGCCAGCATCGGTGCGAAAACTTCGCCCAGCCTGAGCGGTAGCGATTCGTGGCCCCAGCGCAAGTCCCATTGCCGGACGGCGAGCCACGCGGCCACCCCGGCAACTACCGCCGCCCCCGCCACGCCCGGCAGGTGCCGGAGCATCGACCCGAGATTGAGCCGGGCCAGCTTCTTTCGCAGCGCGAACAACAGCAACGCGGCATTGATGCAGGAGGTGATGGTGTTGGCGGCTCCGAGGCCGGCTTGCCGAAAATGCCAGACCAGCGCGATGGCAAGAATGGCGTTGAGACCAAGACAAAACACGCTGATCTTCATCGGCGTTTTCAGGTCGCCGAGCGCGTAAAATCCCCGCGCGAGAATATTAACCATCGAGAACGCAACCAGCCCGGGCGCGAGCCATGCCAGCGCGATGGCCGCGCGCGACGTATCGTAGGAATCGAAACGCCTGCGCTCAAACAGCAGGCGAATCGTCGGCTCAGCCAGCACTAGTAACAGGACGGACGCCAGCAGGTTGACGAAGATCAAATAGCCCAGCCCCTGCCCCAGGGTGCTGCGGAACTCGGGATATTTCTTCTCTGCGGCCAGGCCGGAGAGAGTCGGCAGGAGATACGTTGCCAGCGAGACCCCGAAGACGCCCTGCGGCAATTCGAGCAGCCGGACGGCGTAGTTGAAGGAGGAAATGATTTCGTCTTCCACCCAGAAGGAGAAGCCATAGGTGATGACAATGTTGATCTGGAATGCCGCCACCCCAATGATTCCAGGGATCATTTGCTTGACAACGTGGCGCACGGTTTCATTCGACCACGGCGTCACCCATTGGTAGCGAAAGCCCTCGCGGTTCAGGAGGGGTAGTTGAAAAGAAGCCTGGACGAGGCCGGCGATGACGACGCCAACGGCAAGGCCGAAGATTTGTTGCTCAAGTTTGACGCCAAACCGCGGCGCCAGCCAGAGCACCGACGCAATCATCACCACATTGAGCAGTGCAGCGCCAAGGGCCGGAATGAAGAAATGGCCGCGGGCGTTGAGCATGCCCATCAGAATCGCCGCCAGGCAAACCAGCAACAAATAAGGCGACATGACGCATAGTAGTTCCAGCATCAGCCTGGTTTTGCCGGTTGGGATGCCGGTCGCGAGCGCAATCGAGATTCCGATGACCGCCAGGATCACCAAGCCCAGCGCAGTCAGCACGAGGCCCGAGATGATTGCGTTGGCCGCCCGCCACATTTCTGGTTCGCCGGCCAGCTTTTCCTTCTCCTTGAATATCGGAATGAAAGCGGCAGTCAATGCGCCTTCCCCGAGCAAGCGCCGGAACAGATTGGGAATCATGAACGCCATAATGAAGGCGTCTGCAACCCAGCTTGCGCCCATGAATGCCGCGTAAACCATCTCCCGCGCCAACCCCAGGACGCGGCTGGCAAGCGTGGCGACTGCCATCGCGCCGGAGGACTTCAGCATTTGCGACATCGCGGCGGAGTCTATGAGCGGGGTTCGCAAGGCCAAAGCTGAAAATCTATGTGTGCAAAGCGAACGGCGGTGACGCGCCCCAGATCGCCTGGCAAGGTTCGTCGATCCTTTTTTCAGGTTTCCCATTGACGATCCGCTGGAGAGGACTTTCAGTTGAAGTGTGAACGGCAAGCTGCCGCTGGTGCTGCTCCATGGCTATCCATTCGATTCCACGATGTGGGATCCCGTGATCGCCCGATTGAGTCCGGATCTGAAGATTGCCGCGCCCGACCTGCGCGCCTTCGGGTCCCCTGCCGGAACTGCGGAGCCTTCAATCGATCTGATGGCCGACGATGTGGCATTGAAAATCGAGGGGGAAGCTT
This sequence comes from Limisphaerales bacterium, assembly GCA_022616725.1. Taxonomy (GTDB): domain Bacteria; phylum Verrucomicrobiota; class Verrucomicrobiia; order Limisphaerales; family JAKEEH01; genus JAKEEH01. Next base: position 2,409 of record JAKEEH010000356.1, on the reverse strand, counting down.
TCGTGGCCGGTTTCTCTATGGGCGGGTATGTGACGCTCGCGCTGGCTGAACGCCATCCTGAACGCATTGCGGGGCTGGCGCTGATCAACTCACAGTCGGCCGCGGACCCCGACGAAGTGCGGCAAGCGCGGCGTGCCGTAATCGAAAAGGTTTCAAAGCAGGGGATTGCCGCCGCTCTGGATGCGGCACTGCCCAAATTGTTTGCGCATCCGACCCCGGATCTTACGAAGTACCCTCAACGCGGCGCGGAGCGGGCGGGAGTCGCTGGCATTAAGTGGGCGTTGGAAGCCATGGCGCGCCGGCCGGATCGCATGTCAGTCCTGCAAGAGTTTCGCAAACCCATTCTGATTGTCCACAGCACGGCGGACAAATTCATCCCGGTGGACCGTGCGCAGACGCTGGCGAAGTCAGTCGGCGCTACATATATGGAAATTGAAGGCGTCGGTCATTGCACACCGCTTGAAGCGCCGGAGCGTGTCGCGGCTGCTCTGGCCTCTTTTCTGGATGGACGCTGAACTGGTCAAGGCGGTCCAAACCCTGGGACTGGAACGCTATCGCCGCCACATTCTGTTGTGCGCTGATCAAACGGAGCCGCACTGCGCGCCACGCGAGGCAACCCTCGCCTCATGGGAGTTTCTGAAATCCCGTCTGAAAGAGTTGAAGCTTGCCGGCCCGCTGGTCTATCGCAGCAAGGTAAATTGTCTGCGCGTGTGCGCGCGGGGTCCGATTGCCGTGGTCTATCCCGAGGCTGTGTGGTATCACTCCTGCACGCCGGAAGCGCTCGAACAGATCATTCAGCGGCACCTCATACGCGGGGAGATCGTGGCAGAGTATGTGTTCGCCACGAACAATTCATGCCATTTAAGGGACTACCTGTAGGTAAAAGGAGGACACGAGAATCACCGTTGATACGATGGGTGGCCTTGAGCGCATCGTTTACGCTGATGGCACAATGAGAGTTCGTTGTTTCAAAACCACGCACGCTGCGAGCGCGCACTCGTGCTTCCCGATTCCCCACTTAAAAGATTACCCCTCTCCCCTTCCCAGTCACCAGGTCTCGTCGTCCCCCGCGGGTAACTGAAGCCGAACCGGGAATCAGCCGATAAGATTTGAGTTGAATAGACAGCTCTTCAGGGGAGGCTGTTTGTTCGACTCGCGACCGAGGGGAGCCGCAAGGCTCCCCTCGGGGAATGCGGCAGTTAGCGGGGTAATTGCACCGTAGTGGCGCTAAACCGCACTTTTGAGAATTCGTTTGCGAAAGAGCCTTTAAATTCGTTTACTCAGCCGGAAATGCACGAGGATTCCGGAATCCGCGCCGAGTGGCTGGCGCTTCGGGGCGATGAGCAGGAACGCTTCCATTCGAAAGCCGCCGCAATCACTGCTGAACATTTTGGAAAGAGGGTTTTCATTCGAGGGGTGGTCGAAGTTTCCAATTATTGCCGCGAAAACTGCCATTATTGCGGCATGCGCCGGGACAATCATGATCTGTCGCGCTTTCGCGCCAGTCACGACCAGATCGCGGAACTGGTCATCCACCACCGGCCGCAAAGCATGACCGATATCAATTTTCAAACCGGCGAAGATCCGGTGGCGGTCCGCGGGCTTCTGCTGCCGTTGATTCGCACCATTCGCCAGCAAACGCAGCTCGGCATCAGCGTCTGCCTCGGGACCCTGGAAGAACGGGTTTACGACGAACTCAAGGCCGCCGGCGCCACGATATATATCATCAAGTTCGAATTGGCCGATGAACTGCGTTACGCTGAGATTGGCGCTCCAGGTAACCTCGCAGAAAGGCTCTCCCACATTCGCCTCCTCGCGCGCAAGGGCTGGAAGGTTAGCTCCGGGTTTATCGCGGGATTGCCCGGCCAAACGCACGCCGATCTGCTCGCCAATTTTCGGCTCGCGCGCGAACTGCCGCTGGCCGGCTGCAGCGTCAGCCCGTTTATCCCCGGCGAAGCCACCCCTATGGCCTGCGAAACTCAAGGCGATATTGATCTCACGCTCAATTGCATGGCCGTCCTTCGCACAATGCGACCGGATTGGGTTATCCCGGCTGTAAGCGCTTTGAACCTTGCCGGCCCGGGCTCAGGCTATCGCCGCGGCTTGCGCACCGGGGCAAACCTCGTGACGATGAACCTGACCCCGTCAGAGATGCGCGATGACTATCTGCTCTACAAACGGGACCGCTTTATCATGACTGAGGAGAGGATTCTCAGTTCGATTGCCGCGGAAGGGCTCGCTCCATCGAAACAGAGCCTCGCAGAGTTTTACCGGACGAAGTACGTCAATGGCTTTTCACAAGCGGCTCGCGCAACCGCGGCGGTCGGGTGATCCGGGCAACCGCTAACCTGCGCCCATCAGCCTGCGATTGGCTCGGGGTTCAGTGTTTGGGTCAGCTTGCCAATGAGT
>JAKEEH010000355.1 GCA_022616725.1 Limisphaerales bacterium | reverse complement strand
TTGGTCGGCAGCTCCATCTGCATCTTCTACATGCTCGTGCTCTCGCTCTCGGAGCATATCCGCTTCGTCGCCGCCTACGCGATCGCCAGCGGCGCCGATGTACGTGGTGACGAAAGACGCAGCTCGGATTCGCGCTGCGGTGGATGGCAAGACACCGGTTCACGAAGTATTCTCATGGTCTGGGAAGCGTTCGAGAGTGGCGATTCTGAGTAATCGTCGCTCCCTGCCGTCGCGCCTGTTCAAGACGTCGCGCAAATGATCCGGTACACGAAGAAAAGTGTCCGTAGGAAGTGAAGGAACCCTGTCAAGGCACAGTCATTCAAAGCCGCCGCATCTCCGCCAGGATCCCGACCGCGAACTCACGAAACCGATCTTCCAGTCCGCGCTGCCGGCAATAATGTTTCAGGAACCGCGCGCCCTCCCATCGCAGCCGATTCGGGTATTCCCGAAAATTCCGGGCCAACACCGCCAGATCAGCCACCGCCCGCCGGGCAGGAACCCTTCCCAAATTCCGCACTCCATCAAGGTCGATGACCCACGGCTCCAGCTTCGCATCAACCAGGATATTGGTGTATTTGAGGTCACGATGCGAAAAACCGGCGTCGTGCAGGCGGGCGATGAGTTCTGCCACGTGTTGAATGATGCGACGGTGAATAAACTTTTTTCCGAGGAGATGCTCTCCGAGATTCACCGCCAAAGGCACTTCCTCTGTAATCAGATATGCCTTTACCGGCCACCGCATGCGCCGCACCTCGGCCACCGCGAGCGCACGAGGCGTGCGAATGCCCCTTTGCTCCATGCGCAAAGAGATGATAAATGCGCGGCGCGCCCGTGATGCTCGAAGGACATCCCGCAGCCGATGCCGCAACCGCCCGTAATTCAGTCGCCGTAGAACCAACGAAGGCTCGGCGTCGGACTTCGATGGAACACGCGACATTGTCACAAGATCGTAATTCTTGAGGTGCATTGCCGGATCGGCCAGGAACGAGTCCGGGTCTTTGAGAATTTGATGCACCCCCGGAGCGTCGGCGTCCGGCCGTACCCACCATCGGAGTCCGCCCTTAATCGTTGTCGTCCATTGGAGCATCAGAGCATTGTTAAGCTTGCAGTACTACAGGTGAAACTTGGGCAGCACGGGCGCAACATATGGTGTCGAGCATAGCCGAACAAGCGCCGCAAACTCGCTTTTGGAATTGGCTTGCCATTGACAGATGGTGCGACGAAACCAATGGCAAGCATTGAGCAAAGTATCGAAATACATTCGAAAACTGATTGAGCACCGATTCATTCGGGGGACTGCTCCGAAGGCGCTTAATGAATGGCAGCAAGCGTTCTGTGAGTGGAATGCACAGCGGCTGGGAATCCAAATGGATGAAAGCATTGCGCGCTTTGAAGCCTCATGCGCCGCTCTGAGGGGCGGGCATGGGGGCAGACATTTCAAACTGTTTGCTGAGCTTCAGCACGATGTATTGCGGCCCTTTTACGGCAATACAGAAAGCGAAATTCTTGCTGCCTATCAGGCCCATGCCCCCGTTCATTTCCTTCGGATGCTCGATTATCCGGTGCCCCGGTGGCCGGAACATCTTCCGGAAATCGCACCGCTGTTCAACGCCTCCTCTCCGGCAATCGTGGACTTTGGCTGTGGGCTCGCCCAAACCTCGATCTCACTCGCCAGATTTCTCCGCGACCGTGGAAACAGCCCTCATTTGTTTCTCGCTGACATTCCCGTGCCGCAGCTTGAATTTTTGCGATGGTTTTCCCGGCGGCTTAAACTGCCTGCCACGATTGCGGAATGTCCCCCATCGGGCCCGATGGTTCAGCTTTCGCCTTGCGATCTGCTTTTGGCCACTGAGCTCTTCGAGCACCTGTATGACCCGCTTCGCTATCTGACAGTATTCTGTGACGCCATCAAGCCGGGCGGTTTTTTGCTGACGAACATCGCCGATCACACCGCCGAGTTTTTGCACGTGACTCCGACCTTGGCGCCGCTGCGCCAATACCTGCGCCAGCGCGACTGGCGGGAACTGCGCCCAAATAGAGTCTTTCAGAAAGTGTAACTCGCTCACTTTTCAAAAACCCACTCCCGCTCTATGCTTCAACCGCATGTCTCTTAAAGTTCTGCGCAACCGGTTGCTCCAGCGCCATCACTACCGTGCTGCGCTAAAAGCACTGCGGGCACTGGAAAGCCAGTTGCCGGCGCCGCACACTCGTCTCGCCGTGCCATTTTTGTTCCGAGCGCACGGCTTCTTCAGGAGCATGCGCCCGATGCAGTCCCAGGTAGAAATTGGCGAACTTTATCACACTGTTCGGATCCGCCAACCAAAAGCAGTACTGGAAATCGGGACCTGCCACGGGGGCACTCTTTATCTATGGTGTCAGGCTGCAGATCCCGCGGCGACACTGATCAGCATCGACCTGCCCGAGGGTGAGTTCGGCGGAGGCTATCCGCCGTGTCGGGCGCCGTTCTATCAGTCGTTCGCGACGGGATCCCAGCGCGTTCACCTGTTACGCGCTGATTCGCACTCCGCCTCCACAGCAGAGCAGGTTCGAAAACTCCTCGATGGCCGAACCATCGATTTCCTTTTCATCGATGGAGACCACACCTATGCGGGTGTGAAACAAGATTTCGACCTCTACAGCCCATTGGTTTCTAAAGACGGATTGATTGCTTTGCACGACATCGCACCGCGCCCTGACGATCCTCGCATCGAGGTGTGGAAATTCTGGAACGAACTGAAGCAGCGGAAATTCCATATCCGGGAATGCTTCGACAACACTCCGCAGGGACGGTGTATCGGGATTGGTGTCCTCACAGCCTTAACGTGACTTATGCGGGTGCTGTGCCTCACGTTTGGCGACGCCACCACAGCCAGCACCTTTTATCGTATTCACCAGTACGTTGCCCCTCTCGCCTCCAGGGGAATTCACCTGGAACCGATTCCCGCTCGTCAGTTTAATGACTGGGAGCATATTCCAAACTACGATGTCGTCCTGCTGCAAAAAGCGCTGCTCCCTTCCGGCAAGTTAATCAAACTACGCCGGCTGAGCCGGCGCCTTCTCTACGACGTGGATGACGCTGTCTGGCATCCGCACGGGAAGAAGCACTTTTTCCTGACCAACCTCCGCAAACATTTGCGTCTAAGAACCATCGCTCGCGCGGCTGATCTTTGCATTGCGGCGAACAATGTGCTGGCGGCGTACCTCAGGTCATTCACGAAAAATGTTGTGACCCTCCCAATGGCGTTGAACGAGCTCGAGTGGAAATCGCGAGACTTCGCGGTAGTGGGCGAAGAGCTTCGCATCGGCTGGTCAGGACATCCTGTGAACCTTCGCTATCTTCTCGCCATTGAAGAGCCGCTTGTCAAGATTCAGGCGCAATTTCCGCACACGGAAGTGGTGGTGTTTTCAGGCGACATGCCCTGCTTTCAATCTCTAAAGGCCGTGCATTTGCCCTTCGTGCAGGGCACCGAGCCGGAAGTTCTTCGAACATTCGACATCGGCCTTCTGCCGTTGCCGGATGATCCGTTTTCCCAGGGCAAATCGCCCATCAAAGGGCTGCAATACCTTGCGTGCGGCACCACCGTCGTTGCCTCCCCAGTTGGAGCGACCAAAGAAATCCTCCAACAGGACCGGACGGCTCTTTTCGCGGTCAGTCTGGATGAATGGGTATTGCGACTGCGCGAATTGATCGAAAACCCCGCCAAACTCAGAGAGATCAGCCTTGCCGCTCGGCGCTGTTTCGAAGAGCAATTTACTTTGACGCGAGTCGCGCCTCGCCTGGCTGCAATTTTGTCTGCCGCGTCCCTCACGGCACAGAATGAAGACCTTCTTTCCCATTAAGGGGCGGGTTCCCGGACCAGGTCGCCTCCGCTCCGCGCACTTTCCCAATTCATGTAGTCCATCGCATTTCGGAACCTCCATTCCGGTTGCCGCCGGATTCGCCCACGGTAAAAAGCTTTGCAATGGCGTTCCACTTTGCGCAATCCCATGGCAAACCCCAGTTTCTTCAATTCTTGCCTGGCCTCCGTAATGAAACCCAGCCGAACTGTTCGCCGAACCGAGTGCTGCACCTCGGAAGGCTGCTGCGCCAGGGCGCGGTGCCACTCCGCGATTTCATTGCGCATCACCACGCCCTGCGTTTTGCTATCGACCATCGCCTGGTATGTCGTGGTGAAATACTTTGGCAAATTGAGAGGAAACCTCGCCAGCCTTCTTCCAACTCGCTCCTGGACCTTGAGATAATCGTTGAACACGGTCCCAGGGATACTCACAGCTTTAACCGGAACTCGGTCATAGTAAATGGAATCCTTTCCGCCAAGTTCCTGCGTGAACTGCCGTGCCAATGGGCCTTTCATCGCGATGCTTCGCCCATTGCTGTACCTGTTTGTCTGATACACAACCAGTGCTTCGTCGATTTGCAGGATATCGTCTGCATAAGCCAGTTGCACAATGCCCAGGATAACATCGGGAGAAACGGCATGAAACAATCGACCCATCGGCCCGCTCCGGATCGTCTGCGCAATTTCCCGGTGGAAACAGCCCAACTGTGGCAAGGGCAGCGTGCGTTTATAGTTCAGCCCGGGGGCGTTGACAAATTGATCGAGAAGCTCGTCCGACTGGATGACACGCGATCCTCCGTTGCCGCGCGCACGACGGACGACCGGTGGCGACTCAAGATCGTTGAACGAGTCCGCAAGCCACGTGATCGTTGGAAAGTCTCGCGATTTGACCTCATGAAAGACGCGGCGCAACGCATGTGGTTTGAGCGCCTGTTTGTCTTCGAGGTAAACATGATACACGCCACGGGCAACGTTAGCGCCAGCCTCCCAGTTGTCAGGCATCGACAACCCGCCGGTTCGCAGGTGTTTCAGGCGCTCATCACGAAATTGGAGAATTTCGCGCGTGGTTGAATCCGTATCATCATTGTCAACCACAATCACCTCAAAATCCCGACAGGATTGTCGCAGGACACTGCGAATCGCATTGCCGATCAGAAAGCTGCGGTTTTTCGTCGGTATAATGACGCTGAAAAATGGATTGGACATGTTCAGTATCTCGCGCGCTTGAGCCACGCGCCCGGCCAATGGGTGATATTGGCGTGCAGGTCGCTTTCATTAAACCGCCAGGCCGGGGTCGCCAGCACGAACTCCGGATGCGTTTTCAGGAAAGCCTCTGCCGCTGCTGCGGGATTGTCCGAGGTCCACTCAGGTTTGCCCCGGGGAACATCCGCTACTTCCTTCATCACTCCGTCCGTGGCCAGGATGTACGAACCTGGTGTCACAAACGAATGATAAGCTTCCAGTTCCGCCAGCACGTGGCCTTTAGTATGGCAGGAATCGAGGATCACCAGCACTGTCTCCGACGAACCGATCAAACTTCTTACCCGCTGGACAGTCAGCGGTGCGACAGAATCACCTTCAATTAGCGTGATCAATTCCGCCAGAGGATGGGCCATTATCGCCTTCCGGTTGCGCGGACGAATCTCAACATCTACGCCGATGACCCGCCCTCTTCCCATTGCCCTGAAAAGGCTCGCATAGAAAATCAGTGAACCACCGTGAGCGACACCCGTTTCCAAAATTACATCCGGCTGCAGATGGTAGATCACCTCTTGCAACCGTAGCATGTCTTCGGGCAATTGAATCACGGGTCGACCCAGCCACGTAAACGTGTAGGTATATTTCTGGTTCCACGCCAACTTGCTCCACAACGACGAAATGATTTCGAACGCTTCCCTCGAGTACAACGGTAGGGCCCGCCCTCGTTCGCCCTCCGGCAACAGGACGTTTTGGTCCGAGTCAACGATCAACTGCATGTAAGAATTCAGGATAGCGCCACGGTCATGAATGCCAAGCCTCTTGCGCCTGCAACAAGTGCTTATGCGGCGGCCTTTATCATAGCTTCCAGTCCTTCTCGCAACCCCACGCGTGGCCGCCAACCGAGCCCAAACAGCCGGCCCGCATCCGCGATCACACATGGATAGGGGTCCGCCGATTCCTGCCCCAACTCCAGCAACTCGGGTTTCCCCATTAACTCCGCGATCATTCGCGCCACCTCACCGACACGCGTTCCTTCGCCCCGACCGACGTTTAGCGCGCCTGCGTAGCGCATCTCGATTACCGTCAGCAGCGCCGATGCGACATCATCCACGTGAATGTAATCTTTTATGCTGTCCGCCGTCATGATTTTTACGGTGTCGCCTTTCAGCAACCGCCGGATTACCGAACTGCACAAGCGCTCTGGATGCTCCCCCGGGCCGTATGGATAAAAGATTCGCGCCCAGCACAGCTCAATGTCGGTTGCGTGCGCCTGTTTCTCCAGGGCCACACGCAATGCATTCTTCGCGCGCGCATAGACTGATTTCGGAGCAATCGGACTCACCGCCTCCGACAACGGGCCGCGCCCGCCGTCGTACTCGACACAAGTGCCCAGTACGACAAATCGTCTGACGCCGATGCGCCGCATCGCGTCCACAAACGTCAGGCTCCATTCCACGTACTGTTGATTCGCCGCAGATTCAAGATATACACTGGGCGTCGTGATCCAGGCAGCGTGCAGACAAACATCCGGTCTGAATCCGGCAATTTCATCCGTCGGAATATTGGCCAGGTCTCCGCGGACAGCGTGCATACCTGGCCCCGCCGTGACTCCGGAGGCCGGCGAGCGCAACAGAGCGATCACTTCATGACCAGCGTTGACAGCCAACCGCGTGAATGCTCCGCCAATGAATCCCGATGCGCCTGTGACCAGGATCCTCACAGCTCTTCGAGCAGCGGAAGACTTTGGTCGCGCTTCGAGATCGCGACCGGAGGTCGAATCGGCCACGCTATGCCCAGCCGTGAGTCGTCCCACCGTACACCCGCCGCCAGTTCCGGCACATAGGGTTCCGACATCTGGTAATTGACAACGCACTCATCGCTGAGCGTTTGAAATCCGTGGGCGAACCCCGTCGGAACATACAGTTGTGTGCTCCCGGAAAGCTCAAATGCTTCCCACTTGCCGAACTGGGGTGAATCCCGGCGCGCGTCCAGCACAACGTCGAATATCTTCCCCTGGTCGCAGCGAATCAGTTTCACTTCGCTGGCAGGTGCCTTCTGAAAGTGCAATCCGCGAATCGTCCCGCGACGAGTCGTCCGCGTCACGTTGAACTGTGGCCATTTCACATTCAGTCCTCGCGCGGCGAAATCCGATTCGCTGTACGTGCGCGCAAACCAGCCTCGTTCGTCATGGACGCGATCCAACTCGATTCGAAGGACCCCTTCCAACGAAGTATTTGCGAACGTCATTGCAGAACTTCCGGTGTGGGGATCGGGATAATAAACTTCCCGCCGCGGCGCGTGTACTCTGCCTGTTGCCGAAGAATTTCCGTCGCGAAATTCCACGACAGCAAAAGCGCGTAATCCGGCATGCGCTTGACTAGTTCATCGGCTGGCACGATCGGCACGTGCGCTCCGGGCATGTAGCGGCCCTTCTTGTGCGGACTCCGGTCGGCCACGAACTCGATCAAATCACGCCCAAGCCCGCAATAATTCAGCAACGTGCTGCCCTTTGCCGCGGCGCCATACGCCGCGATCCGTTTTCCTTCGTCTCGCAGTCTCGCGAGCAAATCGACCAGTTGGCGCTTGGTTTCCCGTACTCTGGTTGTGAATGCCTCGTAAAATTCCATTCCATCAAGGCCCATCTTCTTTTCTGCGTTCAAAAGCTCGCGCACGGCGTCGCTCGCGGTCCCTTTCCCTGCATGGCTGGCAACGATCCGCAACGATCCCCCGTGAATCGGCAACTGCTCCACATTCACGATCTCCAGGCCGTGCCGACGAAACAGTGCAATCAGCGGCGTCAGAGCGAAATAAAACACGTGCTCGTGATAAATCGTGTCAAATTCATTGCGCGTGATCAGATCCACAATATAGGGAAACTCGAGCACGATCCGTCCGCCAGGCGACAGGAGCGTCTTCAACCCCGCCACGAAATCGTTGATATCGGGCGCGTGCGCAAAAACGTTGTTGCCAAGGATCAAATCGGCTTGCTTTCCTGTGTCCGCCAGCCTTTCAGCTAACTTCTTGCCGAAAAAATCAATGACCGTCTCGATCCCTTTCTCCTGAGCGGCTCGTGCCACGTTTGCCGCCGGTTCAATCCCGTAACACGGGATTCCCGCCCCGGCAAAATTCCGCAGTAGATAACCATCATTGCTCGCGATCTCCGCGACCCGGCTTGTTTTACCAAGCCCAAAGTCCCGCCGGTATCTCTCTACCGCCGCGCGTGCGTGGGCCAGCATCGTCTCTGAAAACGAGGAAAAATAGACATACTCCGAGAAAAGCGAAACCGGCGGCACTGTGTGGGTGATCTGAGTCAGCCAGCACTCCGGGCATACGAATAACTGGAGCGGGAACTTCGGCTCGGCATTCGCCAACTGTTCTGGCTCCGGTAAATTGTTCGCCAGCGGCTGGATGCCGAGATCCAGGATCAGTTCGCCTCTGGAGCAACCGCAGGCTCGACACGTGAAGCTCTGCTTCATGTAGCTTTACCCCGCGCCCACCGCATCCCCGCCTTCTCCGCCGCCGAACTGTATCGCCGAATTTGTTCCAATGAGTAAGCGCGCATGGCCCTGTTCTTCTGCACGTGCCGCCCATGGTACCATGACACTGTTTCACCGATCGCCTCGTCAAATCCCCACACTGGCTTCCATCCCAGGACTTGTGTTGCCTTTGAAATATCAAGGTTCAGCCGTGCGGCCTCGGCGGGCGGATTGCCCTCGCTGATTCGCTCCCACTTTCCCGGCCAGATCTCCAGGATTTTCTCGACAGCTTGCTGCACTGAGACGTGCGCCTCCTGGCCCGGACCGAAGTTGAATGGACCATCAAAGTCCGACTCCTTTCCCGCCGAACCTACACACGCGCCCAGCCACAGATATCCGCTCAAGCAGTCCAGGACGTGTTGCCACGGCCTTGTCGCAGCCGGATTACGCACCGGGATCGGTTTTCCCTTCAACAAAGCACGGATACTGTCCGGCACCAGCCGGTCTTGCGCGTAATCTCCGCCCCCGATCACGTTTCCCGCCCGTCCACTGGCCACATTCCCCAGCTTCGGACTTTTCCGAAAAAAACACTTCCGCCACGCATGGGTCGCAAGCTCGGCGGCGGCCTTGCTCATCGAATACACGTCATCGCCCCCTAGCGGATCATCCTCGCAGTAGCCCTCGACCTGATTCTTGTTCTGATAACACTTGTCCGTCGTCACCACGATGACGGTGCACGGCATTTCTGTCATCCGCACCGCCTCCAGCAGATTGGCCGTGCCGAGTGCGTTCGTCTGAAATGTTTCCAGTGGACTGCTATAGGAACGACGGACCAATGGTTGCGCCGCCATATGAAACACGATTTCCGGTTGTTGCTCCTCCAGGGCGCCTTCCACTCCTTTGAAATCCTGCACGTCGCATTCAACCATTGATTCGAACGTTCCGGGCCCCGTGATCTCGTGCAAATTGGGTTCTGTCGGCGGCCCCAGGCCCAATCCGAAGACTCGCGCGCCGAGATGCGAAAGCCATAACGAGAGCCACGCCCCTTTGAATCCAGTATGTCCCGTCACGACGACACGCCGCCCCTGGTAAAATCCCGAGAAATGCGCGCTCACCACAGTTTCCACGGCGCCTTGCCACTGCGCCAAAGCTGATTCAGCAATTCCTGTTCGCGATAGGTATCCATGCACTGCCAAAATCCTTTGTGGCGCCACGCCCTCAACTGGCGTTCCCTGGTCAATCGCTCCATCGGCGCCTTCTCCAGCACACACTCATCACCATCCAGGTATTTCTCTATGTCACGATTGAATACGAAAAAACCGCCGCTGATAAATGCCCCTTCCTGGTCGGGCTTTTCATGAAATGCCGTGATCGTTTGGCCGTCCATCGCCAGCTCTCCAAACCGGCCGGTTGGTTTCACGGCCGTGACCGTCGCCAGCGCTCCGTGCTTTCGGTGGAATTGCACCGTCCGGTTTATATCGCTGTCGGTCAATCCATCTCCATACGTGAAAAAAAACGCCTCGTCCTTGATGTAAGGCAAAACCCGCAACAGCCGTCCTCCGGTCTGTGTCTCCTGGCCTGTATCGATCAGAGTCACCAGCCAATCTTCCTCGTCGTGCTGCCCGTGATACGTGATGTCCGGCGACCGGCCCAGCCGCAGCGTCACGTCACTCGTGTTCCAGTGATAATTCCGAAAATACTCCTTAATGACTTCCCCCTTGTATCCCAGGCACAAAATAAATTCTTTGTGGCCAAAATGCGCGTAGAGCTTCATTATGTGCCAAAGGATCGGACGACCTCCAATCGGCACCATCGGTTTCGGCCGATACTCCGTTTCCTCCCGCAGCCGGGTTCCCATCCCGCCACACAAAATGACAACCTTCATTTGCCATCACGATCACATCACGAAGAGTTTCAATTTGCAATTTCCCAATTCGCTCCAGTCCAGGGCGCCGGATGGATGTGATTAAAGGCGCGAGCCTTCCACTGCCTCGAACCCGCTCTCATTTGCATCGAAGTGTTCTTCGACGAACCTTTACCAGGATCTGCGCGTTTTTCATTCTCGAACCACTTCCGGTCCGGGCTCACCCGCTAAATTCTCTGGGGAAGCGGGCTCACTGCGCCTTTGTGGTTTCGCCCACGGTCGCAGCTTGAACCCAAGGTTGCCTCGTTCACGCCAACCCGCATAAAACTGGAATCGTCGTTTCTTGAAATGCGAGAACTGGCACGCGATGAACGGCTTGAAATCGTTGAAGGCGATCTTGAACGAGTTGTCGCTGTCAAACACAGTCTCTTTACCTCTAGCAAATGCCCGCACACCCTCATCGCCCACGGACAACAAGGCTGCATTGTAGTGATGTTTCCAGTGTGCGCTGCCCACGACATAAAAACTAAAGTTATGCAGGGGATTCCGTGCTGCCCATAAAGCGAACGTGCCCGCGTGGATGTTTGTCCGGTAGGGCACTCCCTTTGACTCGCCAAAGATCCCGTTGTCATCGTTTCCCAAAAGGCCCCACGTCACCCAGTGCGGCCCATCGTACCACCGGATCTGGCTGCGATGCCTCGGGATCACGCGATAGAGCGA
>JAKEEH010000354.1 GCA_022616725.1 Limisphaerales bacterium | reverse complement strand
GTATGCTGGCGACGCCGGCGTTCCCGCGGGCGGCACGCGCCGGGACATGAATAATCTCGCGCCGAGGTTTGGTTTCGCGTGGAGTCCGTTCGGACAGGGGCGCACCAGCATCCGGGGCGCTTACGGCATCTTCTATGACGTTCCCCGATTCCACGAACTGAGCCACTTTGTCAATTCGCCCCCATACTCTTTGCAGATCACCGTGAATCAACCGCAGAGCTTCAGCGAACCCTATGCCGGTCAGGTGAACCCGTTCCCGTACGCGCCTCCCTCAACCCAGGAGCAAAGAGCCGCCTACCAGTTCTTACGTCCCGTGACGGTCGGTCTGAGCGTGGACCCGTTCTTCGCCGCCCCTTACGTGCAGCAGTGGAACCTGAACGTGCAGCGTGAGATTGTTCCCTCGTACGTGGTGACTGTCGCGTACGTGGGAACGAAGGGTACTCGTCTGCCGATCCGCCGCGAGTTGAATCCAGCCCTCTACCGCCCCGGCGCCACCGTTGGCAATACCAACGCCCGCAGGATCTACAGCCCCGACTATGCAAGCATCATCAGTTATGAAAATGTCATCAATTCGACCTATCACGCGCTGCAATTCACGTTGAATAAGCGCTTCTCGAAGGGATTCACGCTGCTGGCCAGCTACAGCTATTCCAAATCGATAGACGGCATGTCCATCGACGTGGACGGATTCAACGGGCAGGACCCGATGAACATGCGCGCTGACAAAGCTCTCTCAGACTTCGACGTACGGCAGCGATTGGTGTCCTCGTTTCTTTGGGAGATTCCCGGCCCGGAGAATCGGATCGCCAAGTGGGTATTGGGTGGATGGCAGGCGAACGGCATTTTTATCGGGGAGGCAGGCAGCCCGTTCACCGTCACCAGCGGTCAGGACCGGGCCCTCTCGGGAGTAGGGACTCAACGGCCGAATCTGACCGGGGACCCGAAGCTGGACACAGGCCGTTCGCGGGACGAACTGATGGCATTGTACTTCGATCCCTCCAAATTCATCCTTCCGGCCGCGGGTAGCTACGGCAACGCGGGGCGCAATCTGTTGGTAGGGCCGGGCAGCTATAACCTGGACTTCGCCTTGTTCAAAAAGTTCGCTGTCCGTGAACGCTTGCTATTGCAATACCGGTGGGAGATGTTCAACACGTTCAACCACGCCAACCTCAACAACCCGAGGAGCAATATTGGCGCCGCTCGCCCGGGACAAATCGACACCACCAGTGGACCGCGCATTATGCAAATGGGCTTGCGGCTTACTTTTTGATGTGAAATGTTTTGATGTGGAATATTCGAATAGTCAGGAAATGCAGAAGCCATCGGATGGCGCCGCCATCCGGTTGGTATAGAGACGTATGGGAGCCGGGATTCACAGCGGGCAAACCACCACGGTACGTTCGCCCCTAGTAAGGGGAAGGAGGATGTTTATGAGCAAAAATTGGTTGCTTTTGGCGTTGATTGCGCTTGGCGCAGGCACTCTGCCGGCTCAGCAGCACGCCACGCTAACCGGTATCGTAACGGATTCGAGCGCGGCGGTAATTCCCGCTGCCAAGGTGGTGCTTACGCACTCTGAAACAGCGGAGACCTACGCCGCTTCAACAGACGCCAGCGGCAACTATACGATCCCGTTTATCAAGCCCGGGACGTATACGCTTGCGGTCGAAAGCGTAGGCTTTAAGAAATACAGCCGGCCGTCCGTCCGTCTGGATACGGCAGCCAGCGCTCGCATTGATATCAGCCTCGAACTAGGCGACGTCGCCGAATCGGTGGTCGTCAACGATGAAGTGCCGTTGCTGAAGACCGAGAGCTCCTCGGTTGGCAATATCGTTCAGAATAAGACCATCGCCAATATGCCATTGATCAACCGGCGTGCGGCTCAACTGGTTCGATTGAGCGGGTTTGTCGTCCAGCGCGGTGAAGGCTCGCAGTTCCAGATCGCGGGTGGCCGCAGTGACAATGCCATGTGGACGCTCGACGGCGGTTCCACCCAGAACATCCTGCTCGGCGTCGCTTCGCTCAATTTCGACCCCCCGATTGAAGCGCTTGAGGAAATGAATGTGGAGGTCGCCAACTACAAGGCCGAGATGGGGCGCTCTGGCGGCGGCTTCATCCAGATGACCACGAAGTCCGGCACCAACCAGTTCCATGGGGCGCTGTATGAGTATCTGCGTAACGACGCGTTGGACTCGCGGCATTTCTTCGCAACTGACAAACAGACTCTGCGACGCAATCAGTTCGGCTGGGCGCTCGGCGGCCCGATCGTCAGGGACCGCACCTTCTTCTTCGCCAGTCAGGAATTCACGCGCCAGACGACAGCCAACCCGCGCATCGAGAACATCCCCAGTCTCGCTGAAAGACGCGGTGATTTCTCCGGCCTGACAACCATCCGCGACCCGTCAACGGGACTTGCCGTGCCGGGCAACATCATTCCCGCCAGCCAAATCGACCCGGTCGGACTGAAGGTTGCCGAATTCTGGCCGGCGCCCAACGTTCCCGGCCGGCCCTCCCGGAACCAGAATTACACTGCCAATGCCAGATACGTCGATCCCAATCAGACCATGACGGTTCGGATCGACCACACGCTTTCGGACCGGCATCGAATCTTCGGGCGTTACGCCCACAGTATGGGCAAACGCACCGAAGGCGCCGACATCTGGCCAAATGCTCTGCATAACGACCATTGGCTCATCGATGGGAGCTACTACAACTGGTCCGTAACGGGCGTTTCCGCGGTCCGCCCGAACCTGGTTGGCGAATACCGGTTCACATGGAACAAGCGCAAGTATCACCCGACCATGGCTGCCAAGGGGCTGGGCCTGGCGCAGCAGATCGGTTTCCAGGGCGGCAACCCGGACTTCTTCCCCGGCTTTGGGTTTTCAGGGGGTATCCAGAGGATCGCCCGCGCGGGTGGTCAGGAGCGCCGCCAGTTCCCGATTCGCGACAACCACTTCGCGACGAACTGGACCTACAGCCGCGGCGTCCACACGATCAAGTGGGGCTGGGAGATGCGCGCTTCGAGGAACGACGACGAGAACCTGCCCTCGGCGGGTGGTTCTTTGAACTTCAACAACAATGCCACTGGTGATCCGGTAGCGGCGCTCTTGTACGGGTGGGTTGCCAGCGCCAATCGCGAAGAAACATTCCTGATTCGCAGCCGGGCCAATTCGATGGGCGCCTACATCCAGGATGACTGGAAACTCACTCCCAAGCTGACTCTAAATCTCGGCCTGCGTTACGATCTCGACACCCCACGCTTTGAAGCGATCGACAATCGTCAGAACTCATTCGATGTAGCTGCGATCAACGACGTGTGCAATTGCCCAGGGATCCTCACCTGGTCGGGCCGCGGCGCGCGGGACGGCAGCAAGTACGCCCACAACTTTGTCTACACAAATCTTGGACCGCGGATCGGCCTGGCGTACCGGGCAACGGCTGACTGGGTGATCCGCGCTGGCGCTTCGATCGTTTATATCGGCCAGTATGATCAGGCCACGCCGATCAGCGCTACCGCAGGCTTCTCCATCCAGGGTTCGTTCGGCACATTGCGTCCCACTGACGCCGCCTTCCGCCTGCGCGATGGCCTTCCAGCCATCCACGTGCCGGCCGAGGCAGATCTGGTTCCCGGTTTCGGCGCGGTTCCCATTGGCACGGCCCCGGTATTCGCACCCCAGTTCTTCCAGCCGGAAGGCCGGCCGAACCCCTACCTGATCACGTACAACTTAAATATCCAACGCCAACTTCCTGGGGATATGTTGTTCGAGATCGGTTATCTGTCGACGCTGGGCCGCAAGTTGACCGTTCCGGGTTCCGCAACGCTCAATCAGATTCACCCCAGCCAGATCCACCTCGTCGACACCCAGAGAGTGGCGCCTCAAGTCCTTCGGCCTTTCCCGCAATTCTCGAATGTCGTGATGGTCGCCCCTACGTGGGGCTCTTCCATGTACCATGGCGTCAATTTGAAGCTGGAAAAGCGTTATTCGAACGGCTTTCAGTTCAGCGCAAACTATACGTTCGCCCGGGCGCTGGATGATGTGGAGGGACGCAACGAGCTGGGCGGCGAGGATGGGAACGCTCCTTTCGCCGATCAGTACGACCGTTCGACCGCCTGGTCGCTGGGCGGCAGCCACATCAAGCACCGTTACATCACCAGCGTGGTCTGGGATCTCCCGGTGGGCCGGGGCCGGGCTCACTCATTCGGGAGTCCTGTGCTCAATCAAATCGCCGGTGGCTGGACAGTGGGCTCCATCATCGAGGCTCGCACCGGTCCGCCCTTCAGCCTGTATTGGGGCAACGCCAGCCAGATCTATCCCACCGCGGCGCTCGTCCGGGCTGACGCCGTTGCTCCATATCAAGAGAATCACGACTGGCGCCAGAATGTCCGCGGGGAGACATTCTTCGACCCTTCGTCCTTCGTTCGCCCGGCGCGGTTCACATTCGGTAATGTGGGTCGGAATGCCTTCATTGGCCCCGGCGCCTTGCGCGCGGACCTGTCACTCATCAAGCATATTTTTCTGCCCTGGGAGAGCCACTCGTTGCAGTTCCGCACCGAGATCATCAACTTTCCCAACCGCGCCAACTTCGGCCTGCCGAATTCGAACCTTCAGGCCGGCAACGTCGCCACGATCACGAGCCTGGCTCCGGCCGCATCCGGCCGGATCATTCAACTCGGTTTGCGTTACGCCTTCTGATCTGAAACTAC
>JAKEEH010000057.1 GCA_022616725.1 Limisphaerales bacterium | reverse complement strand
TTTCCCGACGACGCGCCCGCGCGCGAATGCCTGATCAGCTTCGGCGAACCGGCCCAAAGCGGCTCGTTCGGGGCGTATCGTATCTGGCTCTCACAGAACACGATCAACCAGTGGAACGCGCGCGCGAAGAACAGTAATCGGCCGCTGGATGCAACGTTTGCGCACGGAAACAACCGTGTCATGTATAACGTGCACACTCTCTATAGCGGCAGCCCTTGGATCGCACCGGGTTATAGTGGCCCGCTCGGCGGATTATGCGGTTACGTCCTGCGGTTTCATGACGATGATCTGTTCCTCGGTGATGACGACTTTGTCCTTGATTGGCCCATTCGAGACAATTCGCGGCAAGCCGAGCAGGCGGCCTATTGGATCGGCAAGGAAATCGGCGCGATTCACCTCTATCGGCGGTTCATTCACCTCTACATCAACGGCAACCGCCGCGGCAACATCTACGAAGACACCCAGCAACCTGGATCGGAGATGATCGAGCAGTTCTTTCCCGATGACGACGATGGCACGTTGCACAAGATCGAGGATTGGTTCGAGTTTGACGACACCGGGGATGCAAAGTTGGGCAATGTGGACGCCACGCTCGGAAATTTCGTTACTTCCGGTGGCATGAAGAAAACGGCCCGCTATCGCTGGTGCTGGCGCCCGCGCGCAGCCCAGGAATCGGCCAACAACTTCACGAACCTGTTCGCGCTGGCCGATGCGGTCAACACACCGAGCACGTACGAGCCGTTTAATACACGGGTGGCGAATCTGGTGGATCTGGAGCGTTGGATGCGCGCTCTCGCTTACGAGCGCATTTCCGGCAATTGGGACAGCTACGGGTATAACCGCGGCAAGAACATGTACGCCTACAAGCCCCGGAACGGCGGCTGGGTGCTGATGCCGTGGGACATCGATTTCGTTTTCAATTACAGCGCCGACGGCGCGACGACCAGCCTGTTCGGCGGCAATGAGCCGTACGTCAACCGCATGAAGGACCACTTTCCATTCCGGCGCGTCTTCTGGCGCGCGCTCGAAGACGCGGTGAATGGGCCGATGGTTCTCGCCAATATCACGCCGATGCTCATGGCGAAATACAACGCGCTGGTGGCCAATGGCGCTTCGCCCGAAGCGATCACGGGCCTGACTAACTACATCGCACAGCGCCGCAATTATATCGTCGGGCAACTCGCTGGGGTGGCCGCAAACTTCGCTGTCAGCAGCCCGACCACCTTCAGCACCAACCGCAACCTGATCATAATCAGCGGAACGGCGCCGGTCGGAGTCAAAACGATCACCATCAATGACGTCGAATACACTCCGGTCTGGACGAGCGTGACGGCGTGGACGATTCGGATCGCCCTCGCCCCCGGCGCAAACAACCTCGTGGTTCGGGGCTTGAATGGGCAAGGCGTGCCCGTCAGCGGCGGCACCGTAAACCTCACCATCACTTACACGGGCGTAAACGAATTGCCACAGGACAGGGTGGTGATTAATGAGATCATGTACAATCCGGCCGTGCCTGACGCGAGCTTCGTCGAACTGCACAATACGTCCGGTTCGAATGCGTTCGATGTGTCACGCTGGCGTATTTCAGGGATCGACTGCGACATCCCCGATGGCACCATCATCGAACCCGGCGCGTACCTGGTGTTTGCGAAGAACCGGGAAGCCTTCGCGCTGGCCTATGGCAACTCGTGGATTGTCTCAGGCACCTTCGACGGCAATCTCGACAATGGCGGTGAGACCCTCAGACTGATCAAGCCCGGCGCATCCCCGGCGGAGGACGTGGTCGTTGACCAGGTGACCTATGACGACGACGCTCCGTGGCCGGCCGCTGCGGACGGGATGGGGCCATCGCTGCAATTGATCGATCCGCAGCAGGACAACAACCGCGTGGCGAACTGGGGAGTGTCGTTCGAGCCCGGGCAAACCAACCCTCCGGTCAACCTCCTGCAGCTCACGAGCTCGTGGCGCTACAACCAGACGGCCAACCTGGATGGCGTCAATTGGACGGCCCCGAACTACAGTGACTCCACGTGGTCTTCGGGTGGGGGCCTGTTCTACGTCGAAACCGCCGCATTACCAGCCCCGAAAACGACGGCATTAACTCTCGGGCGGACTACCTATTACTTTCGGACCTACTTCAATTACACGGGTTCGGTGGCCAATGTGAGCCTGGCGTTCTCGGCCCTGCTGGACGACGGCGCAGTGTTTTACCTGAACGGCGCGGAGATCGGCCGCATTGGGATGAACCCCGGCCCGGTCTCTTACTCGACCTTCGCGGGGCGAACGGTGGGTGATGCCACCACTACAGATACATTGACGGTCCTGGCAACAAATCTCGTTCAAGGCTCGAATACGGTTGCGGTGGAAGTCCACCAGATCAACGCCACCAGCAGTGACATTGTATTTGGGACTGATCTGAACACTGCCCCGTCGAGCAGCTCCAACCAGCAAACACCGACTCGCGTCAACTCCGTGCGCACGACGGTGGCCGCCTTCCCGCGGCTTTGGCTCAACGAGTTGCTCCCGAACAACACGGGCGGATTGGCGGACCGGTTCGGTGATCCTGATCCGTGGGTGGAAATCTACAACGGCGGCACGAGCGCGATCAGCCTCACCGGCTATTATCTGGCCAATCAATACTCGAACCTGACGCAGTGGCCGTTTCCGGCCGGCGCGTCGATCAGCCCCGGGCAATTCCTGGTCGTCTGGCTCGATGGCGAGCCGGGGGAATCGATCCTCAGCGAGTTGCACACCAGTTTTGGAATCAATTCCACAACCGGGTCGGTGGTGCTCGTCAACGTGAGCAACAGTATCCCGCGCATTGTCGATCACATCAACTACAACATCGCCAGCGCAGGGCGCTCGTATGGAGATTACCCGGATGGCAACGTCGCCGGACGGCGTGTCTTCTCAATCGTGACGCCGGGCGCCACCAACAACGCCGCCGGGGCGCTCATCAACGTTTTCATCAATGAATGGATGGCGGCAAACAACGTCACTTTGACCGATGCTTTCGGCGACTACGATGATTGGATTGAGCTTTTCAATGCCGATACCGGGGAAGTGGATCTCTCGGGGTACTTTCTTACTGACGATCCAAACATTCCCGCGAAATGGGAATTCCCCGTCGGCACCGTCATCCCGGGCCGGGGTCACCTCCTGGTTTGGGCGGATGAAGAACTCGATGAAAGCCAACCGGGCGGCGAACCCCATGCCGACTTTAGAGTGACGGCGGCCGGAGACTATATCGGGCTTTACGGCGCGGGCGCCGTGCTGATCGATGCGGTCAATTTTGGCCAGCAGACGAATGACGTCTCGCAAGGTCGCTTCGTCGATGGCGCATCGTCGATTTATTTCATGGCGCCTACGCCGCGCGAACCGAACTTTGTTCCGTCCTCGTCGAATTCTCCGCCAACAATTGCTTTGATTACGGACAAAGTGGTCGCGGAGAGCACGCTCCTGACTTTTGCGGTGAATGCCACTGATCCGGATCCAGGCCAGGAATTGACCTTCTCGCTCGATCCCGGCTTCCCACCAGGCGCGGGGATCAACGCCAACACGGGCGTGTTTAGTTGGATACCCTCCGAAGCGCAGGGACCGGGCAATTACTCGATCACGCTTCGCGTAACGGACGATGGTGAGCCCAGCCTGAGCCATACCCGTTCCTTCAACGTCCAGGTGACCGAAGCCAACAATGCCCCGGTCCTGGCGGGCATCGGCGAGCAAAACGCCACCGAGGAGGTTCTACTGACTGTCAGTAGTTCTGCCACCGATTCAGACACGCCGGCACAGACCCTGACCTTCAGCCTTGGCGCGCCGCCCCCGACGGGCTTGACGATCAACTCCAATACGGGCGCCATTGCGTGGACGCCGACCGAAGCGCAGGGTCCGGGAACATATTTCGTTACAGTGCAAGTCACCGACGACGGCGAACCGGCTTTGAGCGACACGACGACGTTCTCGATTGTGGTGGCCGAAGTGAACACTGCCCCTGTGCTCAACCCGATTCCGAATCAGACCAATGGCCCGAACAGCACA
>JAKEEH010000056.1 GCA_022616725.1 Limisphaerales bacterium | reverse complement strand
GCCTTCGCCTAGCCGGTCGGCTTCCCTGATGCGATAGCTATTGAGATTCCGTGGCGGTTCTTCCTGATGCCGTTTGGCTATTCTTCGGGTGGGAGCAGGATGTATTTCTCCCGCACCATCTCCCAAGCCTGGTCCTGCGCTTGTTGCGCCGTTGATCCCTGCTGCATCAATTGAGTCCGCAGCGTGGCCATTTCGTCCTTCGTCTTCTCCTCCGCTTCCAGAAGCATCTGATGAAGCAAGCCCTTCTGCTCCAATTCGCGCACCATCTTCGGGCAATGTTCGCGCCAATGCTTCTCGGCCATCCGTCCGTATTGAGTCAGCGGTTTCATGTGTCGCACTTCGCGGAGCGAACAGGTCAAGCTGCCGGTCCAAGTCCTGATTGTTGCGGCGGGCTGCCATGCGAGTTTTGTCGGTTTCGGTTCATTGGGCAAGGGGGTTAACTTGCGACAGGCTCAGGTTCGCGATGCCGCCGTCGCGTGAAGATGCGGAGTTCCATGCCGACCTCTTTGCCAACGAAGTGCGGCTTCTTCGGAAACAATTCCTGCACAGGGACGCCGAACACCTCGGCAAAGAATTCGATCTGTTTGCACGTCGCCGGACTGCGGAGCGTTTCGATGTTGGCCAAAATTTCGCGCGTCATGTTGATGCAGCCGATCAAATGCAATTCGGCAACGAGGTCGTTCTGCGACCAGCCACGCTGATTGCGCAGATACGCGACCTTTCGTCCGATGACATTTGCGTCTTTCATGCGTCACCCTCCAAAGGGGTCAGCAATTCATTGCGTTAAACCGGAGTTCCCATAAAATGGGACACGCCCGGCACAAAAATTTATGAGCTATTTCAGCACGGCACTGAAACGCATCGCCGAACGGAACGACCTCAAGCAAGCGGACATCGTCCGTGAGTCCGGTCTCACGCGCAGTCACGTCTCGCGGCTTTTCACGGGCGACCAAAAGCTGGTGTATGACGCCGACATGACGGCGATCCTCCGCGTCTTCCGTCGCAACCCGCGCGACCAAGCCGAACTTGTCGCCGCGCGCTGCATGGATGTTCGAACTGGTCCAGGCGCTGAGATGGTCGAGATCACGATCAAGAGCGACGGACAAGCTCAAGGCAGCGAACGCGAGCGCGATATTCAGGATGTCGAGTTGAGTCATGAAACAGAACGTGCTTTTGCGTGGTTACGCAGCCAATGCCCCATCAACGCTGATTTGGAGAAACACTTGGTTGGCTACGCCCGTTTGACGGGTATGAAGTGACGCGGTTGTCGCCGGCCGGTCTTGTCGCCCTGGGCGTGGTGCTGTTCAAATAAATCCGGCGAGTTCTCTGATTCTTCAAGCGCGACTTGAAAAAGAAAGAGAGACCGCTCTCCCACTTCCGCGCCGCACGCGACACTTCGACAATCTCACTTCGCTTCGCGCCTTGAACCATTCGCATCAAAGCGCGGATCAAATCCTTCTCACCACTGGACAGGGTCGTCCACCACTGATCGTTTGTTGCAGTATTCGTCTTCATCTTACCTGAATAAATACCCGAGCCACGGGGACAATCGCGGGGCTAGACCCAAAGATTTTTCTGAAAAGTTATTCACAGATTACGGGAATGAACGTGAATCCGCCCTTTTTTGTAGAATCCAGCAGCCTCGCCAAGTCGCACCAAAACGTCTGCTCCGCGTTTTACGGTGTCTCGTAGCACCCTGCTAACGACCGGGCAATCGTGCTGACGCGCTCCACCAGACTTTGCGGTGAAATCACCGTTGCGTGTGTTCCCCAGCTCAACACCCATCGTTCGACTTCTTCCAGCCCGCTCAATCGCATCCGCATCCGCGATTCGCCGCCAGGCAGTTCAG
Organism: Limisphaerales bacterium; assembly: GCA_022616725.1. Taxonomy (GTDB): domain Bacteria; phylum Verrucomicrobiota; class Verrucomicrobiia; order Limisphaerales; family JAKEEH01; genus JAKEEH01. The sequence continues at coordinate 2,477 of JAKEEH010000056.1, read as the reverse complement.
TCACCTGCTGGCTCGAATGCCACAAGCGTCCTCGAAGCTGATCGGTTGCCCACGCATCGAACTCGATAACGACCTCGTAATCACCCCGCCCACTCATCACGGTGAGACTGCCGCGTAAATATTTTGCTACGCTAAAGTCTTTTGGCTTCTGAAATGTCTCGCTCAATACTGCGCCGTCGTTCATGCGCGCGAGGGCAAACGTGCGAATGTCGTTGCGGTCAACGTCGTACCCAATCAAGTACCAGCGATTATTATTGCAGGTTAAGTGATACGGATGAATGTGCCGGCCTTCGGCGCGCTTCTCGCCTGGCTTGCGATACATGAAGCGCAATGCTCGGCGCTGCTGAATCGCACGGGCTACGATTTCAAACCTCTCCATGTCGGTAGCCTCGGGAGCGAAAGGCCGGAATGACAAAACCTCGTCGGTATCTTGAAGCGTGTAACGCTCCTTGTCGTCCAGTTGCCCGGTCAATTTTCGAAACGCCATCTGGAGAGGTTTGTGAAATGGCGTGCCGCTGTACTGCTCAACTGCTTTATGCGCGACCAACATTGCGAACATCTCCGCCTCTGTGATGGTCGGAACTCCCGGAAACTGCTTTACCTCGCGTGAATAAAAATATCCGTGCCGTTCACGGTCGTATTCAATTGGCAGATCCCAATGCACCCGCATCCATTCCACGTCCCGTTTGATTGTCTTTTGCGAAACGTCGAACTCGCGAGCAAGCCGAGCGGTGTTCGGATATCGCTTTGCAGAAATCAGTTGATGAATCGCCAGCAGTCTTTCGGTCGCATTCCGGCCTACCCGCACTGTGTCCGCTTCATTGCCATCACCGGGCGATAAGGCGGCGGCTGGGCTGCGATTCTCTTTTTTCAGGGCATTGCCCCGTCGTTGCTGCACAGAGTTTTTGCTCATGGCATGTACTTATCACACGTCTAAGACAACGACTGTCCTACCGTAAATTTTACGTATTCAGCAGGTTACCACATCCGGGCGTGCCCGGCTTGCACTCTCTTGCGGGAACGCAAGCCGTGGTGTCGCCTGGCTCAAACACCAACAGCCTCCGCTTTGGTCTGTTGCTGCTGGCCTTGAGTGCGAGCAACCGCGCGCCGTGCCGACCGCGCGATCTGAGCGATGACGCCTTCCTTCTGGTCCTCGGGCAGGTCTTTCACCAAGAGGTCGTAAGCGCGCTTCATCTCCGGGTTGCGGTTGATCTGTTTCATGACGCCTTCCCGGATGCGCTGCTGGCGGTCGAGTTCGCGCACTTCGTTTAGCACCACGGTGCGCTCCAGACGTTCGCGCGGCATGGCTTGGACGTAGGCCCAATACTTGGGGTTGTCTTTGATGTAGGCATCAATCTTCGCATCCACTTCCGGGTTCGACCGGAACGTGGGCTGATCAGTGGGAGCGGCATTACCGCTGGCGCTCGGTGGCGCTGAGGATTTCGATTTGCTCATAACGATTCGAGTTTTGGTTTTTGGTTAGCGCGGCATTTGCCGTGTTCGCCGGACGCGGTGAAAACGATACCCGCGTCGGCAAAGTGTCCTTATGGTTTGGGCGCGTCAGTCGGCCCGGACGAAAATGCGGGCGCGTCGTTGGTTGTTGGCGATGGCGCGACTGAAAGTTTTTGAAGTCCACGCTCCAACTCAACGATGCGTGACTCATTGGTGGCAAACCGCAGATTCAGAAGCGCGCTGTTCCGTGCGACGGTCTTCATTTCAGTGAGCACTCCTTGCAGTTCCCCGTATGACTGTGCGAGCTTGCCCGCCTCCTGCATCACGCGGCCAGTGACTTCCCGCTGCCGATTCATCTCGGCAACAAGGACATCATTGGTAGGCGGCGGCGCAAATGCAGCGTCAGGTGGCGGGTTTAAGAGATTGGCCGTGTTCAAAGGGCCGGGATGAAGATTCCAATGCGCGGAGACTTCGATGCGATACACCGGATGCTGTTCGTGCATCGTCTCCGGGTGAGTTGGATCAACGTAGCGGCCAATGTGGTAAGCGCGCACGACTTCGCCGTAACGGACAGATTCGATTGGTTCGACAGCCGGCGGCGGCAATGGACCAACGAAAACCTGCGGACGTGAGGCGCACGAAGCGACGAGCATGAGTGGACAGAGAGCGAGGTGTTTCATAACCGATTGACTTGTTTTCGTATTCATCCGTGGGCATGAGGCCCCAATCACAGAGGAGGTTTAGCACGTTTGGGAAGACCTTTGGTGTATCGGATACACAGGATGATGGAACCTCCTTCGAAACGGATGCTAACGGAGGCCAGTTGCCCAAATCGCGGGTTGTCGCGGAGATCCATACGACGGAAAGTTCGTTTTGTTTTCCGGTGGAATCTGCTATTCCCAATCGTGACAGCGGCTGGGTGAATCGGTGGAGTCGCACTATGGAAACCGCAGCAAAAGTGCTTGGCCAGCCGCATCATGGCGTTGCTGGATCGGCACACAGCTCGCGCCCTTCCCAGGGTGCTC
>JAKEEH010000353.1 GCA_022616725.1 Limisphaerales bacterium | reverse complement strand
TTGCCTTCCGTCGCGCCCATCCTCCAGTCATAGTGGTCTGTTTGAAAATGATGCGCCGTGCGCGCCGCGACTTCCCCTTCATTTAACGCCGGCGAATCGAACGAAATTGAGAACGTCCGGACACGCGCAATCCCAACCCGGCGTGCCAGGGCCACGAGCGCCGTTGAATCAATGCCGCCGCTTAAAAAGATGCCTACCGGCACATCGCTCACGAAGTGCCGCCGGATGGATTCTTCCAGCGCCGCGCCCGTTGCCGCAACGGCTTCGAGATCCGCCGGAGGATCACTACGGAATTCCACGTCATAGAATTTCCGCTCGTAACAGTCGCCCTGTTGCCACAACAGATAACTCCCGGCCGGCAACTCGCGCACACCTTCCACCATGGTTTCCGGTTCCTGGACCGAACCGAACAGCAGGTACCCCAGCAGCGCCGATCGTGACAGCCGGCCTGAGGTCATATCCGAGCGCACCAGAGCGCGCAATTCCGAGGCAAACGCCAGTTGCCCATTATGAACGCAGTAATAAAGCGGCTTCACCCCCAGCGGATCCCGCGCCAGAAAACAAGTCCGTTCGAGTTCATCCCAAATCGCGAACGCGAACATTCCCGCGAATTCCCGAACGCAATCGGGTCCATACCGCTGATACGTCCTCAGCAATACTTCCGTGTCACTTTGCGTGTGGAACTGTTCGCCCTCCGCTTCCAATTCCTCCCGCAGTTCACGGAAGTTATAGATCTCGCCATTGAAAACGACATGGTAGCGGCCCTCAGCAGAGGCCATCGGTTGATGACCGGACGGGCTGAGGTCCAGAATCGCCAGCCGCGTGTGGACGAGACCGGCTTGTCCATCGCGCGAGATATAGATCCCTCGGCCATCAGGACCCCGATGAACCAGGCACGATTGCATTCGCCGAAGAATTTCCGGAAGATTCTCCGGCGGCGAATCCCGACAAACGACTCCTGCGATGCCGCACATAGCGCGAATTACTTGCAGGAGACCGTCGCTACGTTCCTCTCCATTGAATCCAATGACTTCGGACGAAACCCGAGTTCGCCGAGATTATCAGCCACCGTGGAAACAAAGCGTTCGTAGCCATACGCCGTGATTACGCGCGCGCGCAGCTCTGCCGGCTGGCGCAGCACTCTCAATGAATGCACACCCTTTAACATGGCGACCAGGTTCTCGGCAATTTGCGAGATGTTATCGGGATCGATCAACACCCCCAACGCTCCCCCCAATAAAGCATCTACGGAGCCATCTTTGTTCCCGGCCAGCACCGGCTTTCCGCAAGCGAGCGCCTCCAGGAACACGATGCCAAATCCCTCTCCTTTGCTCGGCATAGCGAATACATCGCACAAGTTATAAAAGTCGCACAATTCATGGTCGGGCACATAGCCGGCCAACGTTACCGATTCGGTGAGGTCCAGCTCTCGAACCAGCGCCTCAACACGCGGCCTGTCCGGGCCGCGCCCGGCAAGAATGTAGCGCACGTTGGGCACAGAGCCCCTGATCGTGCCCAGGGCGTGCAGGATTTGATCGTAGCCCTTATATCGTTCCGCGCTCGCAAGGCGCGCGATGGTGAGTATCACCGGTTGGTTCGGCTGCAGTCCAAACCTCTTCAGCAAGTAACGGGGCTTTGCAGCCGGGCGGAACGAGTCGGAATCCACGGTGTTCGGCAGCACAGCCACCCGCTCTGGTTCAAGTTTAAACTGCGCAAGTAACTTCTGCCGCGTGTAGCTCGACACCGCAAAAATTCGATCCGCGCGCCGCAGCCCCGGGCCCAGGCCCCGTCGTGGCGTCCCCCACACATCGATGCCGTGCGCCACCGCCGCGTACGGTGCTCCAACCATCGATTTCAGCCAACAGGCCGCTGGGGTAAAATTTACGTGCGTCGTCAGGATCAAATCGGGCCGTTTTGCCACGGCACGCGCTAAAAGCTGGCACGTAAAGGCCGGCGTCCGAAAAGGAGCAGGCCACCAACCTGCCCCATCGAATACCGTCCGGCCCACCCTCCGCGGCAATGCTGGAAACGACGTGTCGTTTTTCGACAAGACCGTGAGATCCGCATTCGGAAAACAGTCCCCAACACTGCGGATAAAAAATCGTGAGAAGATCTGGATCCCCCCCATCGCCGAATCATAGTCGGGAATCCAAATGTGAATTCGATAAGCACTCAAGCCGGTTTCAAGACTCCCGTGAGTGCGTTGCCCGAGTCAGTAGGCGTGGAGGCCGACCCACTTGTTATAGAGTGGAACCAATGTAAGAAAGCTGTCTCGAATTCGTTCCAACCGCATCGCAGTGCCTTGCGCCGCGCCGCAACTCCCATTTCGCGCAGTTCCGTTGGATGGGTTAGCGCCCAATCCAATGTGGCCGCCAGTTGATCATCGTCACCATAGTCAAATAAGCGGCCTTCTACTCCGTCCGTCACAAGGTCTGGTGCGCCTGTGTTTCTGCTGCATAACACGGCTGTTCCACAGGCCATTGCTTCGGCAAATACATGCCCAAAGCCATCCGCCATGGCATTGAAGACAAATGCCTGGGCCGCCTGGTAATGGCGCTGTAATTCGCGCCGGTGGACGCGAGGAACGAAATCGTACATGCCCACGAAGTCGCTGAGAAACGACCTTGGAATGCCCATGTCACCAATCAACTTGAGTTGATGGGTTCTGTATGCTTTCAACTTCTTCCAAACTGTCAGCAGCCGATGTGCACCTTTACGAATAGTAATGTTGCCGACGTAGAGAAACACAGGCTGTTTGTAACCTTGGACGGGGTTCCAACTTTCAACGTCAATTCCGAGAGGGATGGTAATCACCCTGCCTTGCAGAGCCGGAGTTTCCGGAAGGGATTTCCTCACGAATTCAGACGGGCAGAGTACATAATCAGCGTGGGCCAGTTCGGTTTCTTTTCTTTCGCATCTTTCAGGCGCAAATTCATGTGCTACCTCTTCTTCGCAAATGATTCCGGGGAAGTGGGAAGCTTCTTCTTTCATCCTGCACCTGACAAACTGATAAAAAGCAGTTGGCAACTGGTAAATTGTCGGAATCCCAAACTGACGAGCGACTTTGAACGATTGAAGACAAGCGTCCTCTCGAGCGATCACCGCTAAAACCGAAGGATCAACTTGCCGTCTGGCCAGGTGATCTACCCGCTGAAACGATTCATCCGTAATCTTTGTCCCGCTACGCCCCACAAGTCTTTGGAACGCCGCCGCGAAGTCTGCCAAGGCATCCATGCGGAGGAAGGAACGGTGAACCGGCGCTGAAGAGCGACGCGCGAAAGCGGAGAGCCCGCAACCGGAAAGAGCCTTCCGGGCACTTTCTGGAAGCACGAGGCGAGTCACAAGCGCCTGGAGGAGCCTGTTTGATTCCAACAGTCTCGCAATTTGATTTACGTCTGGTCCCAATGCGGGCGCCACATATACGACTCTCTTCCCATTTGGCATTTCTCTGCGACGCATTTGCCAACGACTACTCTCCCTATGCCTTCCGTCCCACGACAAAGACACTGTCGGCTACGAGGCTCATCGGGGGGATGTTGTTCGCGATCCGTTTCAAAAGTTCCGAAGTCATCGTGAGAAAACGTTTCCATTGGGGCATGAATCGAAGATCACCCTTTTGCAGCCCGAGTCCGAAGTAACAATCGGCTTTCAGTTCTACAGCCGTCAGTGACTGCTGAACGAGTTTTCTCATGACTTGCGGCTGCAAATAGCGAACTTCAAATCCCCTGGCATCGCGAAAGCCCCGTCTTACCTGATGGCATAATGAACGAAAACCGCAGGCGTTAGCCAACTGGATTTGGCACAGGCCTCTCGCGGCGAGCACCCGACACGCCTCCTGCATGGCGCGGCGGACATCATCAAAACCAAAATGCTGGATCACACTGTAAGAATAGACTACGTCAAAAGAACCTTGCCGAAACGGCAGGTGCCTTGCGTCTGCAACTAGAAATTTCCCGTCAACACCCAATTGCGACGCAACACGTCGTGCAGCCAGAACTGCGCCCAAGGACGGATCAATCCCAACTGCCTGGTATCCTTTCCGGCCCGCCGAGATGCACCAGCGGCCCCAGCTACAACCGATATCCAGCAGGCTCGCTCCATTTCCAAACGGAAGCGGGATGTCCGGAATCGGATACTCGCTCAACCTTCCTACGAGGTGTTGGTACATCAGCCCACTTGTATGCGCTACAAGGTAATTCACTACGGGATCAACGTTATTCCCCGGGTTCTTAGACTGCTCCGAAATCGCTATTCTCTGATCCTCATCGACCCCCAAAGTCTCCAAGAAAAGCGCGTCCTGGGTATCGCGCGCATTTGCTTTAGAAGCAGCGATCGAACCGCTTACTACATGCAGAGTTGGCGACGCCTCCTCAACCAGCATCACAGGCACTCCAGACACGATCGCATATTGATGGCCTCTTTCGCAAACAAGCTGATGATGACCCTCGCGGAGATTACTCTGATCGTGCGGGCAAATCAGATTTTGAAGGTACCAATCGTCAAGGGCATGACCAGGGGCAGTCATAATGGCTTCCCACTTGTCGCAACCTTGCCATCGCGTCTTCGTGATTTTCGAGCTTTCCTGTCGTGCCGAAAAAGTCCACCTCTCTCTCCCGTAGATTTGTCGCCAGCGAGAACCACAGAGAAGATCATCCATGCGAACGCTGAGGCGGTGTGATTGAAGACAATATTCGTGTAAAAAATCGGCAGCAAAAGGAGTTGGGTCGCCAGTAGCATTGCGCGTTCTCCATCGCTTGTCACTTCTTGCTTCGCAGCTTGAAGGGCCAGAATCGCCCCAGCACAAATCATCAAGAACCCGAGCATACCAAGGACCCCAACTTCCATGACGAGGCGCGGCAGTTGGGTTTCGAAATTGGTAAAGCCTGTTATTCCACTGGCATAGAAGTTGCCGGCTATTTGTTCAGTGCCCAAACCTGCTCCAAGAGGGGCCACCTTCATGGCTTCGTACCCTTCTCCCAATTGCCCGAATACCCGTTCCTGGACAACGTCTCCGGCCTCTTCGTGTCGTTCTCGCAAATCCTTCCCCAGTGCAGATAGGATGGGCACCACATCGAAGGCGACCAGCAGTCCCAGTAAAAGCAGGCCGGCAAAAATGCTCCGCGCAGCCACGGATATGCTTGCGCGTGAAAACCCCATCCAGAGCAACACCATGACCGCTGCTATGACGACAGGACCGCGCGCAACCGCAGCTAGACCGCACCCAAACCCCGCTACAATTGCCGCCCAACCGCCGACACGCTGCCAATTACCACGGGCCAGACTCAAAAGCACCATTCCAGCCCAAATGCCAACTGACGATAGGACGCCAAGACCACTGATGTAAGAAAACGTGCCCGTCGCTCGAACGCCGGATTCCAGAGCGACAATTTTCTCAGTATCGGCCGCGTACTTGTTTAACATGTGGTCCGAGGGCAAGCGATTCTGGAATACGGCCAAGCCAAAGTTCAGAATCGTTAGCACACAAAGAAGCCACGCGGCTGTTTGGACAGAGATCCCTTTTAAGCGTGGAATCACGAAAAAGGCGATCACGGGCAGCACCACTGCGGCCCGGATCGTGAGCGCGGCGCCCACCGGGTTGAATGTCTCCATTGCGCTGATCGAAGCGCCACCGACCAGAAAGATGCAGCCCAGCAACAGCCAAACACGGAAAGTCGCAACTCCAGCCGAAGAAACGCGGCGTGCCGGCAGCAACAGCAGGGCGGCAAATACCATGTCTTTGGAGAAATAAGCGATGTACCGCCAGATGCCTTCTCCAAAAACACCAACCCATTTTCGAAAACCGCCTTCAACAATCGTCAAGGCTAAAGCTGCCAGGACTAGCCATAGGCCCCACTTACCGGACATTGGCGCCGTCGAGACATTCGTTGCTCTGCGTAAAAGACTACGCCTGCGTTCCCGCGAAAAGGTCTGCGGTTCTTGGTCATTCGAGGCTACAGCAATTGCCTGGCCTACATCATGGGCAACGGCAATTCTCTCCGGGAATGTTTTGACTTCGTTTGTGAAGCGCCACACACGGCGCTTTCGCGAACGCGGATGCAAATCCCGTTTCATTCAATGATGCCGTCCCGTCCCAGCCACGCCTCGACCGAGGCAAGTCCACGGAGTGGCTGGTAGCGCAACTGCCTGTTTCGCGTTTTATTTAGTGGGCGCGCGGGGTTCCCCACCATGATTGTGTAATCCGGGACATCCTTGCTGACCACTGCATCCGCCCCAACCACCGCACCTTCACCCACCATCACTCCGGGTAATAGGACCGCGCCCATTGCAATCCATGCGTAATCGCCAATCACAATAGGTCCGGTAAGCAACTTGAAATTCGGGTCATTGACATCGTGGCTCCCAGTCAAGAGGCGCACACCGTCATTCAACACCACGTTTCGTCCGATTTGTATGCGATCGTGTAAATGGATCTCGACGCGCCCGACAAAGCTGCCCGCTCCGATTTCGAGTCGGGCCGGATTTCCATTGACCACCGATGGCGCCATAAAGCTGGGCGATTGGATCTGCGCGCCCCTCCGTCGCAGTGCGGTCTGCCGCCGGATTGCTCCCAGAAGGCGCGGTGCCGTAAGCGCGCGTTTGGCCCAAACCTTCCACCATTGTTTGGAACCCAACAATGGACGCTCGCGGTTGGTCCACAGCCACTTCAGCATGTGAGCACGCTCTCTCTGATTAGATCGGCATACGCATCTGTTGTCCGATTTAGATTGTGCTCTTGATACCACTTCCGCGCATTGTCAGCGACTTTTTGCACCGTTGTCGCAGGTCCACTGGTGCTGATCTGCTCCGGTACCAGGTAGGTTTCCCCGGCAACGCACCCATCGAGCTCGGACCTGTTGAGCCGGGGCAAAACGGGTACCAATCCAAAAGCAGCGTAAGCCGCGAAAACACCAGATTTTGCGAGGTGTCCCGGAAAATAATCCGTAAGTCCAACTCGACTAGATCGCATGAGCTTGGCGATGATGCTGGCGTCAACCTGACCGTGTTCTTTAATGGGGACGGGAAAGCGAGGTGGAACGGTTCCCACCGGGCTTCCTACAGTGATTAGCTGTTGCAATCCCAAAGCTTGGGCGCATTTGAGGGTTTTCTCTCGATGTTGACCAAGCAGATCTTTCACCCATTGCGCGCTGCCGAATATGATCATGTTGGGTGGGCGTGATTCCACTAAGTCGTGTTCTGACTGTTCACCGAGGTTCGAAAAAACAGGCATGGCCAGAATATGGTTGAAGTGTCGTGGCTCTCGGGCACCCAACCATTGCCCGTAGCGCCGCAAATTTGTGACGCATCTATCGGCCAACTTCGCGAATTGCGCTGCAATCCATCGCTGCAACGGGGATGCCCAGAACGAGCTCCGCCAAGGGGGGCCAAAGGCGTAAAGCTCATGGAACATTATGATCAGACGCCGTGCCCCGCAAGACCTACGCCATTCCTGCAGCGCGTTGACCAACCATGTCGGACATCCGCGCCTTTCGTAACCGTAGCCAACATACTGAAGCAGCACAATGTTGGGCATTCCGCTCCCCAAGAGACAACGCAGTAATTCATCTGAGCGCGGCGCTTTGAGTTTCTGGACCGAAAAGGTGTTCAGTGTGTCGCCGCCACTCCAATCGGTATCACACACGATGAAACGCGTGTGGATCTCATGCCTTTCCCGCAACTCCCGTGCGAGCAGATATGCGTAGTCTCCAACGCCGCTGATCGTCGGCGGCAGCCGCGGGACAATTTGGATGATTTCTAAAGCCACCAGGTGTCAGCCCCTTCTCTCTGCCAGCAGCAAACCGAAATCGGGTCCTGTAACGTCGCAGCATCGAATCCGAAAACCAATTCGGGCGACGCGGGATTTGAGTTCTTCGAGTGTGTACCCAGCCCACAGGTGAAACTCCATCGTCAATAGTCGGACCTGCTGCCAGGATACGTCGTCTTGGAGGATTTCCCACTCGGCGCCTTCGCAATCCAGCTTGACCACGTCGGCACTGCCTCCGAGACGTGCCAGCACCTCGCGAAAGGCGACCTGCGGAATACCCCCGTTCTTCGCTTCAGCAGTGCGAACCTGGACTGATTCCGGATCCGGAATCAGGGCAACTGTTCCCGACGAGAGACCAACGGCCTCAGGGTACACCTTGAAATTCGCCTGCGCCGCATGTTGTTCGTAACAGGTTTTCAATGCCACGTTGGGTTCATACGCATGAATAATCGCTCGTGACCACCGCTCGCGAGCTGCGATAGCGAACAGGCCCGCGTGGCACCCGATGTCCGCAACGGATTGAACAGCATCTGGCAAATCCCAAATGTGATAGCAATCATCAAGTAGCACATCGATAAACGCAGTGCGAGTGCCACCATCCTCGGGCAGATGCAGACGGAGGTTGTTCGATCCAATGCGAATCTCTGAAGGCAGCATAAAACCGGCGGCTCGCCTGAATCGAAAACCGAGCCGCCGAGCACGGGAACGGCGAACCAGTAATCGGAACAATCGGTTCACAGCACAAGCGGCAACGGATACTACACCTAAAGTGGTGTTCTTATCGGATCTTTAGTAACTTTTTGCCACGGCGTGAATTTCTCCGCGCTTGGAGCCATCGATGTATGTCACTTTGTAACCAACACGGTTGAGAAACTGCTCGATTGCGTCGTCTGGAATTCCGAGCGCCTTCATTCGCGTCACATTTCGTTCGCAGAAAACGTGTCGAACCCGTTTGTTCCGCAAGAGACATGCTGCGCCTTCCAACACCCAAGCGTCCGCGCCTTCAGTATCGATTTTTAACACCGCAATCTGTTCAGTCGTTCTCATGATGTTGTCAAGCCGTTCCACTTTCACACGGACGGCGTCGGCCGATGGTGTGCCCGCCAGCCCGCCCCATCCGCTTTGCTCTGCCGGGCCCGGATCAAAGTGTAATTCCCCTGTTTCGCGACCAAGCGCTGTTGAGGAGGCCCGGATCGAGTCACGAAATGGTTGTGCTCTTATGTTGCGTTCCAGCATGCTGAAGTTGCGCGCAGAGGGTTCAAAAGCATACGCAATATTTCCGGAATTGAGTCCCGCCCAGAGGCACGAAAAGTAACCGATGTTCGCCCCAACATCGACGAGGACGCCCCCATTTCGGGCCAGGTTTGCAACGCTCCGGGTGAGGCACAGCTCATAAAAGCCCATCCAAGCGATTTGTCGATGACTCCAGTCAGTTGACAAAAGAGCTGGGAGCGAGATCGGAGCGAATTGGAGCTTCGCTCCCGAGGATGCGAGGGATGGAAACCCAAAGCGCTTAGACACGACGCGGGCGTAGAGACTTTGCCGAAGACCAAGAGGATAAACCAATCGGAGCAGGTTCACCATATTACTGCGAACTCTTCTTGCATTCCGGATCGCGAACGTGTCCGCACGTGGTTAGCGGCCGTGTTCAACAAAGCAGATACCGTGCTTCAAATCAGATGGCGACTAACACCTCTTGCTGACGGCAAAATCCCCAATGACAAGATCATCCAAACCGGACGTATAAAATGTTTGTATAGCATCCTTGGGAGTGCAGACGATCGGGTCCCCCTTCAAATTGAAACTTGTGTTCATCACAACCGGCACGCCGGTCGCCCGCTCGAATTCGATGAGTAATTCGTAGTAACGGGGATTCGTGTCCCGATGTACTGATTGCACGCGGCCACTGCCATCAACGTGGACAACAGCAGGAATCTTCTTCTTTCCAAATGTATTGGCCCAAAAAGTGAGGATCATGTAGGGCGAGTCATAGTATGAACTGAAGTATTGCGCCCCCTTCTCGTGTAGGACACTGGGGGCAAAAGGACGCCAGCTCTCGCGAAACTTGACCGCTTCGTTCACCCGGTCACGATTCTCCTCAAACCGGGGGTCTGATAGAATCGAGCGCGCGCCGAGCGCACGCGGGCCAAACTCCATGCGACCCTGAAACCAGCCAACCAGATGGTTTTTCGCCAACAATTCAGCCGCGGCTCTCGATGGGCTCTCAAGGCGGCGATAAGGCAGCTTGTAAACCTTCAGCACTTGCTCGATCTGACTATTGGCGAATTCAGGGCCGAGGTAAGTGTGGCCGAGCTGCTTCCGAGGCAGCGCCAAACCAAGACGCGGATAAACAGCCAACGCAGCGCCAATGCAGCCACCGTCATCACTTGCGGCCGGTTGGACGTAGATGTCATCGATAAGTCCAGAGCGCAGCAACTCACCGTTTGCTTTTGAATTCAGAGCGACACCGCCGGCCAGGCAAAGTTTCCTCGATTTCGTGATCCGGCTCGTCCGTCGAAGGAGGCCAAACATCGCTTTCTCGCAACAGTCTTGAGCAGAACGAGCAAGGTTCTGGTGTGTTTCGTTCAGTTCTTCGTCTGGATCACGGCGACGGCCTACAACGGCTTCGAGCGCTGAGCGATCGAAATCCGTCTTGCCGAAGAATTTCCGCCCATCGACACGATAACCTTCCTCTGAGAAAGTGATGAGGGGCGAGAGATCGAACGTCGGTTTTCCGTACGCGGCAAGCCCCATCACCTTCCATTCGTCGCTCAATGGCTGGAAACCCAGCATGTCGGTGATCCCAGCGTAGAAGACACCAAGAGAATTCGGGAACTCATAAGTCTCGAGCAGTTCAATGCTGCCATTCCGAGCGTGCCATAGAGTGGTGGCTTCACTCGAGCCGCGGCCGTCAATGACTAACACCGACGACTCATTAAAACCGGACATGCAGTATGCGCTCAGCGCATGGGCGAGATGGTGGTTTACGAAATGGACGGGGTTTTTCAACCGTCCGAGTTCCCGAACGACATCGAGTTCGCCGCCTTTATGACGCAGCGCTTGCAAGGTGCCGACAACAAGGCGGTCAAGCCGCGTCCGCGAGCATGGCCACTGTCCAGTAAGGAGCAGCTTCAAATCATGCATCCGTAGCCGAATCGAATGCGGCCAGTTCAATGCCACGTGATCAATATCTGAGATCTTCAGACCTGCGAAATCCAGCGCGGCTTTGAGTGCAAGCGCCGGAAATCGTGCGTCCTGCTTCACACGGCTGAGGCGCTCCTCCGCGCACGCAAAGACAAGTTCGCCATCGCGGACGAGACACGCTGCGGACTCGTGGTTGCCGGAATAGCTAATGCCAACGATATTCATGAGGATGTTAGTGAACTAGCCCCGGCCAGTCGAATTGGTCTGTTGAATAGACCCCTAGCCGCGACTTTGCAGTGCCACATTCGGATACCGCTCTTGCTGCCGAGCGCAAAACGGAAGATCGCCGGAATTCGGGAAACTGCCGCGCACCAGCGGCCTGCCAGCAATGATTGTTCCATCTCGTCATAATAAGCCATCGAGCGGTAACCATTTGAAATCGCTTGTAAAAGTTTCCCTTCCGCCCAAAAAGGCGGAGCCGCCGACAGAACGCGGAGTCTCTCCGCTAATGAATGTGTGACGCGTGCTTGAAAGCCATACCAATCATCCGCTCGATGCCGACGCATCATACTGCTCTCATGGAATCGGTAGTATGTAAGAGCGTCGGGAACAATCTCGCCGTGGCCAGCCTCGTTCAGTGGATGAAACGACAATTCGCTTTCAGCTGGGCACAAGGATAGAGCGGCATTGCGCTGAACGCATAGGCTGCTTGTGTTGCCCCCGCAGCTAATTCGCCCCGCCAGAATATTGCCACGCTCGTCGACCATCTGCGAGTAGTTGGTGATCAGTAGACGACCACGTTGAATCGCAAGGGCTACTCGAGCCAGTTTATCGGTGGTGAAATAATCGTCGGCATCGAGCAAACAAATATATTGCCCGGACGCTTCCGTGACGGCGCGCGTCAAACTCGCACCAAATCCGAGATTTTCGCTTCGAATTACTCGGATCATCGGAAGGTAGCGTTTGCACACGATCGATGTTTCATCAGTTGAGCCATCATCAATCACTAAGACTTCGACGTCACACCCAGTTGGTTTTTGCCTGAGGCAACTTTCGATAGCTTGCCCCAGGAATCGGCCATAGTTGTGGCAGAGAATGCTACAAGTAATTCGCACGGCTCGTCGGCTCTCGGACTGCTAAAAAGTCGGCCTGTCGGCCCACACAATTCCTGCTCCGCCGCCCGGAAACGGTGCCCACTTCGTCACAATAAATCCACAATTGCGCAACTGCTGAAGCCCCAATCCGGGGTTACCTTTGTTACACGTGTGCAGTTCCGCTCTAATTCGACGAACAAACTCGACCGCCGGGGATTGTAGGACGTCATATTCGGCGCCCTCACAATCAAGCTTAAGAACGTCCACGGGGGCGTTGAGTCGCTCGACTAGGGATTCAAAAGTAATTATCCGGCATTTTTGGGAGCCGGCGCTCTCGCCGTCAGATAATTTTGCTCTGGTCAGTTCGTCGGCAACAATCAGGGAACCCGGACCATTCTTCGCTCCGATGGCACAAGCTTCTTGCTCAATACCTAAAGTGGATACGTTGCACGACAGGAAGCGAAAGGCGCTTTCCCCGGGTTCGACGGCGATCACCTTTGCGTTCGGAAACAAAAGTTTCGCAAATATCGAGAAAACTCCGATGTTAGCACCGATATCAATAACCGTCCGCACTGGGCCACGAAGCTTCCGCAGTCCGTAAATATCGTCGTGAACAATCTCTAGTACCATCGATAGGTGTGAAGGGCCGCGGATAAATATCCCTTTGCTGTTGATAAAATACGCTTGTTCGGTTTCCGAGATTTGCTTCGCCCGGAAATGCCGTCGCGTAAGGCAAAGTATCTTCCACGCCCGGTTTATTTGTTGGGCCAAGGGGGCAACGTGCATTGGGTAGGGGAAGAAGTGCTTGCCGATCTACCACGCAAACCGATTACGGCGTCAGCCGCAGATAAAGGTATCGGAGCAGCGGCAATAACGATGCTGAAGATGATAACGTGGAAGAAAATCGTAAAGTCGAGCAACGGCACCGCTATAGCCTGTGCCAGAATGATCCAGGGAATGTACAACTTCGAAGTCAAGGTGATCCAGCCTCGACAATTGTTGAGATGCCACATTGCCGCGGCAATTTGCGCTAAGCATCCGGCGCTTACTACCCAGGTCAATTCTTTTTCCAGTAAAGCGTATTTGTTCCCCAACAACCACAATAACGGCTTTGGAAACAGTCCCGTTAACAGCACAAATAATCCGAGCATAGCGGACGTGCCAGCGACAAGAGCTGTGTATAGGCGCGACAGTCGGGTCGAATCCTGACAGCAAGTAAATTGGGGCGCCAATATATTGGTAAATATCGCGGAAAAAACAGCAAACAGGGCGCTAATACGGCCAAGAGCGGTGATGTCGGCGATGCCATTCGGGCTGCCAAAAAGAGTAAAAATTAAAATGGTCACTTGGCTTTGGAAGCAGAAAAAAATTGCGTTTGGCAAAGTCTTAACTGAGAGGCGGACGAGCTCATCCCGGTCTTGCTGGTTCTGGATACTATCTATACTTGCATGCTTCCGCGCCCATCGTCGTGAGAATACAAACTGGATCCAATTGCTCATTACACCAACTCCGCATGCAAGCAATGAGTTGAGATGTCTCATCGCCAATCCGGCGATCACCGCAAGGCGCAACAAAGCGTTGCCGAAATCAAGAGATTGTATCCGGCGGTATTGCCCGTGCAGTTGTAGGCAACTCGTGAACACTGCGGAACCCAGCAGTGGATAAACGCCAGCAATGACGCAGAGGCAGAGGCCAATGAGCAGCGGCGCGCTCGCACCGTTTCGCCACAACATCCATCCAGAGAACGGAACCGTCACCATCAACGAAAAGATTGCGAATCGACGACGAAGATGAAATGCAGTGCTCAGCAACTGCCCGAACCGTTCCGGATCGCTCCACACGCGTCCACCAATCGACCGCAGGCCAATACCAATGCCGAGATCGGCCAACAGGCTACCCATGGTTTGCATCGAATTGGCAATGGCGTAGAGCGCGTAGTCCTGTTTAGCCAGTGTGCGCACGATCAGCAGGCCGGCCACGGCCGTCAAGAGCTGAACCAGTCCTTGAACAAGTCCGAACTCGGCCAAACGGAGGCTCCATTGTTTGGCGCGGGGCCAATGCCGGGAAAGGCCCGCGGCGAAGGAGTCAACCCGCGATGGCAGGGTGTCAACGCCATTGGTCTCCAGGTTCATGCCTGGTGACGTATCACCACGTGTCTGCCCAGCACCAGCACGTCCGTTTTCGTGCGCAGGAAGCAGTCCAGGGCTTCTTCCGGGCGGCAGACGACGGGTTCGTTTTCGTTGAATGAGGTGTTGAGGAGGATCGGCACACCTGTGAGTCGCTGGAACTCGGTGATCAGTTGGTGATAGAGCGGGTTGGCGTCGCGACTGACGGTGTGGAGACGGCCAGAGCCGTCCACATGGGTCACCGCAGGAATCTGCGCGCGTTTTTCGGGACGCACCTGGAACACCTCCATCATGAATGGCACGTCGTCATCCGTCTCGAACCAATCGACAACCGCTTCGCGAAGAATTGAGGGAGCGAATGGACGGAAGGATTCGCGGCGTTTGATTTTGGCATTCAAAATCTCTTTCATGTCGCCCCGGCGCGGGTCGCAGAGGATGGAACGATTGCCGAGGGCGCGCGGTCCCCACTCCATCCGCCCCTGGAACCACCCGACGACTTTGCCCTCGCTGATCGCTTTGGCCGTGTGCTCGCATAGTTCGGAAGCATCAGCGCAGCGGCTCACCAGCAGTGACGCTGCGGATTCCGAGGTTAGATCCAACGGGTCGCGATTTTTTCCGGGGAATAATGCGCGCGATTTGAGCACAGCAGCGATTTCCTCTTCGCTGAACTGCGGGCCCGTGTAGGCGTGGCTCATGTGGAAGCGACCGTTGGCGCCGGTTGAGTGGTTAAGTTCGTTCCATACGACAAATGCCGCGCCGATCGCCCCGCCGGCATCGCCCGCGGCGGCCGGCAGGTACATTCGCTTAAACGGGGAGCACTGATAGACTTTGCCATTGGCGACGGAGTTCATGGCGCAACCGCCCGACAGCGCAAGGTTGTCGCAGCGATAGCGTTGATGGAGCGCATTGAGCAGGGCGAAAAAGGCTTCCTCGTACATCGCCTGGGCGGAGCGAGCGATGTCCTTGTGCTTTTGTTCAAGGGGCTGGTCTTTCTTGCGGGCGGGACCAAGCAATTCCTCCAGGGCCGCGGTGTAAAGGGTGCCCACTTCGGGAGAACAGTTGTTCCAACTGTAGGTCACATTATCGGTGTGGTGGCGAAAGAATTTCAGGTTCAAGCGGAACGTGCCGTCACTCTGCAGGTGGACAACCTGGCGCATGGCGTCGATGAATTTCGGTTCGCCGTATGGGGCCAGGCCCATGACTTTGTATTCGTCGCCGAAGTAGGGGAAACCGAGGTACTGCGTGACCGCCGAGTAGAAGATCCCGAGCGAATGCGGAAAGTAAACCCGATCATCCACGCAAACGCTTTGGCGGCGCCCCATGCCCCACGCGGCGCTGGCGAAGTCGCCGAATCCGTCGATCGACACCGAAACGGCTTCTTCGAATGGAGAGACGAGGAATGCGGACGCAAGATGCGCGAGATGATGTTCGACATGATGGAGTTCGGCGCGCAGGTTCTGGTCCGGGAAGGCCTGGCCCAGCGCCGCTTCCACAGTGGCGGCTTTGCGGATGTTGCGCAGGCGGTTGAACACCAGCCTGGGATCGGGCCGGTGCGTCAGGACGAATGCGAGGCGTCGGAAGTTGTTGACTCCGGGTCGGCGGTTGATGGCGACGTGATCGACATTGCCCAACTCAATTCTGCCTTCCCTCAGGCAATACCGAATCGCTTCGACCGGCAGACCCGCCCAATGCTTGATCCGCCGGAAGCGCTCCTCTTCTGCCGCAGCGATTAGCTCGCCATCGCGGACCAGGCACGCCGACGAGTCGCCGTGATACGCATTTAACCCAAGGATGAACATGTGGTTCGTTAAATCGTTAAAAGCGTTGAATTGAATCGTTGAACCGGTGGAACTCGTTAAAGCGTGATTCGTTAAATCGTTAAAGACATTGAATGGTGAATCGGTGCTTCGGTACAAGCTACCGCACCTGGTCGTTTGCCGGGGTTTCGGCAAAACCAATGCTCGCGCTACCCATTTAGGCCCATTCTCGTGCGCAGCAGCCCAGGACACAGGTCTTCCGTAATCCAGGGATGTACGCTTACTTTTAGGCACGTTAACCCTATTTGAAAACGCCACGAGAAACAAGGTTAATCCGTGTTTGCGGTTTAACGATGTAACGCTTCAACTCTTCAACCCCATCACTCTTCAACTCTCCAGCCTCCGTTCCCCGAAAACACGCAAGAACTACTTTGTCGGTTCTTGTCGGCTCTTGTCCCGACAAGAACCGACAAAAGCCGACAGTGTCATTTCCCCCAAAAAAATCCTGCCTTATACTGCGCTTGATGTCGGGACAATTCCCGACCAGGCGGGAGCCCAAACAAGTCTCCCGCCCCGGCGACAGCTCCGCCTGCTGACGCCACCAACCACCGAGCGCACCACGACTAACGATTCAATTCAATGATTGTAACCATTTGACTCCTTTAACTTTTTTCACAGCCGTCCCATAGCTGAGTCAAAAAAATGGTTGTTATCGAGGGGCGGGGATGCGGTCTGGTGGGACCTGGAAGGCGCGGGCGCGGAAGAGGAAGTCCACGATGTTGCCTTCGTGGGGCTGCAGCCAGTTGAGTTGAATGGTGGGGATCGGGCCGATGTTGAGGCGGTCGATGTTCGTCGCTTCCATGAGTTGTTGTTCCCAGGTTTTGTCACTGGTGATGGCGCTGCAGACGAGGGTGGAGCCGATCTTGTCAATCATTTCAGCCTGCGGGCATTCGATGACGGTGACGTAGGGGAACATGTATTCGGTTTGAGCAATCTTGCGTTCCGGGGCGTCGGCGTGGATCACCCAGGGGCGCAGGTAGGCGGCGCGTTCCTTTTCGACGAGGCGCGAGCCGAATTTGGCGGTCATATCGGTAACGCCGTCTTCTTTGATTTTGTCCTGGATTGAGGCGTGGATGGCCTGCGCCTGGCCGGGTACGGTGAAGGCGGCCAGGCCCGCCGTGGGATCCTGGGGCGGTTTGGCGTCGATGGGTCCGAGGCGTTCGGCCAGTGCCTGGGCAATTTCTTTGGTGTGGCGTGAGGCCCAAACGCCGGAGCAATTGATGCAGCCGCGCCCGCTGTTCAGGTACACGCTGTCCACCATCAGGTTGATGTATTTTTCCCATTGGTCCACGACGTCGTCGCCGAGGAGGATTTTGCTGAAGCCCGGACCATGGACCTGGACGCAGGGATTGCCGTGATAGCGTTGGACGGTTTCGGTGCTGCCGAAAATCTTGACGCGGCGGCAACGGTTCACGACTTCGGCGCCCATCTCGCCGCCGCCGGGATAAATGCTGATGGACTCGCGCGGAACGCCGGCCTGGAAAAACGCGGCGGCCATGCGATAGGGCGTCCATGGCTCTTGCGGCCCTGGTTTGAGGACAAGGCCAACCTGCATGGGAATGACCGGCATCCAGAGGGTGTGCACGCCCGGCGAATTGGATGGGAGCACAAGGCCGAGCACAGGCGACTGCGCCTGGTAGCTGACAATGACGCCGCGGGATTCCATGCCGTAGCCGCGCGTGAGGATGTCCAGGTCGAGGCCGCGCGTGAGGCAATCGAGAATGCGGTCCATGTTCAAGAGCACGAAATGGTTTTTGCCCATGTTGGCTTTGCACATGTGCTCCGGGAGGCCGGTGGAGGCGGATTGCTGGCGGGCGAAGTCATCCGGCGATTGCTCGCCGTCACCCATCGGTAGGGTCGCGTCGCGGTAGAGGTCGGCGGCCTTCTTCATGATCTGCACAAGGTCGTGGCAGGGGATCTCGCGCAAGACGTCGCGCGCGCGTTGCGCTCGTTTCATGTCTTTGGCGAGCAAGCCTGGGTTGGCCTGGCTGACCTGGGCGAGGGTTTCGCCGGTGACAAAATGGACGACCTTATCGGATTCGAGGCTTTCGTAAGGCTGGCCGCAGCGGAGAACGGGAATTTTAACCATGGTTAATTGTTATTCGATTCAAGATCAATTGGCTACCGGTTTGCGGGCTGACTCAAGGAAAAAAGGAGCGGCGGTCGTTCATACGCGCTTCTTCCAGTGGTGATCGTCACGCGCGGCGTGAATCACAGCGGCGACAATGACGATGTTTTCGCTCGTAAATGACGCGGTACGGAAAGCGGTCGGGAAGACGCCAACGGATGTCCTTTCGTTGAAGGCGCCGGGAATTGAGATAAGGGTTGACGGCCAAGGAATCGAAAGCGCGAACAACCTCTTCGACGAACTCATCACCCAGACCTTCCTGGCGAGAGTCGTACCAGTTGGCGGCTTCGGCCACGTCGTCGCCCGCTTCCGAGCGTACGACGACGGTCCAGCTCATGGCGACTTGCGCGCCCGCAACCGCGCCTTCATATCGTTTAGCGAGAGGGACGATTGAGGATCAGCGTGGTGAGCCGCCACGCGGGCTTCGACGAGTGCTTCGTCGGCTCGCGATAACGGAGGATCGTCTAATTCCAACGCCCGTCGAATGACAGCTTGACGTTGTTCAAACGTCAAACCCGGAAGTTCTTCGAGAACTTGCGCGAAACTCATAGAGTGAAATTACTTCGAGGGTCGGTGGTTTGCAATGCCTGCGCGCCGTCGACGCCGTCGACGTTCTTTCCGATGCCGCGGCGCGTCGAGGGAGCGCACCCTACCTCCGTCGGGATATTGTAACAGCATTGTAACGTATCCCGGCCCTTTTACCGCAATTTTCCAAGGCGTTCAGCAAGAGCTTACAAGAAGTCTTTGGGCAGATCACCGAAGTTGCTAAATGGTGCAATCACAGTTTGGACGACGGCAGCTTTGGCGCGCCTTGGCCAGTAGCGCCTCCATGATGCTTTGTGCTCTGACGAGCACGATTTGTTTCGGAGCGGAGAAATCGACAGATAAAGTCGGGATCGGGACCGCGAAAATGGCGGCGCGACTGGACGAGATCGATCGACGAACCGATCCGACGAAGTGCTTCTATTTGAGCGACCGGCGCGTGCCGCTGTTGCGCGCACAGTTGAGGTTTGTGACAAATATTATTGACACCATTTATCTGCGGGCGACGCTGGGTCTCGAGTTGCTCAATGCCGGCGAACCCGAGGAAGGGCTGGCGGAATTCAAAAAATGTGTTGAGCTTGCCAACCGCACTCCGGGCGGACAGACGGCAAAATTTTATGCCGAAATGGATCGGTTCATGGGCATGTGCCATCTGCGGCAGGGGGAACTGGATAATTGCGTCGTGTTCCACGGCCCGGAGTCATGCCTGTTGCCATTGAGTCCCGCCGCCGTTCACCGGGACCCAAAAGGGGCGCGAGCGGCGATCGGGAAATTCACCGAGCTTCTGACGCGTGAACCCCAGGATCTCGCTGCGCGCTGGCTGATCAATATCGCTTATATGGCGGCGGGGGAATATCCGGCGAAGGTTCCGCCGCAATGGCTAATTCCCCCGCGCGTGTTTGATTCTGAGTTTCCTTTGCCGCGCTTCGTCAATATCGCCGGCGACCTCGGGCTGGATATGGAGGGCCTGGCCGGCGGGACCGTCGCCGATGATTTCGACAATGATAACGACATCGACCTGATGGTTTCGCGCTGGGGCAGCCGCGAGCAACTGCGCTTCTTTATCAACAACGGCAATGGAACTTTCACGGAGCGAACAAAGGAGGCCGGCCTGACAGGTCTGGTTGGCGGATTGAACATGGTCCCCGCGGATTACAACAACGACGGCTTCGTGGATGTGTTTGTTTTGAGGGGCGCGTGGCTTGGGGCCACTGGACGAATCCCAAACTCGCTCATTCGCAACAACGGCGACGGCACATTCGAGGACGTGACCGAAGAGGCGGGCATGCTCAGTTTTCATCCGACGCAGGCCGCCGCGTGGCTGGATTATAACAACGACGGATGGATCGACCTATTCGTCGGCAACGAATCGCTCGGTGAAGAGGTGCATCCGAGCGAACTGTATCGGAACAACAAAGACGGCACGTTCACGGATTGCGCGGCGGAAGCCGGCGTGGCGGTAAACGCGTTCGTGAAAGCCGTCGCGAGCGCGGATTATGACAATGACGGTCGAATGGACCTCTACTTATCGGTGCGCGGAAGCACGAACATTCTTTTGCGCAATGAAGGGCCCGTGCCAGGCGAGAAAGCCAGTACCTGGCGGTTCCGGGACGTGACAGCGCGAGCGGGAGTTGGCGAGCCGATCGGTAGTTTCTCTACGTGGTTCTTTGATTATGACAATGACGGCTGGCAGGATCTGTTCGTCAGCGGCTATTGGATTCGGAATGTCAGTGACGTTGCCGCGGATTACCTGGGTCTGCCGCACCCGGGCGAGCGCTCCCGGCTCTTCCACAATAATCGCAACGGTACTTTTTCGGACGTCACCAAACAAGCCGGTCTCTTCAAGATCATTCACACAATGGGATGCAACTTTGGGGATCTCGATAACGACGGTTACCTTGATTTCTATGCCGGGACGGGAGATCCGGACCTCGCGACAATAATTCCGAATCGAATGTTCCGCAATGACGCCGGGCGCAGATTTCAGGATGTGACGACGGCCGGAGGGTTCGGGCACCTGCAGAAGGGTCATGCCATCTCGTTCGCGGATTTTGATAACGATGGTGACCAGGATATTTACGAATCTCTCGGAGGGGCCTATACGGGCGATGCCTTTCGCAACGCTCTGTTTGAGAACCCGGGCATGGGTAATCGCTGGATCGGATTGCGGCTCCAGGGCGTGAAATCAAATCGCTCCGCCATCGGCGCCCGAATCGAATGCACGGTTAAGACGCCGGAGGGCAAGCGGAAGATCCACAAAATCGTCAACTCCGGCGGCAGCTTTGGCGCCAACCCGCTGCGCCAGCACATTGGCCTGGGGAGTGCCGCCACCGCGGATGTGAATGTGGTTTGGCCCGTCTCCGGTCGAACCCAAACATTTACGAATCTGGCCGCCGGCCAGTGGTATCACATCGTTGAAGACTCAACCAATGCGGTACGACTGCAGGTTGAGCGATTCACGTTTGCCAGGAGAGCAGAAGAAGCAGCAGGCGAGTGAATAGCGAGGAGCGCCGTTCAGGGATCGGCCAGACCGCAGGTTGACAATTGGCGCTCTGCCGCCGCTTGACGCTGTGCCGGCCAGTGGAGCGCTTCTGACGCCATAACTTTAGCTTTCGCGAGTTTCGGTTTATCGTAACCACTGAGACGGTGCCCGGTCACTAAAGTCGTCTCCAGCGCAGGAGGGATGGTTTTTCCATTGTCGGTGGAGACGGGTGTATCGAGCGGCTGGCATGAAATCCTTCAAACGAGAAATGGTGTTTGACCGCGGGCTCGGGCGATTGCGGCCCATCGGGCGTGCGCCTGTCTTGACGAGCGCTCCCCTGGAGTGGCGTGGTTATTTATTGGAGGTCCAGCAATTGCCTTCGCTCGACGCTTGTGACGTGATCTGGCTCAACAACATGGTTTTTGTGCAGTTGAATCGGGCCACGGTGGAACGCAAATCCGAGGGCCGGTTTGTTCCGCAGCGGCTAAGGCCCGGACATGTCACCATCCTGCCGGCGCAAGGCTCGACGCACAGCCGCTCCGACGATCCGCTCGACGTATTAGTACTTTCGATAGACCCGACCTTCATGGCCAGCGCGTGCGGGGAACTGCTTGACGATCGATTCGAGTTGATGGTGCTCCACGGCATTGAGGACCGGTTTATCGAAGGCGTATGTCTGGCGCTGAAGAAGGAAGTGGAACACTCGGGAAAATCCGGGCGTTTGTATAGTGACTCCCTGGTGACGAGCCTGGCTGTCCATTTAGCGAGCAAGCATTCCAATCGCAAGCTGTCAGCATTGCGAGGCGGGCGACCGGCGCCACGCGTGATCCGAAGGGCGAAAGAGTTCATCGACGAGAATTCCGCGCAGGACTTGAGTTTGAATGAGATCGCCTCATCGGTGAAGCTCAGCCCGTTTCACTTCTCCCGCGTGTTTAAAGAGCACACCGGCCTTTCGCCCTACCAATATCTGTTAAAGAGGCGAATCGAACGCGCGCGGCAGATGCTGGTGCGAGGCGAGCATTCTCTCACCGATGTGGCGCTGGAAGTTGGTTTTTATGACCAAAGCCATTTCGCGGTGCACTTTAAGCGAGTGTCCGGGATGACGCCGAAGCAGTTCCTGCAACATTGCGGGCGACGTCGCAAAGGACGCAGTGGCGGCGCTTGAATGGTAATGATTCAGGAGGTCATTTCTGAACCTGCGCCGGGGACGAAAATGATACGTGTAGGTATTATTTTGATTGCCGACTCCGCCTTCAGACCGTAGCGTAGGGCTGCGAGTTACTGCATGGTTACGCGTAAATCGATCATTGCTGCCGCTATATTCTGCCTCGTGCTGCCGCCTCTCGGCGCGGCCAGCGCGTGGCCCATGTTCCGCGGCAACCAAAGCCTCACGGGCGTCTCCCAGGTCGAACTCCCGGCCAGGCTAAAAGCAGCCTGGAGTTTCAAGACCGGCGGACCGGTCAAATCGTCAGCGGCGATTGTCGATGGCAAGGTGTTCGTCGGCTCGAACGATGAGCATGTGTATGCGCTCGACTTGAAGTCGGGACAAAGGATTTGGGCCTTCAAAACCGGCGGCGCTGTCGAGTCCTCACCTTTGGTGCTGGAGAATCGGGTTTTTGTGGGTTCTTCTGACGGGTCGCTCCATGCCCTGGGGCTGGACGGAAAGCCGCTTTGGAAATATGAGACGGGCGATAAGATTCTGGGTTCGCCGAACTACTTCAAGGACTCTGCGGGTACACGAATCATCATTGGAGGGTATGATTACAAATTGCACTGCCTCGATGCCGGGACCGGCAAGAGCAATTGGGTGTATGAAACCGGGAGTTACATCAACGGCTCGCCAGCGGTGTTCGATGGAAAGACCGTTTTCGGGGGGTGCGACGCGTTGCTGCACGTGATTGCGCTGACCAGTGGCGCAAAGGTGAAGGAGGTCGAAGCCGGCGCCTACATTGCGGCCTCGGTGGCGATCTCCGGAAACCGCGCCTATGTGGGCCATTATGAAAATGAGTTTCTTTGCATTGACCTTGAACGCGGCACGAATCTGTGGACCTATCGGGACAAGAATTTCCCTTACTTCTCGTCGCCGGCCGTGACAGAGGATCGGATTGTGTTCGGCGGCCGCGACAAAACGGTGCATTGCCTCAATCGCGCCGATGGCAAGGCCGTGTGGAAATTTCCCACGCGCGGCAAGGTGGACAGTTCGCCCGCCGTTTGCGAGGACAAAGTAGTAGTCGGGTCGGATGACGGGCGGCTGTACATGATCAGTCTGAAGACTGGAAAAGAGATCTGGTCCTACGAGATCGGTCCGCCCATTGGCAGTTCGCCTGCCGTGGTCGATGGCACGATCGTTGTGGGCGCGGACGACGGCAATGTCTATGCTTTCAGCGGGGAGGGAAAGAAATGAGCGCCCCGGCTATCACAGTTCCGGCCCAGTCGAAACCGCCGCTGCAAACGCAAACGACGGTCGGCAACTACTTCGTGTCGAATTATCCGCCCTTTTCATTCTGGAAGCCGGAATACGTCGGACAGGTCGAGGCAGCGCTCGAACGCGCCCCGGCGCCCGGCACGCCGCTGGGGATTTACGCGCACATTCCGTTCTGCCGCAAACGCTGTCACTTCTGTTATTTTAAGGTGTACACAGACAAGGACGCGGCGGCCATCCGGCGCTACGTTGACGCGCTGGTGGCGGAATTGGCGATGTACGCCTCGCGACCCTTTATCGGCAGGCGCAAGCCAGGCTTTATTTATTTCGGCGGCGGGACTCCATCGTATTTATCAGTTGACCAGTTGCGGCATCTCTTCGGCTCCATGCAGCGGCTCTTGCCATGGGACACCGTCGAGGAGGTCACGTTCGAGGCGGAGCCGGGCACGCTCACCGACCATAAATTGCAGGCCATCCGCGACCTTGGCGTAACGCGGCTAAGCCTCGGCGTTGAAAACTTTGACGATCATATTCTGGAAATCAATGGCCGGGCGCACCATAGCAAGGAGATCGCGCGCGCTTACGAATACGCGCGACACGCAGGTTTCCCGCAGATCAACATCGACCTGATTGCGGGCATGGTGGAGGAAACCGAAGCGAACTGGAGAGAGTGCGTGCGCAAAACCATCGCCATGGCTCCGGACAGCGTGACGATTTACGAGATGGAAATCCCGTATAATACGACGATCTATAAGCAGATGAAGGCGGAGGGGAGGCTCGTCGCCCCGGTGGCTGATTGGGAAACGAAGCGGGCGTGGGTGGATTACGCGTTCCACGAATTGGAGAAGGCTGGTTACGAAATCGCCAGCGCTTATACCGCCGTCAAGGATCGCTCCCGCACCAAATTCCTCTATCGCGACCGGCTTTGGGCGGGCGCCGACCTGGTTTCGATTGGCGTGGCGAGCTTCGGCAGCATCGGCGGAACGCATTACCAGAATCATCACGATTTCGATCCCTACGTGGCCAGGGTCGAGGCGGGCGCACTGCCGATTTATCGCGCTCTCACTCCAACGAGCGATGAACGGCTCATTCGCGAGTTCATTCTCCAATTGAAGCTCGGTCAGGTAAGCCGGGCGTATTTCCAGAACAAGTTCGGCGTCGATTTGTGCGACCGCTTTGCCGTGCCACTCCAGAGATTGCGCGATTGGGGATTGCTGTCGGTGGAGGGTGATACGGTGCGGATCAACCGCGAGGGATTGCTGCAGGTTGATCGGCTGTTGCAGGAGTTTTTTTTGCCGGAACACCGGAGTGCGCGTTATGCGTGAGGCATCTGTAGAATGTTCGATGGTCGATTGCCCCGTCGCCCACCCGCTGGACGAGTTTTACGCCCGCTCCGGACTGGGATTGCCGCCGATCAAGCGAATCGCCGCGCCTGAGGTGCCCGAACCCTACTATGGGCTGCTCGTGCACCAGAACGACATGACCTCGACGCTGGAGAATTTCCACGGCGCGCCAGTGCACCTGCGCGTCATCGGGCGCGAGCGGCGAAACGGAAGCTATTTTCGCGAGGTCGTCCTGCAACTGGATGGCACGGACAAGCCGGTCGAGTTTGGGGCGATCAAGATCAATCTCGACATGTTCCCTGCCGAGGCGCGGCAAAGGATCTTGCAGGAGCGCCACCCGCTGGGCCGTGTTCTCAAGGATTGTGCCATCGCCTACCAGAGCCGTCCCCAGGCCTACTTGCGCATCACGTCAGACGCGACGATCAATCGCCTGCTCAATTTGCGCGAACCGCAAGCGCTTTTTGGGCGACGCAACATTTTGTTTGACGCCGAAGGACGTACCCTGGCTGAAATTGTCGAAATTCTCCCGCCCGCAGCAAAGAAGTGAGCACCCGTTGGGATACCATCATCATCGGCGCCGGACCAGCAGGCACGGCTGCCGCGGCTTTGCTGGCCGAACGAGGCCATCGCGTCCTTGTCCTCGAACGCGAAAAGTTTCCGCGCTACCACATCGGGGAATCGCTGCTCCCGTTTACCTATCAGCCGCTCCAGCGACTGGGACTGATCGATAAGATGCGGCAATCCGCGTTTGTTAAAAAATATAGCGTGCAATTTGTCGCGGCGTCCGGCAAAGCCTCGCAACCGTTTTATTTTTTCACCCGCTACAGCCCCGACGTGGCGCAGACCTGGCAAGTGTTGCGTTCCGAGTTCGACCAAATGCTGGTTGATAACGCAAAAGGACGGGGCGCGACGGTGCTGGAGCAGGTCACGGTCACCAATCTGCTCAAGGACAGCGAACGCGTAACGGGCGTGCGGGCGCAACATGCCGATGGCCGAATGGTCGAATACCTGGCGCCAATAACGCTCGATTGCACGGGCAAAGATTCCTTTGCGGCCGTGCGCAATAACTGGCGCGTCCGCGATCCGAAGCTGAACAAAGTGGCCGTGTGGACCTATTACAAGGGAGCGATGCGGGACGAAGGCATCGATGCCGGCGCGACGACGGTTGCGTTTGTTCCCGACAAGGGATGGTTTTGGTACATCCCGCAGCACAACGACATGACGAGCGTCGGCGTGGTGGCAGAAGGGAAATACTTGACGCGAGACGGCATCAGGGACCCCGGCGAGATGTTTCGGCGCGAGATCGACCAGAACCTTTGGATTAAGGAACATCTTGCCCCTGGCTGGCAAATCGGCCCGTATTACATCACCAACGAGTTTTCATTTCATTCGAAATACTGCGGGTGCGAAGGCTTGCTGCTCGTCGGCGACGCGCTCTGCTTTCTCGATCCGGTGTTTTCCTCCGGCCTGATGCTCGCGCTCAAGAGCGGGGTCATGGCCGCGGACGCGGTACACGAGGCGCTGGAAGCGCATGATTTCTCGCCGGGCCGCTTCGCCGAATACGGACGCGCGCTGCGGCACGGCATTGAGAACATGCGCAAACTGGTCTATGCGTTCTACGATCCGAACTTCAGTTTTCGGGAGCTGACTGACAAATACCCGGACCTGGCGGGCGACATCACGGATTGTCTTTCGGGCGACGTGGACAAGGATTTTACTCATCTGTTTCGCGCCATCGCGGAGTTCGCCGAAGTGCCCGAGGCGTTGCCGTACGGAAGGCCGCTGGAATCGGCGGCGACGCGGGAAAGCATCGCGATGGGGCGGTAGCTAAGGGCGCACGGCTATGTTTGACGGGCTGACGGAAACATGAACCTCGTCCAAATTACTCCCGGCGCAGGCGGAATGTATTGTGGGAACTGCTTCCGCGACAATGCCCTCGTCGAAAGGTTGCGCAAGCTTGGGCACAGCGCGCTGATGGTCCCGCTCTATCTGCCGCTGAACCTCGACGATACGGATCAAAGCAGCGGGACGCCGATTTTCTTCAGCGGCATCAACGTTTATCTCGATCAGCAATCGACGCTTTTCCGCCGCGCGCCGGGTTGGCTGCGCAATGCCCTCTCGCACCCGCGCCTGCTCCGCTGGGCCGCCGGGCGCGCCGCGAAAACTCGCGCGACGGATCTCGGCGAATTGACCGTGTCGATGTTGCGCGGTGAAGAGGGCAATCAGATCGCTGAACTCGACAAGCTGATCGCATGGCTCAGGGCGCAGCCAAAACCGGACGCAATCTTTCTCTCGAACGTCCTGCTGGCCGGTCTGGCCCGGCGTTTGCAACACGAATTGGACGCGCCGGTGTTTTGCCATCTCCAGGGCGAAGATTCGTTTCTGGATGGCCTTCCGGAGCCGTTTCGCGGCCAGGCCTGGGACATCCTGGTGAAACGCTGCGGTGACATCGCGCTTTTTATCGCGCCCAGCCATTACTTTGGCCAACTCATGGCCAAACGGCTGCAACTGCCGTCCGAGCGCGTGCGGGTCGTGTACAACGGCATCAAGCTGGACGGTTTCGCGCCCGCACCCGCGCCGCCCGATCCACCCGTGCTTGGGTATTTCGCCCGAATGTGCCGCGAGAAGGGGATCGACACCCTTGTGGACGCGTTCCTTGTCTTGAAACGCCGGGACCGAATCAAAGGCCTGCGCTTGAAAATTGGCGGAAGCCTCGGACCCGCCGATGAACCCTTCGTCGAAGAACTGAAACAAAAGCTGGCGGAATTCCCAGAATCTTTCGAGTTCCATCCGAACCTGGACCTTCTCGCGAAACAGCAGTTTTATCGCTCCCTTACTGTCATGTCCGTGCCGGCGCTCTACGGAGAGGCTTTCGGGCTCTACGTCATCGAGGCGCTTGCGTCCGCGGTCCCAGTGGTCCAGCCGTCCGTCGCCGCCTTTCCTGAGCTGATCACAGCCACGGGCGGCGGGTTGCTCTGCGAGCCTGGAAGCGTTGAGTCGCTCGCGGACGCGGTCGAATCGCTTCTCGCCAATCCGGAGAAGGCCCGGCGCATGGGCCTGGCTGGCCGCGAAGCGGTGGTGCGCGACTTCGATGTCCAGGGCATGACCGAAAAGATCCTGGAGACCGTCCAGGCGCATGTGACACCCGGTTTCATCATCACCTCACTTCAGTGAGGTGGGCGCCTCCGTCCAGAGTACCGTTCCTTTCCCTCTTTGGCCGCAGGCCAAAGAGGGAAAGGAAACAAGCCTGCGGCGCATCGACAGACCCTCTGGCCGTGCGAGGGAGAATAAAAAGAGACCGGGACACAGTCCCGGTCTCTTTGTTTCGCGTTATGTCGTGTCTTATGGGCGCACGACGCGGAAGAACTGTTTCAGCGGCTTCTCGATCTGGCCGCGGATTTCACCACCGCCGAAAGTCGTCGTGTGGATGTTGATGTACCACAGGCCGTCTTCCAATTGACTGAGTTGGTCCGCCAGGCTGATTCCGCCAGTGCCATCCACCAGCGTGACCGACCCATTGACCGTACCTGACATTGCGCCCTGGGTTGTGATGGCATTCAGACCATAGAGGACGCCCGCGTCCGTCCCGCGCGGCGCCGGCCCGTGGATGTGACAGTTATTGACGTTTCCGGACAGCCCCGAGAACGAGACATTGATCGTGACAACGTTATCGTTAAGCGCGACGACCCCCAGGCCCAAACCGGTCCGTCCTTCGCCGCCGTCCTGTTGCGGATCGGCCGAAACGCAGAAGAGCACCGGATCAATCTGCCCGCGAATCTCGCCGCCGCCGAAAGTCGTGGTATGGATATTGACGTACCACAGTCCCCCGCGCAGTTGATCGAGTTGCTCCTCGATCGTCAGGCCGGTCTTATTGGTGAGCGTCACCGATCCATCGATCGTTCCGGAAGTGCCGCCCTGGGTTGTAAAGGCATTCAGCCCATACAAAACCCCCGCGTTGGTCCCGCGCCCGCCCACGCCATGGATATGGCAATTGTTCACGTTACCGGACAGGCCAGAGAACGAGATTTTGATGGTCAATGTGTTGCCCGCCAGCGAAATAATCCCGCTGCCCGTGCCGGTGCCGCCGCCCGTAGGTGGCGGTTCCTGAGCGCCATTCATAAACACGGCGAAGGTTGGCTGATTGATGTTCTGCGGATTGGCCTGGTTCGCGGCATTGCGCCACGGGCCGCGAATGTCTTTGGCTTCCTGGAGTGTGCCGCCGCCTGTCCACGACAGCACGATGTCGTCGCCGGTCCGCGCGATATCCAATTCCGGCAGCGGCACGGTGACCGTTGCGACCGAACTGGTGACTGACCCCGAGGCGTTGCTGATGACGACCGTGTAGTTGCCCGCATCAGCATCCACAACATTGTTGAAAACGAGCCGCGCGCCGGTCGCGCCCATGATCAGCATCCCATCCTTGTACCACTGATAGGACGGGTTGGTCAGGCTGCCGGCCACGGCGCAGAGGGCGCCAGAACTGCCATAAGCAAGCGTCTGGTTCTGCGGCGGATGGATGAGTGACGGAATGGAGACCCAGTTGATCATCGCGTCGAAGAGCGCCCGAGCGTTGTTGTTGAACCATTGCGGCACGTTATCTTCGAGATACGTCGCAACGCGGCGGGAGGCCGCCGGGACATTCAGGGTCGTCGCCCCCGCTTCAAATGCCAGGATCACGGGCCGGAAGTTGTTGGTGGTAACCACTTCGCGCGCGATGACGACCGCATTCGGCGCGGGGTTGCTGTACCAGTTGAACGTGCGGTTGTCCACTTGCGCTGTGTCCACGAGCGCAATATTGCCGTTGGGGAAGCCGGCAGCGAGTGGGTGGCCCTCAGCGACGATGTTGATCTGTGTTTGTGCGCCGATGGTCCCGGTCTGAGCATTGGCCGGCACGAAGCCGTAATCGTCGGCCAAATCGCGCCGGCAGATAATCGTCGGAATCGCAAGCCCGCGGAATGTGCTGCCGACCGCTGTTCCGCCCGGGGAGGAGAGGTATATGAGCGAATAACCACTTGCGGCAGACGCGCCGCGCCGGTTTGCTGCCGTCGCGCTGATCGGCGTCACTTCATAACCGAACGAGTCAAGTCGGTCGATTACAATCCGGTCCGAGCGGTTCATTCCCGAGGCGTTGCCGGTGATGAACAGCACGCGCGCCGCTGCGTCGGCGGGAATGGTCGTATCGGTCGGCATCATCTCGTTGCCGCTGCCGTCCTGTACCCCGCTGACCGAGATCGCGTAAGTCACGCAATTGCTCAGCGGCGCAAGCCCGGTGGCTGTCAACAGGACCTTTCGGATGCCCAGACGCCGTGCCTGCGTGACGACGACGCCCTGGTCGATGGTGTAAGTGCCGTTGTTGACCGAACTCGGGCGGAGTAGTTCATCGAAGGTGAGGATTATTTGGTTCGGATCGGTTGGATCTCTCCTCGCCATCAAGAGCTGCGGCGGCGCGGGGGTCATTGCGACTTCGGGCTCTAATCCGTCGGGAGCGGTCGCGAGCATCGTCAACGTGGCGGCGGAACTGAACACCGGGGTGGCGCCGGAGACGATCAATTTGGCCCGATATTGCGCGCCGCTGTCGTCCAGAGTGAGAACTGGCGTCGTGTAAGTGTAGTTGTCCACATAGGTGCTGACCGCGCCCGGGATATCCACGCCGTTGCGCTGCCATTGCACGATCAGCTCATGCTGCGGCGCGCGATCGACAACGCCGGCGACGCTGAATTTCACCCGGCTGCCAACGTAACCCACCGTATCGGCCGGATCTCTTGTGACGGCTACCGTCGCCCCTTCATAAGACCAATCGCCATAATCAAACAAGGTGGCCGTCGTGATAATATTTTGATTATGCGAGACAACGCCCAACCCAACATACAGTGTTTCCGGGAAACCACCGGCGTCGGCGATGGCCAGCCCAATTCCACCGATGGAGTTTTCCGGGTTGGCGTCGGCCACGCGCGGCAAACCAATGCGGTTCCAGTTTCGCCCATCATAAGAGTCATAATAAGTGAACGATTTGCCGACGCGTTTGACGCGCACCCAGGCTGAGCCGTCGCCCCGCCCGTGCCGGCCATAGCTGCCGCCGTTCACATCGATCACATCACGGCCCGGTTCGGGTCGAATCGCTGCCTCGAATTGACCGGCGCCATTGGTGGGTGTCGGGTAAGTCCAGACCATCCGGCTGCCGTTGGGACCGGTGCCATCAAGCGTTTCGCGGATGTTGAGGCCGGCTTTCGACCAGAGGTTCCCTGCGCCAACCGCTAAGTCGAGGCGGTCCACTCGCACCTTCACGTCAAAATCGCCGGTTCGCTGCTCGTAAATATAAGTGAACTGGTCACCGCCGGACCAGACATCGGCACCACCCGCCGTGACCACGAAATCGCGATTGTTCACCGTGAATACCGTGCCCGCTGGCGTGGGCGGCCCGGCACTGTTGGCGATGTCCGTCCAGGTGGTTACGGCCGTTGCCGTGAACGCGACTGAGAATCCAGTGAGGTCTCCGCTCTCCGCGATCGCGTTGCCGGCCGCGTCTTCCAGCGCGGTCGAAGCGCGCACCGTCACCGTCCCGGATACTGAGCCGTTAAGATTCAGCTTTAGCGCCGATGGAGTGACGATTTCAACACTCTGCACGATGCCGGCCATGTCGTTGACGCGATAAAGGGCCGGGTCCGTCAGCGACGCCGGAAAGTCCACCACCACCGGCTCGGTGAAGCCCAGGGACAGCGTCGTGCCCGAGAGAACCACGGAAGCATTGATCTGGGGCGCAGTGGTGTCCGGCACAACGTGCAACGTTGCCGCCGCGCTCGTGACTGACACACCCGGCAGATGCACATCGACCGTCACTGCCTGGTCAGGTCCGGCGACCGCTGGCGGAGTGACAAAGGTTGGTCCGTTGGCTCCTGCGACCGCTACGCCGTCAACCTTCCATTGGTAATAGGGCAGGTTGTTGCCACTGAACGAAACGCCGACGCTGAAGGTCGCGCTGTGGCCGACCTCGACTGTCACGTTGGCGGGCGGATTCGTGATGCTCAAGGCGGGCGCCGCATTGGGGTCTGCCAGCGCGGCGAGGAATTGCGGCTGAATTGCCGTGATCGAGTTCGTAATCAGCCCATTGTCCGGCTCGCGAACGCCGACGCTCAAATAATCGCCGCCGCCCCCTTCTTTCACCAGGGCTTCAAAGTAGTAGGGCTGCCCTGCCACCAACCCGGCCACATCGACGAATTGCGGTGCAAAGTCCGCGTAGGGGATGTTGCGCACGCCCGTTGGCGTCACCAATATCGCGGCATTCGCCGGGTTGTCATCAGGGCTCATCCTGAACTGGGCTTCGTCATCATGCGTGAAATAGAACCGGTGCGAGCCGTCCCTGCGCGGTATGAAGTAGCCTGACATCCGCACTCCGTACTGGTTCCACGGCTCATCCTGGGTTCGCGTCGGATTGCCGGTCTGCGGCTGCCGCCAATCCGCGATGTGCTGATAGAGGCTTTGGTCCGGCTGATCCGGGAACTTGCCCGCTCCAGTCAGGTTGGCAATGGTCGTGCCGTAAATCTC
>JAKEEH010000055.1 GCA_022616725.1 Limisphaerales bacterium | reverse complement strand
TCTGCGGACGCAGTCCAATCCTGCTGGAAGTTTCATTAACACCCCACTTCAGTGGGGTGGCACGCACTTCCAGACCAGCGACCAGTTTCCTTGACCTCTTTTGGCCGCAGGCCCAAGAGGTCAAGGAAACTTCTGTCACCATGCCACCTCGATGCCCTCCGCGTCTCCGCGTCTCTGCGGTGAGCCATTTCAAGAGTTTCTTCCCTCCATCAGCGCCCGCCGGGCATCCTTGCTGCAACTCTTCAACTCTTCGATTCTCAACAAAGACCTTCGCCTTGCGCACGACAGCAAATGTGCTATACTACAGCCGTTAGCAGCAACTAACTAAGCCACTGCTCATTATGAATACGTTTTGTATCGAGATGTTTAGAAAGACCGTAAATACGGCCAGTAGATCCATTTTGCCCATGGATCGCCGAAACTGCCGCATGTCGGAAACCTTTGCCTATCTCTACTATACGAAATTGAACAAAATTGAACATTTCTGAACATTTTTGAACATCGACCCATGAAAATCCTTAGCAAAATGAAAGAATTGAACATTTTTGAACACCTGCGGGGGTGGGTGGGGAGCGGCTCAACCGTCACGCCCCGCTCGGCAAAAAATTCCCGCAAACCGAATAAAACCGAATAGAATTCCAAGGGGCACTGTACAAACAAACCGCACGCGTCATTTAGAATCTTACTGGGTTGATCGCAACCCGTCTTGTTCTTTGAAATCTGAATCTCTTCCAAGAGCCGACACGTAGTGCAGCCGTCCCCGGCTGCGGGTTCCATGGCGTCCCGCCCAGCTAGTTTCTGGCAGCGAGACGGTGCCGAAAATCGCAGCCAGGGACGGGTGCGCTACCGGTCGCGCGCCTGAAAAAGGGGCTTGCAACGCACGGCGGCAGGGGTAAAACGGGAGCGCAATTAAGCCAACGATTCCGCTCGAGCCGGTATGCCGTGTCATTGCGGGAGTGGTGGCCGGGGACCGGCGCGCGGATCATGGATTGAAAGGCGATCATGTCTAAACAACCAGGTTCAGGGTTTTCTCGGCGCGGGTTTCTCAAGGGCGTGGGCATCACGTCTGTCGCGGGCGGGTTGATCTCCCCGGCTGGCCTTACCAGCGCCATCGCCGCGGAAGGGGATGTGAAAGGGCCCGGCGAAACGCCCATCACGCTCGACGTCAATGGCCAGAAACGCAAATTGAACGTCGAACCGCGCGTCACGTTACTCGACGCGCTCCGCAATCGGCTGGACCTGACCGGCCCCAAGAAAGTGTGCGACCGCGGCACGTGCGGCGCCTGCACAGTTATTGTGGACGGCAAGCCGGTGTATTCCTGCTCGATGCTAGCGGTGGAAGCGGAAGGGCGGGAAGTGACAACCATTGAGGGAATCGGCACCCCGCAGCGCATGAATGAGGTGCAAAGAGCATTTGTGAAGCACGATGCGCAGCAATGCGGTTTTTGCACGCCAGGCTTCGTCACCGCGGCGACCGCGTTCGTGCGAGCCAATCCCAAGGCGAGCATCGAACAGGTGCGCGCGGGCCTGGGCGGGAATTTATGCCGTTGCGGCACCTATGCCGGAATGATCCTGGCGGTGGTGGACGCGGCGAAAGGAGGTTCAAATGCCTAAAGCAGAATGGCCGCCCGCGGAGAAGCGGACGCTGATTGGAAAGCCGATAGATCGCGCCGACGGTCCCGCAAAAGCGACCGGCACCGCCAAGTATTCCTATGACATCAATCGCCCGAACATGTTATGGGCGAAGGTGGTGACGTCGCCGCATCCGCATGCCGAGGTAGCCGGCATCGATACCAGCGCGGCGGAGAAACTCGAAGGGGTCAAAGGCGTTTGGAAGGATGAGGCCGCGAAAGAGGTAAATTACGTGGGCCAGATCGTCGCGGCGGTTGCAGCAACGACCGAAGAAATCGCTACCGAAGCCGTCAGCCTCGTCAAAGTGAACTATAACCCGCTGGAGCACCAGGTGGTGGACAGCGACCCGGAGCTGTTCAAAGGAGACCCGAACAAAAGGGACCAGGGAAATGTTGATGAAGCGTTCGGCAAGGCGGATGTGACGCACAGTGGCAACTACGGAGTCCCGGTGATCACGCATTGTTGCCTGGAACCGCACGGCCAGGTGGCCGAAATCCGCGACGGCGAGATGTACGTCTGGCCTTCGACCCAAAACGTATCGGGCTACGCCGACCGCGGGTTGAGCGAAGCGGCCGGAATCCCGCAGAACAAGATCCATGTCGATTGCCAGTACATGGGAGGCGGCTTCGGGTCCAAGTTCAATCCCGGGAAGTGGGGCACGATTTCGGCGGCGCTGGCGAAACAAACCGGACGACCTGTGAAGTTGTTGCTGGATCGCGACCTGGAGTTGATGATCGCCGGGAATCGTCCATCGGGCTTTAGCAAAATCAAGGTAGGGGCAACAAAGGACGGGAAAGTCACGGCATTCGAAAGCGAAGTGTGGGGAACCTCCGGGATGAGTGGCAATCCGCCCGATCTGATGCCTTACGTCTTCGATAAGATCCCGAATCAGCGCAGGATCGTGAAACGCATCCAGACCAACCGGGGGCCGGCACAGGCCTGGCGCGCACCGCGACATCCACAGAATTGTTACTTAACGCTCGCCGCGCTGGCAGATACGGCGGCAGCGCTGAAGATGGACGAACTGGAGTTCTTTACGAAAAACCTGGATTTGACCGCGCGCCCGGATGTTTACAAAGAGGAGTTGGAGATCGCCGCGCGCCTGGTCAACTACAACCAGAAGAAACACGTGCGCGGAGACAAGACGCCCGGTCCGATCAAACGCGGCCTGGGCATCTCCGTCCATACGTGGGGCGGCCTTGGGCATGACTCGGAGTGCGACGTCACCGTCAGCCCCGACGGTTCGGTAGAAGCAAAGATCGGCACCCAGGACCTCGGTACAGGCACGCGCACAGTCATTCAACAGGTCGTGGCCGATACGCTCGGGTTGCCTCTGGACGCCGTGAAAGTTCAGATCGGCAAAAATGAGTTTCCAAGATCCGGCGGTTCCGGCGGGAGCACAACGATTGGAGGCGTCTCGACATCCTCGCGGCTTGCGGCGACGGCGGCACTGAACGCGGTCTGCGAAGCCGTGGCACAAAAGCTTGGTACCACGGCGGAGAATCTGGAAGCCGCGGGCGGTGCGATTCGGCAGGTGGACAAACCGTCCAACAGAATTTCCTGGAAAGATGCCTGCGCCGCTTTGGGCGTTATGCCGATCACCAAACGCGGTACGCAAACCCGCAACGAAGGCAAGGCCAAAGGCTTCACCAATGAGGGCGTCGGCGGCGTGCAGATCGCCGATGTGTCGGTTGATATCGAGACCGGCGTCGTGACGCTCAACGAGATGGTGGCGGTGCAGGACTGCGGGTTGATCGTCAACCTGAAACTTACCGAGAGCCAGGTCTATGGCGCGCTGATCATGGGCATCACCTATGCGCTCTATGAGGAAGCGGTCTATGACCCCAAGACAGGGCGCATGTTGAATGCGGACATGGAGTTCTATCGGCTGGCGGGCATCAAGGACATCGGCCTGCTAAAAGTTCACATGATGACAGGAAAGGGTTACGACGACCGCGGCGTGATCGGCATCGGAGAACCGCCGGTGATTTCACCGGGAGCTGCCATTGGCAACGCGGTCGCCAATGCCATCGGTGTGCGCGTACCGAGCCTGCCCTTGACGCCGGACCGGATCATTACAGCACTGCAGAAGGAGGGATCGATTGTATGAAAGCATTCGAGTATTCAGCGCCAAAATCCTTGAAAGACGCGACCGCCCTTTTGAGCAGTTCCTGGGGCGAAACAGAAATCCTCGCCGGCGGAACCGATCTGGTGACCTCCCTGAAGCAGGGCATTGCCGCGCCCAAACGCGTCGTCAGCCTGCGCAACATTAGGGAACTGCGCGGTGTGGACAACAGCCGTCAGGGGCTGCGCATCGGCGCCATGACCACGCTGGAGGAAATCGCCCAAAACAAACAAATCAAAGAGGCCTACCCCGCGATTGTCACCGCAATCAGCAGCATCGGGAGCCCGCAGATCATTTCCGTCGGCACGATCGGCGGCGACCTTTGCCAGCGCCCACGCTGCTGGTACTTCCGCAATGGCTTTGGTTTGCTTGGGCGGCAGGGCGAAACATCACTCGTCAGAACCGGCGACAACCGTTACCACGCGATTTTCGGAACCGACGGCCCGGCGCTCTTTGTCAGTCCATCGAGCCTCGGCCCGCCATTGATCGCTTTGGGTGCAACCATTACGGCCGTGGGTCCGGATGGCAAAAAGCGCGATATTCCGGCCGGGCAGTTTTTCCAGGCGCCGAAAAGCGAGAGCGAGCGCGAGACCGCGCTGAAGTCGAACGAAATCCTGACGGCCATCACCATTCCGTCGGCGGGCGGCAGGTCCCTTGCGAATGCGACCTACGAGGTGCGGCATCGTCACGGGCTTGACTGGCCGTATGTGACCGCCTCCGTCGCTTTTCAGCGTGAAAACGGCGTCGCGCGCAAGCCGCAGCTTGTTCTTGGCCACGTCGCCCCGGTGCCGTGGGTCTCGGCTAAGGCCGCGCAGGCGCTGGAAGGCGGGAAACTCGACGAGGCGACCGCGAAACGGTGTGGTGACCTGGCCGCCGAAGGCGCCAAGCCGTTGAGCGGCAACGCTTACAAGATCCAACTCGTTAAAACCGCCGTTAAACGGGCGGTGCTCGCCGCCGCAGCATAAGCATATGGAACCGACTGATTCGCCGAAGCAGGGCTCTAGTGACATCCCCTGCCGCAATCTGCGCAACAAAGCGATGTATTACAGCGCGGAGGACGAGGACGGGGTCTTTTGGTGCGCGCAAACGCAGGAGAACTTTGGCCCCGACGGCGCGCCGACGGGCAAAACCGAATGTTGCGCTGGGCGCTCCTGTTATGTAGGGTAGAGACGGTTTTAAATTGTAACCCCCGACGTGAGGAGGGGGCTGGAAAGGATTAGTTATGAAAAAGACATTCGCCGCTTTAATGACAATACTGGCCGCCACCGCGGCATTTGCTGTTACCCAGCCATCGATCACGGGTGATTATCTCGAAGTTCGCTCCTGTGACATCTACACGGGGCCTTGCTTTGCCAATGCCGAAATGGGCTTGACCGGCAAAGAAGCCATTATGGTTTGGTCCGTCAAAGAAGGCAGTTTCCAAGGTACCGCTCTGGACGGATTGAGCGTCATCGCGGTCGTGCGCACAGATGCGACCCTTGGCAACCTGAAATACGAGCCGCGCAGCGGCAAGGCCGTGCTGATCGTGGACGAAAAGGCCAACCCGTCGCAGCGTGACGCGTTGCAAGCCTTTGCCCGCTCCATGGCCGGCAAGCTGATTCGTGAAGTTGCTGCGGTGAAGACTTCCGCCATAGAGGCGAAAATGGGCACCTGCGCCAAATCAGGCTGCGCGGCGGTGAAAGCCGGGAACCTCATCAATGTCTCCACCCGTTGCTTTGGCGAGAACGACCATATCTGCGGCAACGAAGACATCTTCTATCCGCCGCTGACGGATGTGAACAACCCTCTGCCGGCCTACACCGAGGTTGCGTCTTTCAATGCCAAAGGCCTTGACATGACCTGGCAGTTGACCGGCCAGCGCGGCGCGTTCCTCGCGAGTTTCTCGCGGTAGTTTCCCAGGCCCGAGGTCCGAATGCCGAAGCCCGAAGGAAGTTCGAAGGCCGAGGGCCGAACTCTCGCCGCCGAAGATCAGATTTCCCATTTCGGAATTCCTTCGGGTTTTGGACATCGGATCTCGGATTTCGCTGCGATCCTCCTGTGGCTCTTTTGTGCTGCGATTTGCGCGCAAGCTGCCGATCTTACCCTGAAGGTGTCGGACAAACCGCCTCCGAAGGAACTTAGCGAAGCCATTCAAAAGCTCCTTCAACCCCGGGCGATTCAACTGCTGGACGGCAACAAGCCGGTCCTCGAGTATTGGCTGGTTAAGGAGCTTTCAACCCAGTCCAAACCCGAGTCTGTTGCGAAGAGTCTCGATCCGATCAGACAGGCCACGGTTTTAGGAGCCGTTAATGTCGCCACGCCGCGCCGAGATTACCGCGGCGATGATGTGCCGGCGGGCGTTTATACGATGCGCTTTGCTTTGCAGCCACAGGACGGAAACCATTCTGGTACGTCGGAATTCGGTTATTTCGGCGTGCTCGTTCCGACGAAGCTGGACCAGAGCCCGGATGCGATAGCCGGCTATAAAGCGCTCATGAGGGCCAGCAGCAAGGAGACTTCGACTGACCACCCTCGCATTGTGAGTCTGCGTCCGGCCAACTCTGCGGAGGGCGAGATTCCTAACCTCAGTTCCCCGGCGCCCGAACATAAAAGTGTCCGCGTGAAGATTCCGGGCAAAGAGGGCGAGGCGGTTGTGTTCGAAATCGTGTACGAAGGAAAAGGTCATACATGAAGCCCGAGGGAAGGTCGAAGCTCGAAGTCTCGCCCTCGCGGCGAGGGACCTTGCGTAATTTCAACGTTGCGATGTGTGTACCCACTCTCGTAGTTCTGCTAGGGCCAGCGCTTTTGATCGCGCTGCCTGCGCGCGCGGCCGACAAACAGGCTTCCCCAATCGCCGCGGAATACGAACGGATCCATAAAGAATTTGAGCAAGAGCAGAAAGCGTTTTCCGAAGCGAGCCGTAAGGCGAAGACCGACGAGGAACGCAACAATCTTAAGTTCCCCGATCGGGAAAAGTACGCCGCTCAAATGCTCGCTCTCGCTGAGAAACGCCCGACGGATCCTGTGGCCGTTGACATCGTCGGGTGGATAATCGGCTTTTCGCGGCAGAATTCGCCGTTGCCGACGAAGGCTTTGGAACTGATCACGAAACACCATATCGAAAGCAACAATATCACGGAGCTTTGTGAGATGCTGACCGACGACGAGACTAAGGTCGATTTCCTCCGCGAAGTTCTGCGAAAAAATCCGCACCAAACCGTCAAAGGCGCCGCCGCCCTGTCGCTTGCTCAAACCATGGCCGCTTCTAATCCGGCTCGGGCCGAGAGTTATTTCAACGACGTCGTCGAGAAATACGGCACTAAAGAACAGAAGGAGGCTGCAAAGGGCGCGCTCTTTGAAATGAAAAACCTCGCGATTGGCAAAGTCGCGCCGGAAATTGAGGGCGAAGACGTGGATGGCAAGAGGTTTAAGCTGAGCGACTATCGCGGCAAAGTGGTGCTGATTGATTTCTGGGGGGATTGGTGAGGCCCGTGCCGGGCGATGTACCCCCACGAGCGGTCGCTCGTGAAACGGATGGAGGGCAAGCCGTTTGCGCTGCTTGGAATTAACAGCGATCCCAAAGACCGGCTCCGCCAGGCCATGAAAAGGGAGAACATCACCTGGCGGTCGTGGTGGGACGGCGGCAATACCCGCGGCCCGATCGCGAAGGCATGGAACGTCAGGGGCTGGCCCACCATATATGTCCTCGACCATAAAGGGGTGATCCGCCACCGCGATGTTCGCGAAAAGGAACTCGACGAAGCAGTAGATGCCCTACTCAAGGAGCGTGAGAAATCCCGGTGAGACCTCGTCCCAATTGGTCCCAATTGGTCGAGGAACGAGCTTTCCGGCCTTGTTTTTCCGAAGGATCGGCGTAACGTTGACGCAATTTACTGGGTGCCTCAGAGTTTCAGTGGGTCGAAATGCAGAAGAAGGCCAAATACGCAATAGTCTGGTGTCTGGCGGTGGCGATTGCTTCGTTGTGCGGCTGCTCCGATCAGAAGCGGCTGGCGCGCCGCCTCAGCGAAGCGGACCGTGTGATCGTCATGGACCGACACGATTCCAGCTTCACGATGGAACTCACTGCCGAAGAGGCAAAGAAACTGGTTCAGGCTATCTCGATGGCTCGAGAGGAAAGCCCATTTACTGAGGCCACGGCGCCGCTGCGCATGGAATTCTTTAAAGGCAGCAACCTTATCGGAGGACTCAACGTGGCTAGAACGGGTAATCCGGAGATAGGCATGTTTGGCGTTGATGGAGTTCTCTATTCCGACAAGACAGGCACTTTAGAAACACTCGGTCACAAGTTTTCGCAGGAGCAGGCTGCGCGCAAGGTGACCAACAGGATTGGGCCTTAGCGCCCTCCCTTGCCATCATACAAATAACTCACAAGCACCGCGCTAGTAGGCGACGTAGCTCTGATCGTAAAGCTCATGGGATAGTTTAGCTGATTGATCGGGTCGCTGCCTTTCGTCCGATATTGAACCGAGTACATTCCGAGATCGTAATCGAACATCTTCTCGGGATAAAACTCCGGTTTCTCAAATTTTGAACGATCAACGCTAAGCGCC
Organism: Limisphaerales bacterium; assembly: GCA_022616725.1. Taxonomy (GTDB): domain Bacteria; phylum Verrucomicrobiota; class Verrucomicrobiia; order Limisphaerales; family JAKEEH01; genus JAKEEH01. The sequence continues at coordinate 2,583 of JAKEEH010000055.1, read as the reverse complement.
TCCGAAATGCGGTTGATGATGCGTTCTGCCTCGGGCTGCGGCATTGTAATTGCGTTCTGCGAAAGGCGAATAAGGGCGTTCGTGTTGGCGTGACTGATAGCGCGGAATGGATTGTCTGGTCCTCTCTGCCCGAAATGAAGGATGCCCGAATATTCGGGGCTCACGTATGCCGTAGCCGTCCAGCTTTCACCCAACAGGAATCGGCACGTCATCCCATTGCGTCCGTGGTGGATTCGGATTGAATTATAGGGAAGCTCACCTTTAAGCGGATTTACTCCTGCATGCTCCAAAGTCGCGAAGAATTCACGGACGACCGGCAGCACTCGCTCGGCAAACTCCGGGTCCTGTGGGTCAGTCAGGATCTCTCCAGAGGGCGTTGCACGACGCTGGGAATGCGACTGATTTACCTGCAGCGGAGAATTGCCTCCACTCTGCGCGGCTGTCGTTGCTGCCCGCCTTGAAAGGTAAACGGCAGCAATCACTACGATCAGGATTCCAGCAATGACCGCTGCTCTCATCGGCTATCTTCTCCGTTGTAATGCAAAAAGCGATAACCAATCAATCTCGGCCCCCAATTCTGAACTGTCGGATACTCAAAATTTGCGAGATCCACGCCGGTTTTCAACGGCGTGTCATATTCGTTACGATCGATCCAAACACCATGAATGCGGGAAATCCATTGACTCTTTGTCTGGCCAGCATAGGAAATGGAAGCGAATCCCAGAAATGAAGTTTTCTTAATCCAAGGATTCCCCTCCTGCTTCACCCCCGGCGGCGTTCCAGTGGCAATGGGCCAAGAGCCCTTTACGGCGTTGCATCCCGTGATAAACGTTGAGAAAAGGCGACGATTATAAGACAAAGCCGTTGGCACCGGGTAAGTGAAGGTATTACCAAGCAATGCCGCAACTTCTTGCGCTGTCAACCGAACAGTCAGATGGCCGTCCTCCCCGGGGATCATATCAACTGAACCGCTATGGCCGTCGAAGAGCCACGATCCCGTCAGTGAATCCGCAAGTGCATTCTTCAACGCACTCAGATCGTTCATCTGCGTCGCCCGTCTAATCACGTACGGCTCACTGGAAAAGTCTGCGCGCATCGTGCCATGCGCTTCGCGATTTAGGCCGATGATGTCTTCGTCGAGCAAGGCGGCAAGGTTCGCGCCAGAAGACACCGCCGCATTCATTCCCTCGTTCCAATCATTGATCGTGCTGTTTGGCCATTCGCCATACGAAATGACATACTTTCCAACGGTTACGCCTTTATCTACAAAGCTGGTGGTGCGGATCGTCTGGCCGGCGGCCGCCGGCGCATTTGGATCGCTTGGGTGTGGTGCAACCGTCAGCGAGAAGATGTAGCCATCATCTGTCACAGGTTGCCCCGACAGATCAGTGAAATTCCATTGCAGGGGTATGTTCCCGCTTACGGACTGGCCATTCTGGGTGTGAAGGAGCTCATTATTGAGACGAAAAACCTCGAATGTGTAGTCCTGTGGCGGCGTCGCGAAATACTCGAGCGTTATGGATCCAGCCGCTGAGTAGAGTGGCGAATAATTTTGCATATATACATCATTGGCGAAATTTACAGTGACGTTTCCCCATGCCTCCAATGTGGATATGTCATCCACGACCATGTCGCCATCGGTGTCAACAGGCACGCCTTCATTGACAACTCGGACCCAAATCTCCTGCTCGCCATTTGCGAACCAGTGCGTTGGCACGGTGATAATACCATTTTGACCGGGCCGGATCACGCCTGCCTGAGTCTCGCCAACGTAAACGTCCACGGACAAGAGCGGTAGAATATCTGTGACCGCGATTTGAAGCGGCATGTCGCCGCTAACAGTACTTCCCGGTCCAGGGGAGACGATGGACACCGACGGCCCAACATACTCCCCAAGGTTGACGGCGATGTAAAAGCGCATTGGAGATGACACAATTCCCAAAAGCTGTTCGCTGGGCGCTTGCGCTTCGAACACACTCACCAAACTCCAGGTATTGAACGGGTCAGGGTCGAGCGAATCTTTTCCGCCTATCCCGTAAAGCACGCCAGGAGTCATGTTGAACACATCCAGCAAGAATTCGCTCGGCGGATTGTAAGTGATTCCAACTGAAAGCGCCCCCACCATCAGCGACGACATTATTCCTCCACCTTCTTCAATTGCGAGTCGGTTCGCCGCTTCCATAGCTCGGGCTTCGGCGCGCAACTTCTCATAATCCACTGCGCGGTCGTCATAACTGTAGCGATTGCTTCCCAAGTCATACACGGGCAAATCGGGGAATGGACTGAAAGGCAGTGGCGGGAGATTTGGATCTTGCAAAGAGAAATAAGTTCCGCCTGACGGTTTAGCGACTTGTGCCGCGCAAATCCATGACGCCAACATGATGATACTCGCAGCCATCAATCTTACCGGTAGTACTCCTTGAATAGTTCTCATTTTTCCTTTCGTCGTGAAACCTCCGCCTTTGCTACCCGAAAGGCGCAGCGCGGCCGAGCGTTTTTGCGCGAATCTCCGTCAATTGTCAATTCCTATGAATTCAACACATTCAACACATCGGAAATACCCGGACGAAATACCCGGACAAG
>JAKEEH010000054.1 GCA_022616725.1 Limisphaerales bacterium | reverse complement strand
TGAGATTCGAGATCCACAAGTGCAACCACCTTTCCAATAGGTTTGGTGGAGTTTGTTTGTGGCGGCGACACCTGGGGGAGATTGATAGCGAGGTTGGTGAGTCCGTTGGAACTCGCCAACACGACAGTATTCGTGTCGGGTGACGCTGGTTTTGGTAAATCGGCGAGAGTGATGGGATCTCCGGCTAACGTCACCTCGGCGGCGGTGAACTGACCGTTGCGCGCGGTGAGCGTCGCAATCAGGGGCTTTTTGGTTTCGCGGACCTGGACGGCGTTCGTTGCGAACTGGGCGTTGATCATCTGGTCGAAAGGGGTTCCCTGCACCGGGCTGGTGCCGTCGGTAACGAGAATGACATTCACGTCTCTGGCGACGCGCAAAACGGCGCTCAATTGCTTGAAAACGGGTTCCAACTTGCCTTCCTTTTCATAGGTACGGGTTTTGAGGAAGCGTCCGGCCTGGCTGGCCTGATTGAGCGCTTCTTTGGGCTGCCAGATTTGCATGGGGTAGGCGCCGGCGGTGACGGTTTCGCTGAAGGTCCAGATGCCGTAGGTATCGCCACCTCGCATGCGCCCCTCCATCCCGGAATAAATAAGGTCGAAGACGGCCTGGCGGCCTCCGTGTTCGAGCCGGGCACTGGACGTGGAAGTCTCGACGACAAAGAGGAAGCGATTACCCGGCGGGGGCTGAGGTTTGGGAGCGGGTTTGTTGGTCCCAGCCCATGCCGTCGCAAGCACCATCCATTGAAAGACGAACAGGCAATACTTCATATTTCAGCGTCCGTTCTTAAATCTCGTCTGCTCTCGCCGATTGTGATGTTTAATTTCTCGTTTCAGGTCGGCCATCGCGTTTTCCACGGTTTGAATAAATCCGAGACAGCTCGAAACCATCGCGCCAAGCGACAAAACTGTATCCCGCTCGGCAAAATCGTCCGTGACCACCAGGACCTCGCCATACTCGCGAAGCCGATGGGCCGACCGCTCGATCATCTGGTCGGCCGTTTGCCCGACCCGCGAATACAACACTTCGATCGCCGGCTTTTCTTGTGCCTCTGCTGGCCGCGGCGGGACTCCTGCACCGTCAAAAAACAGCGTGACAGGCGTCCCGCTGGCATCCTGGTACTGAGTCAAAACGTGGATGAGTTCCTTGCGGGCTACCGCCGAATGCCGCGGCTTTCCCGGCGCCAGCTCCGGCCAATTGTGGAGCAGGCTGTATCCATCCACCAGGATTCGCACCAATGCCATGTTTAGCTCAGCGATTTTCGGGCCAACGGCTGGCCGCTCCCCCTGCCTGTCCGCAGGACAATGAGCAACCCGACCGACAGAACGACCCCCACGGTGAGGATGCCAGCGCGAGGAATGGCGGGAAAAGCGTAAAGTGCCGCGGTTCCTATCGCCGGTCCCGCAAAAAGTCCGACACCGATCAGCGCTTCATGCGCCCCACCATGCTCCCCTTTCGTTTCGCCGACGTCCATCGCATAGAACAACGACGAATAATAAATCAGGCCCACCGCCAGGCCAAAAATGAATTGCGCGATCACCACGACGGCAAGATTTTCGACCAGGAGCAACGCGGCGAAACAGCCGATCATTGCCACGAAGGCGCCAACCAGCCAGCCGAAGCGGTAATGCCACCCCGGCCAACGCCAGAGACAGAAAAAGGCGATAAGCCGCGCAAACATCCAGACCGAACAGACGAACCCGGCCAGCGTCGTTGTCAGGTGCAATCGCGCGGCCACATCCGGAATCAACGGGATCACGGTGTTCATGGCGATATATGCAAACGGGTTGGCAATCCAGGCCAGGCGTAGAAATGCCTTTTTGCGCTCCAGCGGCACATGAATGTCGTGTGGATCGATCGGCGTGGAAGGGTATGCCGTCCCCCCGGCACCGGGGACGGCTCCATCACTCCGGAGCACGGTTGAAGCACCGTGCTCCGCCATACTTTGCAAGCCAAGAGCGATGGCCAACTGGGCGGCATGCAACGCAGCCGGCAGCCAGAAGAGGCTTTTGTGGCCGAGTGTTTCCAGCAACGCGCCGCCGCTGAAGTACGCGACCGCGGCGCCACTGGCCCAGACGACATTGTAAATGCCGATCATCGCGGCGAGCCCTTTGCGGTCTTCGCCTTCGCTGACAAGGGCCTCGAGGACGGGCCACGTGAAACACATCGCGATGTTCCAGCACAGGATAACGGCGTAATGGGCGAGCGGGGTGTTCGCGAGCAGGCCTGCCGCCAGAATCACGGCCATGGAGGAGAAGCCGATGCGCAACGCAACGAAATAACCGCGTCGCTGCGCAAACTTTCCCGCAAGCCAGGAGGCCACGGCATAAACCGACGCGCCAAGAGCGGCCATGGCCAGGTTTTCTCGGTTCGAGAACCCGTGCTCCACGCGCATGAGAAAGAAAATGTAGTTTCCGTAATAGGCAGTGGCATAGATGTTGAGCCATTCGAGCGCGAAGTAACCCGCCTTCAGCTTCCTTTGAAACATCGGCCTCCCAGTTCGCGCCAGGTGCTACTGGATCTCCGCAATGGCTTTGCGGGAACACCATTTCATCGCCCACAGGCGCTTCATTTCGTTCAAGTTCTCCATTTTCCTTGGGAGATCGCAGGGTTCATGTCCAAAAGAGTTCCGGGCTGGACGATTACCCACCGAGTACCCTTGCGGCGAGTATTTGTTGTTGATTGTCAGCGGCAATTGCCGATAAGGGCATTGGAATGAGTGGATTTAAAGTCCAACTCGGGCGCAACCGTCCCGCGACGGTTGGTGGCCGGATTTTCATCACGCTGTTTTTGTCCATTTTTGCAGGGATGGGACTCCTGTTCACGGTGTTCCTGATCCGCGAGGTCGTCAAGAACGCAAAAACGTATTCGTGGAAGACGGCGCCATGCGTCGTGCTGGAGAGCGGCGTGACGGACCGGGGCGGTAATTCGCCTTACGTGGTCATGGTGCATTATCGATATGAATGGCAGGGACGGGCCTATTCGTCGCAGGAGTTCAGGCCTGGAAAGCGCGAGTTTTCGGATTACGGAGCGGCGCAACGGCTCGCGGACCAGTTCAAAGTTGATGCGCCCGCGACGTGTTTTGTGAATCCGGCGAACCCATCCGAAGCCATTCTGAGGCGCGGAAGTTTCTGGGGCGTGCCATTTCTTTTGATCCCGTTGCTGTTTCTCGCCGTAGGAATTGGCGGCATTTACCTGGTGTGGAAATCAGGCAGCAGCTTCTCGAAGCCGGCGCCGAGGTCGATTTCAGACCCGGCAAAATCACTCCACCGTCCGAAATTCGTGGCTTTTTTCTTTGCGATTTTCCTGGTGATCGGCGCCGTCGCGCTTTTCTTCGTGTTCATCCGGCCGGCCATTCGAATTGTGCAGGCGCGCGACTGGCAGGCGGTTCCATGCACGGTGATTTCCAGCCGGGTTAAATCGCATCGTGGCGATGACAGCACGACGTATAGCGTCGATATCCTTTACGCGTATGAGCTGGAAGGCCGCGAGTACAAGGGCAACCGTTATCATTTCTTTGGCGGGTCTTCCAGCGGTTATGGCGGCAAAGCGGCGATCGTCCGGAATCATCCGCCTGGCGCGAGAAAGACTTGTTTCGTCAATCCGCGTGATCCCGCCGACGCCGTGCTGCATCGCGGGTTTACTCCTGCAATGTGGTTTGGGTTGATTCCGGCCGTTTTCGTGTTGGTGGGAGCCGGTGGCGTGTACAGGACACTTCGGCGAGGGCAAGTCGGAGCCCCTCAACCGGGGACAACGGCGCACGTTGCCGCGGGCGGCCAGGAGCGCCGCGGACCGATGTTGCTCAAGCCGCAGCATTCTCCAGGGGTGAAGTTGCTGGGCGCGCTGGTGATCCTGTTGTTCTGGAACGGCATCGTGTCGGTTTTTGTTTTCCAGCTCATCGAGATGTGGCGGAAGGGCTCGGGAGGGTTTATGAAGTATTTTTTGACTGTATTCCTGATCCCGTTCGTGGCGATTGGCCTTGGGCTCATTTGGTTTGCGGGCCGGTGTTTTTTCGCGTTGTTCAGTCCGAGGGCCGTGTTGCGGGTGAATACGATGGCGATCCCGTTAGGCGGCAAGCTCGATCTGCATTGGGCGTTTACCGGCAGGACAGAAAAAATCCAGGAGTTCCGGCTGGTCCTGGAAGGGCGCGAAGAAGCGTCTTACCGGCGAGGAACCGACACCTGCACGGACCGGGAGGTGTTTTATAGCCAGGTCATTCGGCATTTCACCGACCCGGGGCAGATTAAATCCGGCAGCGTGACGGCGGAGATTCCCGCGAACACCATGCATTCCTTTGCCGCTTCGAATAACAAGATCATCTGGGCCATCCATCTGGCGGCGAAGGTGGACGGATACGTCGATCTAAAGGACGAGTATCCAATTACTATATTGCCGCTGTCAGTCCCCGCGACAAGCGAGCCAATGTATGAGCACTCTGAGCATAGCCACACTGGATAATCGCACCACGTTCATGCCTGGCGAAGAATTGATCGGCGTTGCCGGATGGCAGCTTGCGGAAAAGCCGAAGTGCGTTGAGTTGCGCCTCTTCTGGTTCACTCGGGGCAAAGGGAGCGAAGACAGCGGCGTAGTGGCAACACAAACGTTCGAGGATGCGCAGGCCGAAGAGGGGCGGCAGTTTCAGTTTCGCCTGCCGGAGTCGCCCTACAGCTTTTCCGGAAAACTCATTTCGCTGGTGTGGGCGCTGGAACTGATCGTGAAGCCTGGCAATGCCGTAGAGCGGCTGGAGATCACGGTCGCGCCCGAGGCCCGTGAAGTGTTGTTAAAATGAGTCATGCGCGCGCGCGATAATCCTTTTCGTTCGGAACGGGTTGAGGGTCTGAGGTATCGGCCGCAAGGTTATTCGTGGGATGAATTGTGGAGACGGTTGGAGTGGCTTGGTTATCGGTGCGCGATTGTGGGTCCCGAAGGCAGCGGTAAAACGACGTTGCTTGAAAATCTGGGCGAGCAACTGACGCGGGAAGGCCGGACGGTTCGATGGTTGAGACTGAATCGCGAGCAGCGGTCCGTGCCGCGTGATTTCAGCTTCGATCCGGGCGAAATCATTCTGGCAGACGGCATAGAGCAATTAGGTGCTGTCAAATGGCATCTCTTTGTCAGACGGGCGCGGCGCGCGGGTGGTTTGATTATCACGATTCACACGCGCGGGAGGCTGCCGACGTTGTTGGAATGCACGACTTCGCCGGAATTATTGCGGGAATTGGTTTCCGAATTGGTGGACGATGAACCGATTCTTTCTGCAGACGCCCTGTACCAGAAACATTCCGGCAATTTGCGCCATGCGATGGGAGAGTTGTATGAACTCTATGCGGAGCGGGAGACAATTGGTTGGTCGTATTGAGCGATGAGCCAGTCGGCAGGACGCCCGACTGGAGCGACCGAGCCGTAAAAAAGGGCTTGGCAACCGGCCAGCGATGGGTAAGAGTCCGCTGGAAGGGCCAGCCTGCCCAAGCAGGCAAGGGCGTTCACATGACAATCAATAAAAGCTCAAATATGAAACTACTCGCGTTATTGACACTCGCCGCCTGTTTGGCGCTCGTGGGGTGCAAGCCGGCCGATAGCGGCACGGAGACCACGCCTCCGTCAACGAATGCTCCTGCAACGAAGTAAACGGTGAGTTACTCGAGCATTGACCCAATCGCGGTCAGGTTTCGAGTCGCGCTTGAGCCGGCCATCCTCTTATGAGCGTTGCACTTTTGCGCCTCATGATGGTGGCCGGTTTGCTTTTTGTCGGCTGCGAGCGCAAAGACACTTCTTCTTCTGCGACAAACGCATCTTCCGGCAATCCGCTCACCGCCCCCGTTGATTACCTGGGCGCGGCGGCCAAGGCCAAGCGCACTGCCGAATCGACTGTTGGCAACGTCAGCTTGAGCAAAGCCATCGAAATGTTTCATGCCCATGAGGGGCGCTACCCGAAAACCCTGAATGAACTCGCGCGCCCCGATTACCTGCCTTCCATTCCCCCGCCGCCTGCCGGCATGAAATACGACTACAATCCGACCACCGGTCAGGTTCGGATTGTGCCGCAGTAACACCTCAGATCTCCCAATAGCATCAGCCCATTTGCTCCTCGGCAAGGCACTTGCTTCATTGTTTTCGTGTATCTGGACTTTTATGGGCTGAAAGAGCCGCCGTTCAATATTACGCCGAACCCCAGGTACCTGTTTTACAGCGGGAAGCATCGGGAGGCGTTGAATCATTTGCTTTACGGCATTCGCGAGCGCAAAGGCTTTGTCCAGATCACGGGCGAGGTGGGTTCGGGCAAGACAACGCTCTGCCGGGCATTGCTCGACCAGCTAGGCAATAATTACTCGACCGCGCTCATTCTGAACCCGGCCTTGAGCCCGGACTTGCTCGTCAAAGCCATCGGCGCCGAGTTCGGCCTGGACGTGCGGGGGCTGGATCGCCTCGAAATGATGGAGCAGATCAACTGGTATCTGCTGAAACAGATGGAAGAGGGCCGCGAGTCGGTGCTGATCATTGACGAAGCGCAAAACCTGACCAACGAGCTGCTGGAACAGGTTCGGATGCTGTCGAATCTTGAGACAGACGACTGGAAGCTGCTGCAGATCGTGCTGATGGGCCAGCCGGAGCTGCGCGACCGCCTCAATGATCCGGCGCTGCGGCAGCTCCGCCAGCGGATTACCGTGCGGTATCATCTCGAACCGTTGAAGCAACACGAAGTCAGCCAGTACGTGCGGCATCGATTGCAGGTGTCCGGGGGTGGAGCGAAGAGTCTGCCGGCGTTTACGTTTCCGGCGATGTGGCGAATTTTCTCATATACCAAAGGCATTCCGCGCCTGGTAAATGCGCTATGCGACAAGTGTCTGCTCGCGGGGTTTGTGCAGCAAAGCGAGCGGATTACTTACGGGGTGGTGGGGCGCGCGGTGCGTGAATTGGAAGGACAAATCAACGCATGAGCCTGATCAATGATGCTTTGAAGAAGGCGAGCCAAAACGCGCCACCACCGCAAGTCGATGCCGCGGCTCCACCGTATCGCCCGGCGGTTCACGAGACGCCGCCGCGCTGGCCGCTGTTCGTGGTTCCGCCGCTGGCGATTGCTGTGCTGGCTCTGGGCGCGCTGCTGCTCGTACGCGGATGGCGCGGAAGCCGTCCCGAAGTCAACGTAACGGCGCACGCGCGTGAGTCTGGTTCAACGCAGCGGCTCGACGCCGCCAAACCGGTTGAGCCGGACGCGGCAAACACAATCGCGCCCTCAAATTCAACTGTCGCGCTCGCGCCGACGAATGTTGCCGCCGCAGCTCCATCGGCGCCATCGGTCGCGACCTTTCCGACACTGAAGGTCCAAGGCATCTTCTGGCGGCCAACGCGGCCTTCCGTTCTGATCAATAACAAAACGCTGTTCGTGGGCGAGAAGATCGATAGAATCAAGGTGATTGCGATCGACCAGGAGAGCGTCACGATCGAGTGGAACGACGAGCAACGGGTGTTGACGTTGCCGTAAGCCGCACTAACACTCCGCCTGCCCGCCGACTGGTCGATGCGGGCGCTGATGAACCCGGTCATCGCCCAGATCAAGCAATCGCCTGTTGCTGTCCGCACACTTCCGTTTTTTATCTTCATTCTGCTCACGGCTGCCCAGGGATGGTTCGGAGAAGGCGGACGCTACTGGTTATATTTGCTCAAAAGCATCGTCGGAGGGTGGCTGCTCTGGACATTCCGGCGACAGATCTCAGAGATGCGCTGGAAAGTATCGGTGGAGGCCGTTGTGGTGGGGATCGCGGTGTTTGTAGTGTGGATCGGTCTGTCGCCGGCGTTGCGCGCGATGGGAATTGACCCGTCATGGACCGTGTTGAAATCGAAAGCGACGCCGTGGAATCCATTCAATTATTTTGGGCATGCGGTGCTAGCGTGGTTTTTTGTGTCGGTGCGGATTGCAGGCTCGTCCGTGGTGGTTCCGCCTCTGGAAGAGGTGTTCTACCGATCATTCGTTTATCGCTATATCCTGAAACGTGATTTTTTGCGGGTGCCGCTCGGGCAGTTTGATTGGACGCCCTTCCTGATGACGTCAATTCTGTTCGCCTTCACCCATATTGAATGGCTGGCGGGTTTATTGTGCGGCTTCGCATATCAGAGCCTGGTGTGCTGGAAAAAGCGCCTTGGCGACGCGATCACCGCGCACGCGATCACGAATTTCCTGCTGGGAGGCTGGGTCGTTTATAAGAATGCGTGGGAATTCTGGTGACTTAAGCAGCATACGTTAAATCGTGATTCGTTGAATTGAACCGTTGAATTGAATTAAACCCGAACTCCGAAGTTGAAGCGTAGTTTTTGGGTGTCATCTCATAGGAATTCTCAAATCATTCCACCTCCAATTGCCAGTCGATCCAGCGGTGGAACCAACTTCGGCGAAGTTGAGTTCAGCCAATCTAATGCAGCCTCTATCAACGGTTTGTGTTTGCCCAACCCTCCCCAGGCGGCGGAGAGTCTGATCACTGCTTCATGGCCGAGGGTTCCGAGCATCGCCCCGCACAGAAACACCGCCGTCCGCAAGGTGGCTGGTTGGCGGTAGGCCGTCGTCGGGCTGGTCTGATGCTGGTAAAGGCTCAGCAGGTTGAAGCTGAAAAGCACCGCCAGAAAAGCCGATTCGTCGTGGGCGGGGTCGGTCCC
>JAKEEH010000352.1 GCA_022616725.1 Limisphaerales bacterium | reverse complement strand
GCAGTCGGGCCCAGCGCGACATTCGCACCCAGAACAATCGCGAAAAGGACCGCGAAACATCCAAGGACCACCGTGCCAACGCCAGAAGCAACCAACGCCAAAGTTGCGAATATCGCCACAAATCCGCCGAAAATCGCGTTGACGACCCGGCCAGCGATCGTCGTACGGATCGTGATCGACTGCATATCGCGGAAATAAAAGCGCCTGTAGGTTTCGGTGAATCCCGTTGAGGAAACCTGGAGCAGATGATCCGGGCCGAGGTAGAGCCGGACGCGGTGAGATAACGTAGCGCCGTGGCCCGGGAGTTTACGATATATCTTTGGCGCCCTGGCCATAACTCAACCTTTGATCGCGCCCGATGCGAACAGAAAAATCAAAACTCCCCAACCGCACAATTGAAGCGAGGCGATAATGATCGCGGCCCATGCGCGGCCGCGCGACCCACCCAGGATGCTGTTGGGCCTGCGAAAGGAGAGGATCGCCAAATAAATTGCAATCGGAGCCGTAATGAAAGTCACGAAGTAGAGACAGAGCAGCGGAACGATGGCCAACATTAGCGCTGAGTAATCGTAGAGGACGCGGTATGTGTCCAATCGTTGCATCGTCCCTTTTTTGCGGCTCGCTTCCAGGCATGGGGGGCATAAGTGCTGCCCGTCGATTTCAACGTCGCAAACAGAGCAGAGAAAGCGTCCACAGGCGTCACAAGGCACAACCGCTTTCTTCGCGTCGTGGTAAAAGCAACTCGATTCTCCTTCGACGAGAATGCGCTCGGCAGCCTGGCCGGGAGTAATTGTCTTGAAGTTCGCCGGAAACACGGCGGCCTGGATTTTCTCGCCACACACACCACACGAGACCAAATTTGGCGTGTTCCACAGTTCACTTGGCAACGGCATATAACAACTCGGGCATAGAATGGCGGAATCGCTCATGAACTACTTTCGTACCACCCGCGTATCGCACATATGATCATGCAAGGTGCGCTTCTGAGAATCGAACGCGGCGATGATATAGCCGATCGCGCAAAAAATGGCCGAGACGTATTCGGCCAGAGCGCGGCCCAATGCGCGCATGTAGGAAACGTTACTGCCATCGGAAACAATGACGCGCAGCCCACACGCCATCTTGCCCGGCGTAGCGGCGAACTTGCCGATAAAAAACGTCTTGTAAGCAGCGTCAATCACGAAGCCGACCAGCAAGCTGAGAGCTTGCAAGCCAGCCTGAAGTTGGAAATTGGCAGATCCACCACTCAAGGAGGGAAGCGACGGCAAAGCTAGCACCATACCTATGATAAATCCAACAACATTCAGAATAACACTGTCGATCAACTTCGCGAGGAATCGGATCCAAAACCCTCCATAACGGACATACAGGGCTTCGGTGACGCCCGCGCCTTCCCGCAATTTCTGGACGAAGAGGGGTTTGCAATTGGCGCAAACGGAGACGGTGCCATATTGGATGGCGTTCTCTTTTGACACGACTTTCCCGCATTCATGGCAGACGACTTCACCAGGTCCGGCGGCGGCAACGCCGGGCAGGGGAGCGACCAGGGGCGGCGCAGTGGGGGAAGCCGCCCCGGCCGAGGGTGCAATGGCGGAGTAAGGTTGCCAGTTCGCCATGCCCTCCTGCCAGACAAGAGTGTCGGCGCGCACCTGGCCAGTCCGCACCAGGTCGGCAAAGATTTCGTCAGTGACCGGCCCGTTCTGGGTCGTTCCTTCAGCGTAGTACCATGGCATAGTTGTCCCCGGTTAGTTTCACCGGGGCCGGTTATACCTTAATGACTCGGGTGCCCGCAATGTGATCGTGGACGGTGCGGCGTTCCGAATCGAAAGCGGCGATCAGGTAGCCGATCCAGAAGGGGATCAGGCCCGTCACCCATTCGCCAAAGAAGCGTCCAATCGCCCGGCCGACAGAGATCGGGCCGCCGTCTGCGGTGACCACGCGCAGGCCCAGGATGCGTTTGCCCGGCGTCGCGCCATATTTGGGCAAACACCAGATTTGGTAAAAGATCATGCCGACGACCACAATCGTCAGGATACCCAGCCAGGCCAGGACAATCCCACCAGCGGCACTGCGTCCTTGCGTGCGTATCATCGGAACGAGAATTGCCGTGACGACACCCATGATAAGGCCTCCAACTCCGCCGATGATCAACATGTCAAGGAACTTGGCGAGGAAGCGGCCCCCGACGCCGGCGTAGTCCATTGCCGTTGCGCCCGTTTTCGGGAGAACCCCTTCCTTGAGCTTCTGAATACGGAGCGGTTTGCACCCGGCGCAAATCCAGTCTTCGCCATATTTGATGGCGTTATCTTTGGGTTGCAACGCGCCGCATTCGGCACACACGATTTCGCCAACGCTGCTAATCGGGCTCGCAGGGACGGGGAGGCTTTGGACGCCGACGAAAAGAACTTGAATGGCGCGGTCGGTTTGGCTTCGCGGCAGGGCAGCCAGTTCTCCATACCTTCCCGCCAGACGAGCGTGTCCGGGAGGACCTTCCCGGCGAGGATGTATTCATCCAATTGGATGTCCGACACCGGACCGGCCTGCGCCCCGGCGCTGACGAAATACCAACTCATATTGGCTCTTAGCGGGTCCCGTCAGAGCAAAAACCGAACCAAAAGCCGGCCTTTCAGCCGAGCTTGACCGGCCTGCCCTTGCGGATGGATTCGTAGATTGCCGTCATGATTTTGACATCGCGCAGGCCCTCTTCGCCGGGGACTTTGGTCGGCTTGTTGTTCTTAATGCACAGCGCAAAGTCGTCCATTTCGGTGGCGAAGTGATCAACTTGCGGAAATTCCATCAGGCCACGGTTCGTTTTCCCCTGAATTCCACTGTAGCTGTAGGCGGGATCAAGCTGAAACCAGCCCTTTTCGGCGGCGGCAAACAACCGGTTCATGCCACCGACCAGGTAGGACGTCCCGCAGTTGGCCATCACTCCGCTCGGGAAACGCATCGACCAGAGAATCGACTCGTCCACTTCTTCAAACTTTACCGTGTCGGTTTTGGTCTCGCTGGCGAACACTTCAACCGGCTCTTCGCCGGAGATATAGCGAGCGCCCTGCAAAGCATAAATGCCCACGTCCATGAGCGCGCCTCCACCGGCAAGGGCGCGCTTCAGGCGCCATTGGTTGGGATCGCCGATGCGAAATCCGAAGCTCGCCTCAATTAGCTTGACATCGCCAAACACTTTCTCCCGCGCCAGGCGAATCGCTTCCACATGGTGTGGAACGAATTGGCATCGATAACCGATCGCCAGCTTGCGATTCGCCTTTTTGCAGGCCTCGATCATCTGTTCGCATTTCTTGACCGAGACTTCCATCGGCTTCTCACAGAGCACATGCTTGCCGGCCCGGGCGGCGCGAATGGTGTATTCGCCGTGCATGGCGTTCGGGAGCACGACGTAAACCACGTCAATGTCCGGGTTGTCGGCGACACGATCGAAATTTTCGTAATTATAAATATTCTTCCGCGGGATGTTGTATTTATCGGCCCAGGCTTGCTCCTTCGCCGGGGTGCCGGTGACGATGCCGGCCAACCGGCAATGCTTCGTCTTCTGGAGCGCGGGAGCGATCTGGTTCGTGCTCAGGCTGCCCAATCCGACCAGGGCAAATCCCAGCCGTTTATCTTCCTGGGCATGCGCGGACGTGATGAGCGACGCCGCGACTGGCGCGGTGATCGCAGCAACGCCGACCTGGTGGATGAATTCACGGCGACTTCGCCGAGTGACCGATCGTCTCATAAATCCTCCTATCGTGTGGGCGAATAATCGGTTGGCGTCATGAAGATCGACGTGACGCCGCCTTCGGGCAACGTCAGCGAACCGCCAGCCTTTTCTTCCGAAGCCTTGCGCGCGGCAATCCACTCAGGGTCCTTGCGAAACGCATCAAACGAGGCGGCGGCGGCCTCGCGGTTCTTGTGCGCGAGAATGTAAATCAGCGTGTTGCTCTTCCCGTCCTTGTCGTCCATCGGCGTCCAATAGCCGACGTGCGTCATGCCGTGCTTTGAGAAGAGTTTGACCGTGTGATCGCGGAACCGGGCGTGCAGATTGTTCAATCGCTCCGGCGGTGTCTTGTAAAGGCGCAGTTCGAATACCCGAGGTTCGCTCGCTTTGGATGATTTAATTGCCGGCGAATAGTCTGTGGCTTCAAGGTAAGGATTTTTGGCATTGACGACCAGTCGGCCATTTTCCTCGGACTTTTTCGCCGCCTCTTTCCATTCGGGATCGCTTTGAAAAGCGGCCCAGGATTTCTCGCGCGCTTCGCGACTCGGATAAGCGAGCAGGAAAATGAGTTTGTTCTCGGGCTTGCCCTCTTTGTCCATCGGGACCCAATAGCCGAGATTTTCCATGCCGTGCTTCTCAAACAGTCGCAGGGTGTGCTTACGGAACCGGTTGTGCAGGTCTTCGAGTTTCCCGGGCGCGGCCGTGTACGTCCGCAGCTCAAAACAGCGCGTGTCTTTGGCTGAACTCATAAGCGAGAGGAACAGGGGAAGGATCGTAAGCAAAATCTTTTTCATACGTGAAAGCTCGTCCATGCGAATGCGAAACTGCGCCGATGTCAAAGCTAAAATGAACCGGGATTAAGTCCCGGGCACAGCTTGTGAATCGCCTGTCTGGTGCAGGGCATCGCGCGTGATCGATTTCGTATCGGCAGTTATGACGCCGTCCCATCCCTTGGCGCTGGGCAAGCTGGTCCGCAATGTGGCGATCTGACCCAAATAGAATTCCGATGGCCCATCTTTCCCTCCGCGCATCGCAATCACTTGCTTGAGCAACTTCTCGGCGGCGGGAAATTCGCACCGGCTGAACAGGGTTAAGGCTTCTTCAAACGAGGAGATCCAGGTTTTGACGGAGGCAGTCGTTGAAGGGTTGAGGGGGTGAAGCGTTGAAAGGTCAATGACTTCAAAAACGCCGACCGCACTGCTAATGCCTTTGAGTTGAAACCGTCCCACCCGCCGAACCTTGATCTTCTCACTGAGCCGCTGCCGCGTGGATTCGGAGACCAGGATATCAGTCCCAAGGAGCTGGTTGAGACTTTCCAGGCGCGAAGCCAGATTCGTCGTCGCCCCAATCACCGTGTAATCGAACCGAAAATCCGAACCGAGATTTCCCGCCAGCGTCAGGCCGGTGTTGATGCCGACGCGCGTGCGTAGCCGGCGTCCCTTGATCAGTTCGCGACCCGCCGCGACCATGCCCAGGGCCGCCAGCACTGAACGTTCGGCCTGATTAGCGTCTTCGAGGGGCGCGCCCCAGACCGCCATCACCGAATCGCCAATGTATTTGATGATCGTTCCTTCCTGCTCGAGTATATGCTTGGTGGTCCGATTAAAGTACGTCGTCAGCAGTTCAGAGAGTTCTGTGGGCGTTACCGTTTCGGATATCGCCGTGAACCCTTCGAGGTCCGTGAACATCACGGTGGCTTCGACTTCCTTGCCGCCGAGGCCCAGATCGGCATCCATTTCCGAGATGCGCTCGACCAGCGGCGGTGGCAGATAAATGGAAAACGCTTTGCGCAGTTTGCGCCGCTGCCGATATTCGAAAGCATACTGATAGCCGACAGACCAGACCAACGCCATCGGCGTTTGCACCGCTGCCGGCACCAGCCACGACCACCAGAGTCGCTGATGCCAGTGCAGATAAAAGGAGAGGATGGCAATCCCAACCGTCGCGCAAGCGGCGACCCAGGCCGCATGCCACGGCCGCAACAGCATCAAACCATACACGGACAAGACTCCCCACGTGATAACCAGCAACAACTGGTTAGCGGTGGACATGCGCGTCAGCCAATCGCCCCGCACCAGATTCAGGAACCCCGTGGCGAGGATTTCGACCCCCGGGGCGAGAGTCCCCTTCCCGATTCGTGTGTAAGGCGTTGGGAATTGGTCCCGCGAGAACGCCGAGGGATGGCCGCCGACAAACACGAACTTGCCACCGAATAGATTTGTGTCCGCCGGCGACAAAGCATTGGCCAAATTGATCGAGCGCAGCGTGTAGGGAGGACCATAGAAGTTGAACCAGCGTTCGACGGCGCGTCCTTCCGGAGTGCGTGTTGCCGGTGCGCCGGCAAGTTCGGCCGCAACCCAGATGGCGGATTCCTTCTGAGGGAGCCCGGTGAAAATCGTGCGCGGGGTTCGGGTCTCATCCACTGGACGAAGCCGGATCACGCCCCATCCATAGGCGTTCGTGCGAAACAGTTCCAAGGGCGCTTTAAGTGCCACCGTTTCGCTGAACGCAATGCCAGACTGGTGCACGTGAACATCATAATCGCCGCTCAGAACCACTTTGCCGTTCTCGCGCATCGCGGCCGCGAGGCGCTGATCCGTCGCGAAGTCGCGCGGCTGGAAAAACGTGATGTCGAAAAACACCAGCTTTGCCCCGAGCCGCGTCAACGTCTCCAACAGCCGCGCGTGCAAGTCGCGGTCCCAGACGGCGTTGGTTTGTTGCAGGGCGCCGCCCGATTCGGCGTCGAGATACACGATGGTGACTTCCGGCGTCGCAATGTCCGTTCGCAGACCCGAGCTGAAAGGAAGATCGTAACTCGCGTCTGCGAGCTTTCCCCCTGCAATCAGAACGGCGCCGACCCCCGCGACGATGGAGGCGCCCAGGATGAATGCCGCCAGCCAATGACGTCGCTTGCTTTTACCGGCCATGATCAGAAGTTGAATTGCAAGCGCGTCATCAGCACGCGCTCGCGCGGCAGATCACGGTACGGCGTCACTGGATTGAGGCGATAATTCTGTCCCGTCACATTCAGCAGGCCGATCGTCGCTTCGAAACGCCGTCGAGCGAAGCGGAATCCCGCGAAAAGATTCAGTTGCACCATGTTTTCATCCGCCAACTCGGAATTGTCTTGAATGAACCAGCGCGATTCCGCTCTGCCAAAAAATCCGCTTTCATGTTCATAGTTCACAAACAAACCAATCTCGTGCAAGAGCGCCTTCTCGACTCGAGTCTGAAATGCAGATGGCAACGACGGAAGGCGCCGCTCCAGGCGTGAATCCGTCAGCCGGTACTGCGCGCCCAGCGACCACTCATTGGCCAGCAATTGATTGATCGTGAACGACAGTCTGCGTTCTTCGTATTCCAGATTTTCCTTCGTGGAAGAAACGACCGTGTGCGGCGGCGGGTCACCCGGCATCGTTGGCGGCAGAAAATCGAACACCCCGATCGTGCGGTTCACGTCGGTGCGCAGGATTTCGCCTTGCAATTCCAATTTCGTGTCACTGCCGGGCCGCCACTCGATCGCCGCGCCGATGACCTCGCTTTTCGGAGCGGAAACGGAGCCTGCGAGCGATTGAGGAATAAAATTGCGGAACGACTGATTGAAGCCGCCGAGCTGCGTCGGCTCAAGCCGAACGCTTTCGTCAAAACTGACCCCTCCAAGCGAGCGGCTATACACCCCGCGAATTGTGACCGAGTCCACCGGTGTCCAGTGCAG
>JAKEEH010000053.1 GCA_022616725.1 Limisphaerales bacterium | reverse complement strand
GTTCACAGCGGACACGACGCTTCTTCTCATGCATATTGTCCTCGGTTCAATAGTCTCGGTGATGTCCGGATTTCTGGCCGCGCTGATCGCCGGTGAAAACATACGCGCGCCGCTCGTCCTCGGCTTTCTGCTGGTGGCCTTTGGTTTACTGAAGGTGGTTCTGTCCTGGCCGTATGTTCCCATTTGGTATCACGTTATCTTTACGGCGCTTCTTATTCCAATGACGATTATGGGCGGTAAACTGTGAACCTGGTCTTCTGCTTCATTTCAAGGCTGATTCCTTTGTTGGATTGTCCAGAAAGCGGACGAATTATAACTTCAGGCCGAGAGTCTTCTCAATATACTCTTTGCTCATCCGCGCGCTCGCTTTCGGCGCCCGGTAAGGCGAGGAGTCGAGTTCCACCGTCAACCAGCCCTGCCAGCCAATTTTGTCCAAGTGGGACTTGATCGCCGGGAAGTCGACGCCGCCATGGCCCAAAGGGAAGAATGGCGGGTCCTTCATCATGTCAGGCCGCTCCAACCGGGTCTTAGCTCCGCCTCGATTCTCCGGCTTCGTGTCTTTCATGTGAAATTCAACGATGCGATGACCAAGCGCGCGGGTCAGTTCGACCGGATCAATCCCAGCCATCGTGATGTGGCCTGTGTCGAGCACGAAATAGACCTGTCGCGGGTTCGTGCGGTCCATCACGTAATCAATTTCTCGGCGGTTTTCAAACTGGCTCCACATATGCGCGTGGACAGCGAACTTGATCCCTTCGGCCGCGCTGCGTTTGCCGATCTCGCCGAGCGCCGCGACCATGTGTTTGAGATCTTCGTCGGTGGTTCCCGTCGGACGGCGCTGCCCCATGTTGATCTTCAGGTGTTCGCAGCCGAGTTTCTTGATGAAGCGGATCAGCCGCATGTGGTCTTCGATGACTTTGTCGTGTTTGGACGGATCTTCGAAATGCGTCTCCATCGGACTGCCGTTGGAGATCGTCACAAATCGTACGCCGATCTCATCCATTTTTTGCTTGAGCTGGTCGGCTTTATCGTCGTAAAAGTCCTTGAAGTAGTGGATGAATGATTCGACGTTGCGGTACCCAACCTCGCGCGCTTCGCGGAAAGAGAGCCAGACGTCGCTTTCCCATCCGCCGCGCGTGTTGGTGGTGATGCCGACGCGGTAGCGCGATGCGGAGAATGCGTTCGGCGCCGCTAGAGTCGCCATCAAAGTTGAAGCCAGAAATTCTCGACGGGAAGTTTGCATCGTAAGCCTCCTGAAATGAATTGGCCGCGGGAATGATGCACGCCGCCCCAGCGCGAACCCGCCAATCGCCACTGCCCGCCGCGCAATCAGTAGATTCCCTGTGCGTCGAGCGAGATGATCCTATAAGTAGTCGCCCACCGTGTCGCCGATGGTGGCCGCAATCAACGGAACCTTATGCCAGAACCCCATCTGTTTGAGCGTGAAACCGCGCGCCTCCTGCAGGTATGTCGGAACCACGACAAGTAGATCCAGATTACTGGCCGAAGCAAACCAATCGCGAATCGGCGGCTCCGGTCCAACGACTGGTTAGGTCTCGTCCTGATGGTGCTGTGCTTCTTGTTCAGCCAACCCCGTTCGGGCGCCTAAGAAACTGCGGATGAATTCAGCTCGCTCGCGGTACTGTTAGAAATATTGCGGGAGAAGTAAAAACGGGAATTGGATAAAAAGCAAGCTCATGGCTTCTCTCCCGGCAAACGAACCAGACTGCGATCAATCGAGGCCAGAGTCGGCTTGCCCGCCAGCCCCATTGAGAGCACAAGCTCGGCGCGCAACAGCTCAACCACTCGCTGAACCCCGACCTGCCCGAAGGCCGCCAGGCCCCAGACATATGGCCGGCCAATCAATATCGCTTTCGCGCCCAATCCCAGGGCCTTCAAAACGTCACTGCCGCGTCGTATGCCACCGTCCATCAACACGGGGATTTTTCCTTGCACGGCCTCGACCACCGACGGCAGCGCCTCAATCGTGGGCAACGCGCCGTCGAGTTGCCGTCCTCCATGGTTCGAGACGATCACTGCGTCAACGCCGCGCTCGACGGACAATCGCGCGTCTTCGGCGGTCAGGATGCCTTTCAAAATCACGGGCAGCGAGCAGGCGCTCCTCAACCAGTCAACATAATCCCAGGTCATATTCGGCGTCTTCGGTTGAAGCATTGCGGCCACGGCTGGGGAGATTGGCGCGCGCTTTTCATTCTCAGCGGGAACGCCGGTTGACATGTAGCCGTAATCGAACCTGTTGCGGTTGTTGCGGTCGCGGTTCGATTGGTATTGATTGTCCACCGTCACACAGATGGCCGAAGCGCCCGCGTCTTGAGAGCGTTTGGCGAACCCTTGCGCCGCCGCTTTCGTGGACTGCCCGATCGTGTTTTGCCACCACTCCATCGGCCCTTGTATTTCGCGCTTATAACCGCCGGACGCCGCGACGTAGATTGTCTTCGTGACGGCCGCAGCCTTCGCGGCCTGCAGGTCGCCGTCCGGGATCACAAGCTCTTTACCGCCGGTCGGCGCCAGGAGGATCGGATAATCCAACTTTTTGCCCAGCAATTCGAGCGAAGGATCAATCCCCCTGACATCCACCATCACCCGCGGGCGAAGCTGAATGCGCATGATCGCCTCACGGTTGGCGCGCAACGTCAGTTCGTCTTCCACGCCGCCAGCAACGAAGTCGTAGGCCATCTTGTGCATCTTCTTCCTGGCCACATCCTCCATCTCGTGTAGATTCACTGGCCCCATCACCTCTTCGCCATACACGGGAGGGTAAATGGTGGTTCTCCGCTCCTGTTCGACCAACCGCCACAACGGGGACGCGGCGGCGAAACTGAAAAGGCTATGTAGGGCTTGTCTTCGGTTGATCATGGAAACCTCCCGAAATAATTGGAATCAGGGAGTCTATCCCAAAACGGCTTAGATCCGCCGGGAAAGTTCGAACTCCGAAAGACGCGTCGGGGAATAGAATGGCGCCGCGCCTTTCCGTTCTATGAGCGCATAGGTGGGCGTGGCCGAGACCCCGTAGCGCACCATCGTGTCGGTTTCAATCGGAAGATGCTCTTCGTCCCGGAAGGACACTGAATAGAAGATGCTCTTCGTCCCGAGGGACGCCGGATATTAGCCGTTGGTAGAACCACCGGAAACGTGCGGATAAATTCGCCCGCGCCCCGGATGGGGCGCAGGACCTGAACTCACCAGAGATACTTCTCGTCATACTCCACGCCTGTTTGTACTGAAATTGTCATCTGAATGACATTATGCCAGAAATTACACAAGTCGACGAATACAACGTTAACTTGTCTTTCGTCATTCGGTCCGATAAGACGCTCATTCAACAGTAGGGGAAAATTAACATGTTAATTTTCCTATCTATCAAGCTTGGACGGAATTTTTGAAATGGACAGGTCTCCAACGCCGACCATCGCGCTCGGGTTAAAAAAGCAATGGTAGTTTTGAAATGTACCTCTTCAAGCCACCGACTTTGCCGGCGGTGACTGTTTTCGATCCTATGCGACCAATAGTTTAGGTTGTTTATCTTTAATCAGAACGCCACCCTTGAATTGCATTTTAAGTTGGAACTCGAAATCGAAATCAACCTCATCTTCAGTAATGTTCAACACGAGCGCGAGCTTCGTTTGCAAATCAGCCCGATTGCCTTCAAAGGCGAGCAAAATGGCTGTTGACGGCTTCGGCCCGGCCTTGCTGAGCTTGGCCTGGAAGTTTAGTTTGCCGGCTCGGAAGACGAATTTGCCTTCAAGCATAAGGTCGTAGTTCAACTCGTTGTTGACGCTCGACACATTGGCCTTGAAGATGAGCCGTTTGTTGGCGTCGAACTCATATTGGCCCTCGAGATTCAAGGCGAAGTCGGTCGTCTTGCCTTGTTCGTGTTTGATGGTGAGGTCGCCCGCGAGGCTAAATTGTGGTCCGGTGGTATTAGGACTCTTGATTTTGCCACTGAAATTGGCGAGGAAGACCTGGTTGGAGAAGCCGACAGAAACTTTAAAACTCGCGTCAGCCGAGCTCCATTGATGACTGCCATCAACAGTGAAAGCGATTTGCGGACTGCCGTTGTTGACAATGTAAGCGAACCCAGCGGTGACGGCTTTGAATTGACCCGCAAAGCCAATCGCGATCGTCGGCTGACTCGGAGTTCCCGCGATTTTGCTGAGAAAGACTATGCCACTTTTGTTCGGATCAATGTCCCATTTGCCGGTGAATGCGATGTCTGCCCGGTTTGGGAAGCGTGCCGGGAGGCCGGGAAAATCATTTTGCGTGCGCGCGTGGAAGCGGAGCAAATCTTTCGCATCGAAGTCGGGAACGTCGCTTTGTCCGATTGTCAACTGCGATATTTTCTTGCTGCCTTTCTCTCCCTTGATCACTGCCCGGCCGCCCCCTGCCAGATCAATCACCAGATCGGCAGCAGTGCCGTCGAAATGCAAATCTCCGAAAATGGTGATTTGCTGATTGGCCGGTGTAGTTGGCCCGGTGAGGAGCGAGTAGACCAGATCGTGCCCGTCGTCAATGATAATTTTGCCGAGCCAAACACACGGTTCGGAATCGACGCCGCCGTTGACTGCTGCCGGGATCATAGCGACGAGTTGGTTGAAATCATTGAAGCTGTATTTGACCGGCACCGGCGGCTGCTCGGCATTGTCAATCTGGTAACGGATTGAGTTGTCTTTGGACTGATTGCTTTGCGGGGTCGCGCGCCACTTGCCTTTGACTACCGGCGTGCCATTGACAATCACCGCCACTGTCCCGTCCTCGCGGAACGAGCGCGTTTGGCCGTTGAACTTGAGTTTCAGTTCCCTCATAGAAATGTCTCCTCATAAGCAGGTGTGATGGTTAGTGGATAATGATGCTCACGGTGGTGAAAAGCGTCCCAGAGCGGTGTAGTTTCGATTGTGGCGAGCGTGCGTAGCCAATCGAAAGATTGATTCTTTGACCGCCTTCGCCGGTCGTCAGATTTCGCAGTTCGACTGCAAAGCCATAGCCCGTGGCGCGCCGATCGAGTTGGAACGGCAAGCTCCCCGGTAGGGTATTGCCTGGCAGATTATTTCCCGGTGGACGGTTGAACGAAGTTGGGTCGCTGATCCGGGCGCGATCGAAGAAGGCTTTCAGGTAGAGATTCGAGAAATCGATGGGCGGAGCAGGGCGCGGCTCATTGATGTCAAGCTCCTCCGAGCACGGTGTGCGGTTCAGCTCCTTGGTCGAAGTCTTCCGCAACAGTCGCCAGAGCGTCAATGAGTTGACGCCGAATTCGGTTTGCTCGAATGTCAGGCGGCGACCAATGAACTCGCCTTCTTCGATGCCGCGCACATTCTGCGGGCCGCCCAGGCGAAAGAGTTCGAAGATCGGTGTTTTGCCGGTGCCGCTCGCGATGCCGCGCGTGTGACGCAAGAGAATATCCTGCGGAGAGAACTTGCCAAAAAGGGCTTCGCCATGCGCGGCGAGAAACGCTTTCCCGAAAATATAATCCGCGCCGAAAAGGGACAGTCCGCGTTGCAACCTGGTATCGAGCGACAACGAGACTTGACCAAGACCGGCGCGATCCTGCCTTTGAAAGTCATGGCTAACTCCGGCAGTAAGATCGAGCGAGAGATAGGTGATCTGCGTTTTTGCGGCAGGCAGCAGATTCTTGTTCAGCCCCGTGACAATGAGCAGCTTGTCACTGTCGGGGATAGTCACATCACGATATTGGAGCGCGGTTTCACCGGTCAGTGTCCAGTGCGTGCGTTTGCGGTCTTTGAATGATTTGCAATCGAGCGGAAAGTAGTCGGGGCGCGCAAAGGAATCGTAGCCGAACGAGAGCCGGGCGTTTGAGCCTGTCTCTCGCGCCGCGATTTCACCGGGCGTCAGATTGCCCAGCCGCTGATCATTGTCGCGTAAGTAATTGACACTGATGCTGGCGTCTTTCAACCTCCATCCGGGTTCGACCTTAGTGTTCTTGAATGGCCGCGCAAATTGGAAGAGCACTTTCTGGACCTCCGGGCCACGCGCGAAGTCGAGCGAGAGTCGTTCGCCGAAGTGCAGTATGTTCAGTTCTTCGAGGCCGATCTTGGCCAGGAATTTCTCTTCCGATGAATAACCGCCACCGCCTTTTAACAATATCTCGCGATCCGCCGGGAGCTTGCGCAAAACCTGGTAAACCAGATTGGTATTCGTGGAGAATTTTTCATCACTCACATCATTTGGCGGGATACGTGGACGGGAACTGAGCCGTTCAAACTGCTTGATTGTATCGCAGCTTTCCGGTATGGCATCTGTGCAATTGAGGGACTCTTTGCACAGTTTCTTTTGATCGCATGTGATCTCTGCGCTCGTGACGATGTGGCCAGGTTTGGCAGCCAACTTGTCCAAAAATTTCAGATTGAGCCCCTTTTCAGCATCTTTCCGCTTTTTGTTGAGCGCGCGTCCGGTCTCCGTGCGGATGAAATCCCGATCCAGATCATCGGGCATGACTTTGATGCTGACGCTGCGGATGATTTGCACACCGGCGACCATCAAAAGCAATGTCGGCTTTTGCGGGTCAGCGCACAAATTCTCGCACGCAGGCGAGGTGGTGCTTGAAGTATCGCAGCACGCCCCGATGATAACGTCGAACTTTCCCCACGAAACAACACTGTTATAGGCACTGGTATTCTCTTGTAGGTCGAAAAGTTTCTTCAATTCATCAGCGATAACATCTCTTCGTGTCCTGAAGTCGATGGTGTTCGGTTGAACGAGCACTTTGCCCATTGCATCGAGTAACTGGTTTTTAACCGCGATCTCGAAGACTTTGTCCGCTGCTTTTAGTAACTCCTCCGTTACGCGCTCTTTAGCCTGCTCAGGGTTAGTGATCTGTTTGTCTCTCAGGGCGTTATCAAGATCGTCTTGGGCGAAGGCGAGCTTCACTGGTAACTCTTTGGCGGTACTGGCCGAATTCGCCTCTCCGAGCAGGTGATCGAAGTAGACCGGTCGCCGCCTGGTAGCCAGCGTTTTGATTGCGATGAGGGCTTGGAATTCGCGCTGTAGAATCACCTGCGGCAGGTAGATCACGCACAGCGTACAGACGAAGCTTTGATTCTCCTCGGCCGGTGCGCTCCTCAATATCTCCGGTGTGACGAAAGTAACTTCGGGATCATCGAACTTTTCTTCCAGCTTATTGTCGAACCGGCACTCGCTGTTCTCTCCAAAGCTGCAGTTTGGATTGGCGTGTTTGATCTCCTTGATGGCCTGCACAATCTTTTGCTTGAACCCGGCATCAGCTATGTCGATCTGATCGTCTGCCGGATAATCTTCCAAAACCCATTGAAGTTGACTTGGTTGAGAGTCACTTCTCCTGACCTTGACGCGCACCCGAATGCTGCCAGCGCGGTGTTGATCGTCGCTGATGAATCGAGCGCAATCCATCATGCATCGGGTTTGGTTATCTTGCGCCTCCGCAGTGATTGCAAGGGAGCAAGTCAATAGCAACCAACATAGCGAGTGACGCAAATAGGGGCGTCCACGCAAAATGACCGTCTTGCAGATGTGATGGACTGCTAAAAAAAGAAGATTGGGAATCCACATATTTGTTGAGATCGTGGTAAATTACGCCGATGACAAGGTGCCTCGGGTCTTACACGAGAACAAATGCAAGGGAAAAGCTTCCCATTAGGATTCTTGCAACGCATCCGTGGCCACCGTGAGTCGTCCCTCCATCGCGCCAATTGCCATTTCTCTTTGCTCCACAAAATTCAGAAATACTTTATGATCTGTGCTGAGTGTGATGAAGATAGGTTCGAAAAACTCCTGTACGGCACCTTTGTCACCTGATGCTACTTTCTCACGATAAATGTCGATCTCCAGTTTTCGCTCCTCAAGCTGATCCTTAGCAAGACGGTATCGATCGGCATTCCTGCGATCTATGTTCACTGACGAGCGCGAAAGAGCTAGCGTTGAGTATGCGGACGCGATCACGCCAATCCCTGCAATTGTCGCTAATTGTGGCGCCAACATCGAAAGAAGCCCCGCACCTGCGGTGACGGTAGAGGCAACGAACACTGCTTGAGTTGACGTTTTGAGAGCGCTATTGTGGGCGCGTTCATGCTGCCTTCCGCGATCCCGGAAGTAGTCGATCTGATTGTCGAGTAGGAACCTGCGAGTGTATTCGAATGCAAGGAGCTGATCGAAGGGGTCATCAGAAACCCCATTGATGACGGCCTTGAAGTACGCGAGCCGCTTTGCCTCTGCCTTAGCACGCTCCTTAGACCACTTATTTACCAGGCTTCCTCCCTTTACCTGAGTCAGCCACATAGTCGCAAGGCTACCGGAAACCACGCCCAGAAGGCCAATTGTTCCGACAACCCAAAGCCCAAATTTCCCTAGAGTTCCTTGAATGCCGCTAGCAATTAAGAGCAGAGCGCCGAGGCCAGCAGTACAAAAGACGGCGAAATTGGCTCTAGTAACTGTATTCTTGAAGGTATCGCGCGCCTCGACAGCCAAGGCATCGAGCTCTACATACATCTTGGCGATCCCCTTGGGACGTGCTCCGCGTAGGACTTCGGCAAATGAAGCTGATTTATCCGCGAGCAATACTGCATGTTCAGTTGGGACAATCTTCCAGTCAGTGGCTGAGTCGCCTTCTCCAACTGCATCGCGGGCAGCGAGTATCAGTTCTTGTGTAATGGTCATCTCATACCCCCTTTATGCATAACAATCAGTTCACCAGGTTGTCTGTAATATTGAAGTTCAGTGAAAAATCGGCCTGATGGCTTCGTTGCAACTCAAAATTAGATACCCAAACTTTCTGCTAATGGAAACATCCGACTCTACACTATCAGAAACTTTTCGTTACCAAATTTTGTGATTAGCCGACCTTTGCTAGCTGGATTACCAAGTAAAATTAGACAGATTGCGTATACTGTTGATTTCTTCTCTGAGCTTTGTTCTATTGCTTGAAATGCCCGCCTTTGGAGTATGCCCATGGCTTTACATGTCGAGGAAACACAACGGCGGGCAAAACGTGAGAATCAATTCTAGCGCAAGTTGAGCACCAGCCCAAGCAAAAAACGACGACAACAACGCCACGCAGTAAGGTCAAAACGGTCATTTTGACTCACTGCGCGCTACACGAACTTGTATACCAAGGCTGTAGTTCGAACACTCATGCCGTTACATTTTTCGCCGATCCTTAGCAGTGAAGGTAGATAAACAACTGGTGATACTTTTCATCGTCTCAAAACCCCAATAGAAGTTATTCTGAGCCAATAAATTACGAATGACCATACAATATTCTTATCATAGCTTACAGGAGTAGTGCACGGCGGTAACCCACATACTTTAGGTACGCTACTAACAAGACAAAGGCGAGAGCCAACGGCGAGCAAAGTGTGCGACCCGACGAACGTAAGTTAGACTCCAACACAGCCGTTGCCGACCGTCACGCCTCTGCCCGAAATGTCAGGCAAGGTGACATTACTGCACAATCGCCAAAAGCTTTATCGAGACTTTCTAGAGATAGCTGTCGATTTAAGACAGGTAATTTCGCACCTTGTTGTCTGTCAACTGTGTCAGAGCTCAGAACGGATTCGTTCCGAGCGGCACATACTTCACGTCAATGCGGTTCCAAGCCCGGCGATAGAGGCCGCGCAGGTAGGAGCCGCCACCGCCACCACGCGTATTGCCCGAAGCTTCGGTGGCCAGCACATCTGCGACGAACTGCGTTTTGAAAAGAGTCGCGCAGGTGACGAAGCTCGCAACAAATTCGCCGAGCGAATCCGCCGGATGCCCCGTTGTTTCCGACGCGCCGGAATATCGCGACTCATCCGCCAGCGAAACGGCACGTCGTTCTCCAGTGCCTTCAGGGTCGGGCATAAATGGATATCGTCGCAGCAACTCCGCCCAGATCGCGGCCAGGGCCAGATCGCCTTCCACTCTGCTTCTCCAGTCTGAACGGCTGCCGGCGGGTGGCGTCACGTCGCCCGCGCCGTACTCGCCCGCGCGCAACTGACCCGCGCGCGCTTTCTTCTGCGCCCGCCCCGCTTCGAAGCGCAACGCTCCTTCCAGGTCGGCGCGCTCCTGGGGCGTAAGCGTCGAACGACTCACTGCCTCAATCGCGCCCATAATCACGTGAGTCATCTCGTGCCGCACGGTCGCCGCGCGACCCGCCGGCGCAGCGTCAAACGGTTCATAGATGTATAACCCAGGAGTGCCCGATCCTGCATCCGCCATTCCGTAAGCGGCCTCCGGGCCAATAGACTTGCTGACCTCCAAGATCGGATCGCTAGTGCCACCGCCTTCCAAATTGCGGAATTGCCTGAGTGCCGTCAGCCCACGATCGCCACCGAGCGCCAGCGCCTGCTCGATCATCTCCAACTCACCCCCGCGCATGCGCAAGCCGTTCTCCGTGAAGGTGACGCCCAAGGCCTGCAAGCGCGATTTGGCTCCCGTGTATCCGGGCTCAGCCGACGCATGCCCGGTGGCCGTGGAGATGCTAGGCGGACTGGAACGTAGATCGAGGGTCGTTGTAGATTGTGCTGCGGCGCCTCGCACAGATTGCGTCAGCTCCAGATGAACAATCCCGTTCGGTTCCGCGACCACACTCGCAATGGAACCCCCCGTAAATGTACGCGTGATCGATCCCGTCGAACGTTTGACTAGATGGGCGATGGGATTGGCGCCCTGCGCGACATACAGGTCGTGATCCCCGCCGGGCGCGCGGTAGCGGAAGAATCCGTCCGCAAAACTTTCTTTATGAATATCGCCTGGCGCGGTGGCTCCAGAAAGCTTCTGCGGCACGCTCGAATCGTTGACGCGCATAAACTCCGCGCCTTCGGGCGACACGAGCGCGTTGGCGCCTGAGGTCACACCTAACGCGGAAAACGTTGATTTTTGCTCGAGGTGATTCGTGATCGCCACTTCCAGGTCAGGCTCACCTGATCGGCGCGCAATTACCACCAGCGCACCGCCGCCCGTCGTCAGCCCCTCGACACGATCCCAGAGAATCTCTTCAGCGACGTAACTCGCGAGCGGCGAGAATGCGACTTCGGCGGAAGCAAGAGCACGACCGGTCGTCACCTGGGCTTCTGAAGGCGAGAAGAAAAGGCGGCTGCCGTCTGTCCATACGACGACGGGATTTGTCGGATTCACAGGCGAGCGATAGTAGGCATCAATCCGCATCGAAGCAACAGCCTGCGCGCTCCTGCGACCGTGCACCAGTGGTTCGGAACGGCTTCCGGGGCCAGAGATCGGTGGAGAATTGTGAAGCGCCGCGTTGGCAGTTGAGACAAGAAATGCAGGTACCCCCGCCGCTGCCCCTTTTTCGCACTGACTGCGGCTGCTATTAATTTCAGGTTCTTCTCGCCAATCCATTCGCATCCCGGAGTGAGACCGCCGCTTCAATCTTGTAAGGTACCGTCTAGGCATAAATTCCTATCTCTGCGAAGAGATACAAATGTCATGTCAGCACACGTTATTTTTGGTCAGTTCGTCTCTTTTGCTTAAAAAAGCGATAGCAGATGGCAAGGACGAGCAAGACAACGTAAGACCAACCCAAGATCGGGACGAGATAATTTGTAATCCAGCCGGGGATGGCTTGGTCACGCCCGACCATCCAAGCCTCCGTGACCACGATGGCTACAACGGTGAGCGCAATGATGTATTGGAGCCTTACCGGAAGCCTTTTTAGATCTACTTTCTTTCTTGCCATATCGCGACGCGACTTGCGCACTGCCCCCTCGACCTTTTAGTTTCACCTTGATCGCACCTGGGTATCAAGACGCTCAGGTTGTCTGGGCGATCCTGCGGGCCGAATCAATCCGGCGAGTAGGAGGTCCAGAAAACCGCGCGGCTGTGCGGGTGGAAGAGTAATACGCCATATCTGATCCACGGAATATGGCCTGCGGTTGAGCGCGCCTCCGCGCTGGACGATGCTGGCGACCAATGGCTCCAACTCTCGCTGGACGCCGGTAGACAACGGGCCGATGTAAAGTGTTCCACCTGGGCGCACGGCGCCGGTCGCGTTGCGTAACGCCGCTGCGGCGTCAGGGCCCAAGCCGTAGGACAGGCCTCCATAAAGTTCAAACGCCACATCGAACTGCCCAGTAAAGGGTACCTGCGTAGCGATGTCAGAGCGACGAAGGAATCTGCTCAACGCCTCGTCGGACAGGGCGATATCCATTCCGTACGCCTCGATACCCCTTGCCCGAAGGTCTGCGACAGTCTGCCCTCGGGTACCGGCCGCAAGGTCGAGTACTCGTTGTCCTCTCAGCTCCTCTAATGAGAGCAGACCCCCCTGAGGTGATTCGGTGAGGTACCCCCGTCCGATCTGTTCCTGGAGTGCGCGGTTCGTCTCAGCCCATTCAGCTAGTTCGCCGCGGCGAACCACCACAACATTCCCCCGCCCCCCCCCTGGTCCCGGTTCGACAAACACTCGATCCACTCCGCCGCGCTCACGGAGATTGACCGGAAGGTTGGCATCTGGGATTGGCTCTCCCTGTAAATTCCAGACGGACCGTTGACCCGTCGCCACGCCGGCGCCGATAGATCGTGCCCCTGTAATGCCTGCCTGGGCCAGTTCCTCACGTACAATGCCCCTGGATGCCGACAGGAACGAGCCTCTCGGAATATTTCTGCCAAGGAGGAACTCGCGGGATAGACCTTGTCTACCGGTGAGTCGCGGTCCTTCCGCCGTCGTCAGATGCCGCCAGACACTTCTCGCGGATTTGCTCAGGTCACGCGCGCCCTGCGTTACGCTCGTGGTCCTGAGATAACGACCTCCGCGGCCCAAGCCTCCGCGGATACCCCCAGCTACTTCCCGTGCATAGCCGCCCCACCCAGCGCGGCGTATGCCGGAGACGGCCGAGCCAAGCGGCCCGCGTGCTCCCATCAGCGCGGCGAAGCGCACGCCGCCGCCAGCCTCCGAGATGGCGCTTTGCATCTGACGCCCGCCTATTTGGGAGAGCTTCGCCATGCCGAGCTGCATCACGACATTGCCAGCATTCGATACATTCTGCGTCATTTGGTCGGACTGATTTTGCAGGTCTTCAGCCGTCCGGGCCGTCGCCGCGTCAATCAGATTCTTGATGAAGACCAGCGCCTGCAGAATCAACGCGACTTTGCCCACGGCGATCGTCCAGCCTCCCACTGTCGTCAAGACAGTGGCGCAGAAAGCAATTATCGGTCCGGTCACTGGCGCCGCCGTGCCGAGCGAGAGGATCGTGATTGCAGTCATTATCGCGATAATGACGCCGGCCAGCGCGGTGATTGAGCCAAGAATGATGGTCAGGCCAGTGGCAATGTCGGCGGCGGATTTCAGTAGGTTACCGAGAGGGTCTCTCTCCCACTGTTCCGAGCTGAAGAGATTTGCTGCGCCCGAGAGCGTCATGCTGAGGCCACCAGCCACCCCCATAAGCGGCCCGCGCGGATCAATCAGGCCAAGCGCCAGATGGCCCCAGCCGGGCCATCTGATGTTGCTGACAGAGCCGAAGAGATTTTGCCCGGTTAGTTGCAACGCGATGCCCATCTTCTGTGAGGCGCTCAGGTTCTCAAATCTCCCGTTCGCCATTTGATTGATCTGAGCGATCTGACTTCTGCGCCGCTCCTGCTCGGCTTGCTGAGCTTTCATCCGCGCATGCTCTGACACCGGATCGACGCCCGTCAGCCATGAGGGCAGGCCGCTGGCAAGGTCTAGATCGACACGTTCTCCGTAGCGCCCCTCGCCTGATGGCGACTGAGCGGCGGATTGACTGGTCAACTCTTGTGGTGACGTCGTTTCCGGAACCGCAGCCTCTAGCGGTATACTCATTCCGGCATCCATTGCTTCAGACAACTCAGGCAAGGCCGTAGGCGGTTGATCAGCAGGCGTTCCGCCGTCTTCCTGCAGAAGCTGAATGGTCTGGTCTTCTCTCTTCGGCGCCGGTTGTTCATCGGGATCTTCCAATGCCTTCGAGCCAGGGACGGACTTCATGCCCCGTTCAAAGCCGGTTTGCGCTTGCCGGAGTTGGGTTTCAATCTCATATGAAGCTTGAATCAACGCCGCGCCTTGTTCATCTAGCGAGGCTGCCTGCCTGAGGAGTTGGTCAGGCTGGCTCTCCATAGACACAACCTGGCCGCGGGCCTCCCTGTTCTGGCCGACCATTCTTGACAGACTCTTGCTGGTTTGCGACAGCGTCTCATCCATCGCCGTGATCTTCTCTTGCGTCTGCGCGTTCATCTCTTGGGCGCGCGCGGCGTCTTCCCCGAGGCTCTGCGCTTTGGTTTGCGTTTGCGTAATCGCGTCGTCTGTCGTGTTGATGTCGCTGCCGGCTTGATTGATTTTGCCGCCCTGCTCCTGAGCGTTGGCCGCGGCTTCGGGATCATCCGGCGTGTTGGCGGCACTCTCGCCAGCCAACTCGCCGGCTTCGTTCGCCATTGGTCCGGTTTCTTCCTTGCCTTCGTCAGCTTTGGTGGAGAAATCAGGCGCCTGTTCCGCGACCAACTGCGCTTTCTGCTCGGAGATGGTCAGCGATTCGCGAGCCTGACCGACGAGTTGTTGTCGGAAGGCCAAGTGATCGTTTGACTTGGCCACACCCTCTTCGGCTTGACTGAGGCCGCCTCTGACCATCTCGATATTGCCGCGCAGGACTTCGGCATTGCCACGCTCCTGAGTCGCCAGCATCCGTAAATGCAAGCCCTCATCGCGCAGCGTCTGCGCGCGTTCAGCCAGGCCGGCAATTTCAAATTCCGTCTCAGGGTCATCCGGCAGCGGCATGCCCGCTGCATCCACGGGCGAGACCGGTTCGGGCGGAGAGACCGGCGATTCAGGCGAAGGCATCACTTGCGCGGAGGCCGCCGCGAAAGCCTGATCAGCCTTCACGGCTGCTTGCTCGGCTTCGCTCATCGCATCGCCTTTGCCCTCCTCCTTCTCTTTGCCCTCGCCCTCTTTTTCAGTCGCCGCTTCCGCCTGTTCGCCTTCGACCAGAGGCTCACCCGGCGTGTCAACTACTTCTTCCGTGACGCCGGCTGATTGTTCAACACGCGGCCGCTCCTCTGCCGGACGGTCTACGTCCGGGTTGGCCTCAGGCTGCAATTCACCTTTCTTGGCCTCCAGTTCTTCGCGATCGACCATTGCGGATGCACGAGCCGCTTCGGGATTTTCTCCTGCCGCTTCGCCAACCGGAGGAGCGACTGCCGGCTCTGTCCCATGGCTTGCTCCGCCGGGCGCCGCGGCGATTTCGATCCCTGAATCGCCAGCACCCTCACGGATGCGCGCTTGCATTCGCGACAGGACTGCGCCGCCGTCTTCGGGATGTTGGTAATCGGCAGGCTTACGTTGGATAAGCTGCGGGCCAGTCGGTGCTGACGACTGCTGGATGACGTGCGAGGCCTCGTGCGCCATCAACCCCACGTCATTCGGGTTTTGATGTGGACCCAGCCAAATATGGTTTTTGTAAGTGAAGGCTTTGGCGCGCAGACCTTGTGCCGCATCGTTGGCGGGCGCGCCGGTGTGGACGCGCACGTGGCCGAGATCGGCGCCGAGCAGCGGTTCTACTTTTTCTCTGACTCGCCCGGAGAGCGGCGAGCCTGAATCAGGCGTCTGAAGTGGCGACCCAGCGGACGGTTGCGGAACTGAGGCATTCGCCCGCTGGATGCGATCATCGCGTGCTTCCATGGGAACGGCGGCCGGTTTACTGTTTGATAAGACAGATTGATGGGCTGCAGTTTCCGCAATCTGATCGGCTTCCTGTTCGTAGGCATCGGCAGGTTGACCAATAATGAGCTTGGTTTGAACCGGAAGCTCTTCTTCTTCCAACTCCTCTTCTTCAATCCCCGGCTCCGGCTGCCGCTGGATAAAACCGCCTCCGCCCGTAGCGATTCCCGCGCCACGCAAAAACAGCGGCAGCCCGGCTGTCGCGCCAGTCCCACGCGGCGAGGAGAGATCAGTCTCCGGCGAAGCATCGGCCTCGTGGGTGCGATGGGATTTCTCTTTGGCCTTTGAAGTGAAAACGGCTTCCATAAGCTGCTCGTGTTCCGAGACGCTGCATGCTCAAACTTTGACTCGCAACTCGACCGGCAACTGTCGTCCGAGTTTGCGATATTCGCTGATCAATCCCAGGGCCAGATCGGAAGAGTCGATTGGACGGCCGAGCGTCCGGGCACGCACTGCCGCCGCCAGAACCACGTTGCGGATGTGGCCGCCGCACAAATCCGCCGTCGCCGCCAGTTGATTTAATTCCGCTTGCGTTAAAGCGTGATTTTCACCAAGGTGCGATTGCCACAACCGGCGACGCTCTTCGGGGCCGGGGGCAGGGAATTCGACTATCAGGTCGAGGCGTCGCGCGAAGGCTTCGTCGAAGCGGGCGCGGCTGTTGCTGGTCAGGATCGTGATGCCGTCGAAGGATTCGATCCGTTGCAACAGGTAATTCGTCTGCGCGTTGGCGAAGCGGTCGTTAGCTTCGTTGATCTCAGTGCGTTTCCCGAACATCGAGTCGGCCTCGTCGAAGAGCAGCACGACTTCGGACTGTTCGGCGCGCGCGAGTAACTGGGCGAGGTTCTTCTCAGTTTCGCCGATGTATTTGCTCGTCACCGAAGCCAGGTCCACTCGGTAGAGCGGCATGCCCATCTTTGTTGCGAGCCATCCGGCGGCAAGCGTTTTGCCCGTGCCCGAGGGGCCGACGAAAAGTGCGCGCACGCCGGGGTGGTAGCGCGCCGTGGCCGACGCGCCAAGCTTTTCCGCCAGGCTGTCGCGCGCGCGGCAGCGCAGCAGCAGCATCTCCAGATCGCCGCGCAAACGCTCGGTCACCACCAGCGCTTCGTCGGCGATGCGGTCGCGGATGGGTTGCGCCAGCATGTCGAGGCCGCCGCCTTCACCAGACCACGAAGCAGCGACGATATCTTCCATCACCAGTTGTTCGCGGCCCTTCAAAACCGCGTGATGATGCGCCAGTCGGCCCAGATGTGCGATGCGTCCGCTGCCGTGTCGGTGATGGCGCGCGAGTTCGTCCGCGAGTTCTCCTACACCCAAGGCCTGTTCCCAGAGCCTTGCGCGTTCCTCCCGTCCGGGCACAGGCAGCGACCAACTGAGTGCCGCGCCGTTCGGCGATTCGACGCTGCCGTCGGGGCCGCACAGCGCGATAACCGGGCCGCCGTAACTGGAGATCGGCGCGATGAGCTTTCGTTCGCCCGGCCCCAGCTCGAAGCGAAAGACCGGCAGCAGACCGCGCAGCAGCAGCCACGGGCCGAGGCTATTGGTCTTTTCCGTCTCGATGAAGACGGCGCGCCGCCCAAGTGATCGCGCAATTTCGGCAGCGACTGATTTGCCTTCAGACACTGAGCCGGTGCGCACGACGAGTAATCGCTGCGTCGAAGCGGTCAA
Organism: Limisphaerales bacterium; assembly: GCA_022616725.1. Taxonomy (GTDB): domain Bacteria; phylum Verrucomicrobiota; class Verrucomicrobiia; order Limisphaerales; family JAKEEH01; genus JAKEEH01. The sequence goes on along the minus strand of JAKEEH010000053.1, from coordinate 21,540 downwards.
GCCGGCGGCTTGGCGCTTCGCTTCTTCGAGAATCGAGGGCGGCAACAGGGCCGGCGCGGTTTCGCCGAGTCCAATGGTTGCTCCAGGCCAGGCTGCGTCGTGACCGCCGAGTGCCAGACAGATCGCGGCCGGCACGCTCACGGCGCGTTCAGGGAGCGGCGCGGTTTCATTCAATAGTGTGAGCAGGCCGCTGCGCATACCGGCGCCTGTGGACAATGTCTCGATAGGGCCTGCGCCGGGCGGCGTTGTTTCGAGCAATGCCGTCGCCAACAAACCCAGCGTCGGTCGCGAGCCGCCTACCGGCGATTGCAGATGCGCCAGCGCGCGCCCAACCATCAGGTCTTCCTCGACCGCTGCGGCCAGTGCGACCGCCAGGGTTTCCGTCAACGTCAAACTCAGCGCCTCAGATAACTCGACCAACCGCTGGTCCGAACTATCGGGCCGATTCAGATAATCGGGGAGAGTGACGACCCAATGCTCACCACCGGGAGCGACCACGGTCAGATGCTCGTGCAGGAAGCGCAGCTCGATGACTTCGCTTTTCTCTTCGACGTTCAGACACGAGGCAATGGCGGCCAACGCATAGGCGCGGAGCGTTACGGCGGGCAAAGCTACCACTGCCGCGCCCTCAATTGGCGGCGCCATTTCTGACGTGCTGCCTGTTCGATCAAACTTCATAAGGTCGACTCCCCAGGCAAGTAATGGAACGTCACGACACGGCCGAACCACGGCAGCCAACCCGGATTGAGATCGAGTCCCGAGCGGCGGATGCGCATCTCGGCTTGATTCAGATCGAAGATGAGGTCCAGGTGGGTGCTTTTGGCCAGCACACGTCCTGGCCGGCACACGAGTTGACGTAATCCGATGCCGGCATACCTGCGGCACCAGCGCCGCATCGCCGTGATCCACGCGCGGAGCAACAGGTCCGGATCGTCGTCGCATTCGAACAAAGGCCCGCGTCGCAAGCCGATTGCGCCGATCGCTTCGCGCACGGCAAGCGGCGCTCGGCCTCGCCAGAGTGCGAGCGGCAGTAATCCGGTCTTATCGCACAAGACCCAGGCTCGGTCGTCTTCGTCGCCACCTTTGATTCTCCGTAACAGCAGAGGCCCGATCGCGATTCGCCCGATCCACTGCACCGGGACGATGAACTCGCACCGGCGCGGCGGCAGGCTCGCGGCGCTCAAGGCTGACAAGATCGGGTCATCGTCCGGCGCGGCGAACAGGCTCGCCACGCATCGCAGCAACCGGTGAGGAAATTCGATCTCGATCATTTCCGGATTCGCTCCGAGCCACTCTGGCATACCGAGCCGCACCATCACGGGCAACAGGAAGAGCAGCCCTCCAAACTCTGACGGTCGCGGATGGTCATGCCATTGCGGCAGATTTGCTTGCGCTTCACCTTCTTCGGCTACATAGTCGCTCGCCAGGCTGGCGATTCGGTCAGACTCCTGAGCACATATCGATTCGCTGATTGTGGGAGTCTCTTTCCTGGTATCTGTGCGCCGTCTGTCATGGGGCAAGATGTCATCTTGTCCCAGATCGGGCAGATGATTTTTAACGTGTTCATTTCTCACCCTTCGAGACCGTAGATTGACGAGTTGGCGGGTACGTATTGACAGGCGCGGGTCGCACTGTCGGCCTGGGTTTTCGGCAAGCAGCGCCGTCGCCGCAAGCCAGAGACTGCGTGCATCCTCAGCCCCCCACTGCCCGACCCATCGCATAATCAGCGGCAGCCATCGCGCCGTCTGCCGCTGATCATCGGCTGGCAAATGCGGTTCGACGAATCCCGCAGGGAAGCTCGACGCGCTCCATTCGGGCAGACCGGACAGGCGCAGTAGCGCGACGCCGTCCTGCCCACCCAATGATCCCAGCAATTCGTCCGCCGCTCCCGCTGCATACAATTCACGCAGCATCGTCGCGCCGGCCACGGCGCCGAGTTCGGTCCGCAGCGCCTCGCCCAACAGCGTCCGCAGCGCTTCGTGTCGTGGCATTTCGCGACGCCACGCCTTGACGGCCAGAGGCCAGAACCATTGGCCTGTGTCCTCCTGTCGCGCGCTCCGGCGGGCCAGTAAGATGATGGCTTCGAGCGAGTTGCGGAAGTAGACAGCGGGCCGGCTCGCTGCGCCAGCCGCTTCGGCGTGGACGGCGAGCGAGCCGAGATGGCGCAGTATCTCTTCGATTCTGAGCGCGATGCTCGACGGGCTTTGATCACTGCGGATCACACCGAAATCGAGCGAGCGGATAATCAGTAATCTCCCAGGCCCTGCATCGGGAAGTGTCGCGGTGTGCAGAGCGTCTTCGAGCAGGATCGCGCCGCGCCGCACCAGGTCTTCGCTGGACGCTTTCAATCGAAGAGTACGGACATGACGTGTTGGATGAGCCGTCATGAAAAAATTATGCCGGCGTCTTTCGCAGGGTGAATTGCACTCGCGTGTTTTGCTCCAGCGAGACGCTCGGCTGCGAAATGTGAACGATCCGGGCTGCGGCGCGGCCCGCACCCAGGTCTTCGACCAGGCCGCGGGCGACCACCTGGTTCAGGTTGTTGAACATCAGGACATCCATGCCGATCTTTACTTTGGCCAGGTCGGCGATTACTTCGACCAGGCTGCCTTTGACGGCGACCGCCGGCTTCGGCAGATGGCCCGAAATGATTTCATTGACCGGGGCATGACTTGCCAGCAGGATCGAGATGCGCACCAGGTCGCTGATCAGCCCGACGGCTTCGGTCATGCGCGGATCGATCCGTTGGTAGAGAAAATCGACCAGCGCCTGCATATCGCGCCGCGCTATGCGCTCCTGGTTGTCGAGTTGCGCGGCCAGTTGCGGATCACGCTCCTCGTGCCAGCGCTGGCCCCAGCGCGTCAGGCTCGCCAGGTTGCGCAGGCTGACCGGCGCATCGAACTGGCTGAGCTGCTCGGCCCAGAGCAGGCGCATTTTGGCCGGGACTCTGCCGAAGCTTTCGTAGAGGCATCCGGCGACGTGTGCAATCTGGTCCAGTTCGCGGGCTGACAGCCGCGCTACGTCACTGCGTCCGTGGGCCGCATCTATCAGATCGGCCGCCGTGGCGAAATCGAAGACGCGCTCGCGCATGAGCTTCCAGCTCGGCTCTGTTTGCATGCTCAGATCGAGTTGCACGGCCTGCGCGCGCGCATTGGCGATGGTTTGTTGATGGGCGACAAAGACCTTGGTGAGCGCAGCGGCGTAAAAACCTTTCGGCTCGGCGAATGTCGCCTGTTTGAATGGGAACTGCACCTGTGCGCGCAATTGCGTGCTCTGCAGGGTCACGACGAGGCTGCCAATGTCGTCCAGCCGGTCGAGCAGCGGGTGCAAGTGGACCAGCCATCGCACCGGCGCTTCGCGCAGCAGATCAACCATGCGTCGCAGTTCTGGTGGGATGCTCACTGCATGATGCAGGCAGGCGGGCACCGCCGGTTCGCGCAGGCCGGGGTCGAGCGGTCGCGTCGGCGCGCTCGTGGCAATGGCGGCGGCGCGCACGCGGGAGAAGGCCAGGAACGTGACATATTTCTCGACAATCTCGTCACGGCGTCCATTAATAGCCTCCAGGCGCGCCTCCTCTTCGGCGATCAGCGCGCGGGCGACCGACACATCGTGGCGCGCTTCAGCCAGTTCGTTGCCGATCACCTGTAACCGCGCGTTGACCTGATCGAGAGATTTGCGCAGTTTGCTAAGCAGTTCCTCGCAGGCGGAGATGAAGGTCTTGTAGGATTTAACGCGCCCTTCGATCAACCGCAGGATCGCCACCGTGTGATCGATCGCACGCACGCTTGCGCTGAAAAACGCGCCCTCGTCGCCGTCGGTGGGGTCGAGGTCGTGACGTCCCTGCAAGATACCGTCGAGCAACTTCTCATCATGGATTTGCTTGAAGGTCTTCGTGATTTCCTTGGGAACCTTTCGGGTCCTCTGCACTAACAACGGTTTCTCCGACTTCTCATCGAAAGCGGAATAGAGGATATCCACGGTATCCACCTTGTCGTCGGCTTTATAGGTGTGGAAACCAGGAATGGCGATGTCGTCCAGATGCATCACCAACGACTTATCCGCCGGCTCTAGCAAACTCTTGATCACGTCGTGTTTGTTCGACACACTGAAGTCTTTGGATTCGGGCGCCGCCGGTTGCGTGATCCGGTCACTGATCGTCACGGTGCGGAAATCTAGCGGTTTGCCGACGATCGATGCCTGCTCAGACAGGTCTTGGGGCGTCACCTTGACCTGTCCCGCGACCACGCCGGGCAATGTCGGAGTGGCGATGAGATCGCCGACGGGGAGCGTTGGTTTCACACTCGTGCCACCCGGGGTCAACAGGCCTGGTCTGGCGATGCCGCCGATATTGCCGACAGAACCGATGGTGCCGAGGTTGCCGAGGCCGCCAGGCCTTGCACTCACGTCCGCTCGCGGCTCGCGAGTGGAAGAGACATCTCTCATTTCGGCGGCAAAATCGGCCTGGCGTTGCAAATCCGGCGCAATCACTGCGCCAACGATTCTCGGTCCACCCCCAGCCGGTGTAGGGGGAATGCCGAACTTGATCTGCGTCTTGGAACGCGCGACGTATTTCTCGATGTCATCACGGGTGGCAATGGCTGTTTGCCCCTGCGCGATCGCGGCCAGCGTTGGCGAGGTGGCCAGTTTCGTCGCGGCTTCCGAACCGAGCACGATCTGGCGGATACGGTAAATGTCTGTCTGCGTCCGCGTGAAGCTGATGTCGATCCTGTCCTCGACGTATTTGACCTTGCGCTGGAGCTGATCGATGAAATCCTCCAATCCTCCTTTGGTAATGTTCAGTCCGGATTTGAGCGGTTGATCGAGTTTGTCCATGTCGAAGTTTACGATCTCGATGTTTTCGAAGGCGTCCGGTTTGGTGTATTTCGCCTTGAAGGCTTGCACCTCGCTCAAGGTCACATCCTGCCCCCCGCCGGCGACCCCGAAAGGCTCTTCGGCCGGATCGAGCGGCGCGGTCTCCGGGCTTTCATCCGCGTCGATCGCCTCAGGATCGGGTGAGGGGAAAACGAGCGGGCTACCGGTGATACTGAGGTAGAGTGCGCGAGCTTTCTCGCGCACCACCGCGCGTCGTTGCAGCCATTGGCCGCGCACTCTGATCAGGCGGTTCAATTCGTTGAGGAACTCTTGCGAGATCGATTCGATGACCAGCAATTTCGGATCGAAGACGGTCTGTGGCACGGGCACGAGCAATCGCACGGTTTCAGTCGCGCCTGAAACGCGGCTGGCGGCGCCCATATCGAAGGGAATCAGCGACGCCGCTGGCGCCAAAGCCGCGTCAAGCTCTTCGACCGGGATCGGCGTGGCCTCGACGATGAAGGGCGCGGGGAAAAAGTTGGGCGGGGGCTCGGCCGGAACCTGATTGGGAGGACGGCGCACGATCGGGACGGCACGTTTCGGTAAGAGGCCGAAAGGCGGCAGAAATGAGAAGTCCGCCGTCATCATGTTAACCGGCGTGTTATTCGATGCCATCTCGGCCATCTGTTCAGCGAACTGTTGGATACGCGCCTGCCAAAGAAACGGGCTGCCGGATTTCTCGACCAGCAAGCTTCGGCGTTTGGGTCTGCCTCCGGCGCGCACGACGGAATAGCGATCAACAAAACTTGGCCTGCCGGCACTGCCTAACGCGATCAGCAGAAGTGCAGCACCCGCCTCTTCCCAGGGCAGAAAGTCGTCCGGCCCATTGGCCAGTTCGGCGTTGAAGATCGTGTAAGCGATGCGATTGCGCCAGGCAGTGCCGGGCGCGGGAAGCTGTCGCCAATCGCCAGGCCAGAGATAGAGCGCGGGCAGACAACCATCGGCGGTCTGTTTGTCACTGAAGGCGTCGTTGTTCGGGTCTATCTCACAGGGGTCATCCGGATCGAAATTGCCGATCAATTCCGCCGCCACCGGTTGCAGCACCAGCACGGCCGCAACCGGAAAATCCAGCCTACTGCGAAGCGCGCCCAGCGAATTGTCCGCAAGCTTCAGGTTGGCCACGTTCAACCGTGCGAGCAACGCCGGGGTTGGAACGAGCGGTAGATCGTCCAGTTTGACTTCGATCGGTTTTGGCACTACGACATCTTCCCCGCTCGCTGTCAGCGCCATTCCCTGCGCGATGTGAACCCAAACTTCTATCTGGAGGTCGCCCACAACTTTGACCTCGACGCCCGCCTCCAGGCCGGTGATCACGCCGGGCGAGAGCATCTGTCCACTGGTGGCCAGGCGACCGGCGCGCCCGTCCTGCTCGGTTTGCAGCGCGACATCAGTCAGCGCGCGGCCCTGATACAGGTTCAATCGCCGATGCCATCTCCGCTCACCGAACGGGACCATCGGCGGAAAGACGGCTGCCGCGCGCTCGCCCGGCAGCGGTTTGAATTTCGACTTGATATTCATGAGGGCATCTCCCCGATCCTGCGTTCAAGCAGCCGTTTCAGTTTCGTCGCGCTCTTCTCTTTGGCCGCCGCCTCGATCTGTTTGGCCAGTTCCCGCAGTTCATCGTCCGGCAACAGCCGGGCCAGACGATCCAATTCCGGCAGGTTGCCGATCCCAGCCAGGCGTTTGGTCAGTGGAGAATCTTTCTTGAGCGCGGGCAGTGCCTCTTCCAGGCGGCGCATGCCCTCGCCCAGTTTCGGATGATCAAAGCGGTTAGCCACACGAAGCACTGCGCTCTGATCGAGCGTCTTTTCCTCGCCAAGTTCTTCCAGCGCGCCCGCCAGCAGCAGCCGCGAAGGAACAAGCTTCGAGGACGAGAGCAAGGCGACAATCCCCGCGCCCGCTTCGGCGGTGGCTCGCGACCGGAGGCGCGTCAGTGACGGCTGCAATCCGAAATCCTTCATCCGGTCGTTCAGGTCCCGTTCATTCCCCTCATCGTCCCGAGGGATAACGGTGACGCCGGCGAATGGAGAGGTGATTTCGGTATTGCGGCGACGCACATACCACAGCGTCCTGAAACCGTCGAGCAGTGAGACGACGTGACCGAAGGCGTTCCGCCAGTTTTGATCAACGATGGCGCCCGGATTGGCCACCGGAATAAACCCCACGGGCTTGAGCAGTTGCAATGCCTGGATCGGCTTGCGGATCGCGACCAGTCCGGGCACGACCGGTCTGAGTTGCCTTACGACCGGACTGAGCGAGGTGCGGATTGCCTGCCAGTCGCGCCGTTCGACCGGCAACAGCGCCAGCACGGAAGTCGTTTCATGCTCGTCGCCGCCTAATGTCAGGTCGATCGGCGGCAGCGCCAGGCTCTCTTCGATGACCGCGGCCAGCTCATCCGATGGTACGACGGTTAATTGAACGTCCATCTCGACCGGAAAATAACTTTGTGTGAAATCATCGAGGTTGACCGAACCGATGGGCATCGGGCCCGCGGGCGGCAGGGCGCGGAAGTGTTCCGCCGCCGTGATGCGCGCGTTCTCGCCGCGCTCTTCCAACACATCGCGCAAATGCTGCTGGTATTGGATCAGGTGGGCCTCGCGCAAGGCGCGCGGCGCCTGGCCGACTCCGAAGAAGTTGGTATGCACTGCGCCGGCTTCGCGTCGCACCAGATATGGATCAATCCAGCGCACGAAGCGTCTTTCGAGCGCGATCATAGCCAGCGGCAGCGCATTTTCGGGAACGCCGCGGCGGCCGCGCTCGACGAATAGCTCGCGGGCGACGGCCGCGCGACGCTGGCCGGCATCCGCGTTGCCGCCGCGATCGGCGTATGGGATCAAGGTCACGACGACCGCCTCGACAATATCGCTGTCTTCGACCGTGCGCGTACCGGTGATCGAGGTCGGATAGGAGGCGATGGGATTGTCCGTGAACTCTATCGGGCGCAGGGCGACGATGAATAGCCCCGATCGCGTGCGCAGCGGCTCGCTCGGGAGGGGTGAAAGACCGAGTCGCGCATTGAGCTGCTGGATGCTTGCGATGTCGGCAAGGTTGATCGTGAGTTCCTCGTCCAGCAAAACCAGTTCGCCTGCCGCCGTGATCCCATGGCCGGGGTGGATGATGATGGAACCTGCCGTCGCTCCTTCTGTGACGAGCAGGCCGTGGACGATTCCGCCGCCGCTGGCCTGTCCCAGATCGGCCTGGCGCGAGAGAAAATAGTTCTGCTCGCGCGTCAAGTCATTTGCCGTCAGAAATTTTCCGTCGAAAAATTGCGAGAGTATGCGACTGTCATTGATGATCAGCGCCCTTCTGTGCCGCAGCAGTTCGGCCTGGTCCTTGTTGAGCCGCTCTCGCGCGGAGCCTTGTGTTGAGTTAAACATAATCGCCTCCGAAAACAGTTCACAGACCGATCGCTCGCGCCAGAGCGCTGGGCGTGTAGACAAACAGACGATGCTCGTCCTGCACCTCGACCTGCTGTCCGTTCCAGACCGGCCGCTGGTTGGCGCCGGCGGGCGCGGCAGGGATGACGAGCCGTGCCAGAAAGAGGAATGTCGGGTCCTGGCCGCGCAGGTGTTCGGCAAGTTCCAGGAGTTTGCTCCCGCGGCCGGTCTCGCTCTCTTCGGCCCACGCGTTGAAGATCGCTTCGCGCAAGGCTTCGCGGCGTTTGCGCGCCGCCACTTGCGGATCGGGATCGGTGATCGCGGCCAGGTCGGGCCAGGGATTGACCGGCAGCCGCTGTTGCAGAGGTAAATGGTCCGTCACGTCCACTTCCATACGCATGCTATCCCGTCCGAATCTTGGACGGAGCGGGTCGATGGGGCGGGTGACTGTAAAACCGAGCGAGTTGGACAAGCCACCATTCGGATTTAAGACCGAAACCAGTACTCTGCCCAAGTTTTCAAGGTCTGTCGCCGGAATTTGCGCGACAAGTTGCGTCGCACTGACGAAATCCGTCGGGCGATCCTCGCCGTTCCAGAGCACGACCGCGCCTCTGACGAAGCCCGTCCCTTTTACCGCCAGATTGAAGCTTGGGCTGTCCACAGGCCTTGAAATCGGATTCAAACCGCTAAGCGTGGGGGGGTTATTGACCTTCGTAATCGCAAGGTTGACGGCATTGGATACGCCGCCGCCAGGCGCGGGATTGAAGACCGTAATGGAGGCCGCGCCCTCGCTGGCAAGGTCCACCGCGGGAATCTGCGCGGTTAGTTGCGATTCGTTCACAAAAGTCGTCGGGCGATCCCCGCCATTCCAGCGCACGATTGCGCCCTTGACAAACCCCGTTCCGTTGACCGTCAGCGAGAAGGCTGGGCTACCTGCCGTTGCCACATTCGGAGTCGAGCCGCTAAGCTTGGGCGTGGGGTTGGGCTGCGCGATCGTCAGCGCGGCCACGTTCGATGCGCCGCCCCCGGGCGTGGGATTGAAGACGGAGACCTGCGCCACGCCCACATTGGCCAGGTCCGTCGCCGGAATTTGCGCGGTCAGTTGCGTCGCGCTGATGAATGTCGTCTGGCGATTCGCGCCGTTCCAGCGGACGACGGCACCTCTGACAAAGCTCGTTCCGTTGACCGTCAAAGTGAAAGCCGGGCCACCCGCCGCCGTCACATTCGGCGCCAGACTGGTAAGCGCGGGCGTGGGGTTGGGCTGCGCGATCGTTAGCACAAGCGCGCTCGATGTGCCGCCACCGGGTGCGGGGTTGAGGACTGTAATTTGCGCAGTGCCCGCATTGGCAATATCCGCCGACGAAATCTGCGCTGTCAATTGCAAACTGCTGACAAAAGCCGTGGTGCGAATCGTGCCATTCCATCGCACGACCGCGCCGTTGACGAAATTCACTCCGTTGACCGTCAGCGTGAATGTCGGGCCGCCCGCCGTAATCGTCGGGGGACTGGCATTGGCCAGTGTGGGAACGGGATTTATTTGTGTGATGCTGAAACTCAGCACATTCGATGCGCCGCCGCCGGGTGCGGGATTGAAGACGGTGACTTGCGCCGTGCCCGCGTTGACCAGGTCGGCCGCTGAAATCTGAGCGACCAATTGTGTCGTGCTGACAAAGGTCGTTGGGCGATCCGCGCCGTTCCAGCGCACGACTGCGTCGTTGACGAAGCCTGTCCCGTTAACCGTCAGTGAGAAGGCCGGACTGCCTGCCGCCACCGCATTCGGATTCAAGTTGCCGAGCGTGGGCGAGGGATTGACTTGGTGGATGGTAAAGATGGACGCACCTGACACGCCGCCGCCGGGCAGGGGATTGAAGACTGTGACCTGCGCTGTGCCCGTGTTGGCCAGCTCCGCCGCCGGAATCTGCACGGTCAGCAGCATCGGGCTTACGAAAATCGTCGGGCGCGGGTTGCCATTCCAGCGTACGACCGAGGTGTTGACGAAGCCTGTCCCGTTAACCGTCAATGTGAATGCGGGGCTGCCCGCCGTCCCCTCATTCGGAGTCAAGGCGGTAAGCGTTGGCAGAGGGTTGGGCTGCACAACCGTCAGCACTACCGCGTTCGATGCGCCGCCACCGGGCGCGGGATTGAAGACAGTGACCTGCGCCGTGCCCGCATTGGCCAGGTCCGCCGCCGGAATCTGCGCGGTCAGTTGCGTTGCACTAACGAAGGTCGTCGGGCGCGGATTGCCGTTCCAGCGAACTACTGCACCGTTGATAAAACCTGTCCCATTGACCGTTAACGTGAAGGCAGGGTTGCCCGTCAACACCGAATTCGGATTTATGGCAGTGAGCGTGGGCGCGGGGTTGGGCTGCACGATCGTCAGCGCAACCGCATTCGATGCGCCGCCGCCGGGCGCGGGACTGAAGACCGAAATCTGCGCCGTGCCCGCATTGACCAGGTCCGCCGCCGGAACCTGTGCGACAAGTTGCGTTGCACTCACGAAAGTCGTGAGTCGCGGGTTGCCGTTCCAGCGCACGACCGAGTCGTTGACGAAGTTCGATCCGCTGACGATCAGCGTGAAGGGAGGGCCGCCCATCATCACCGCATTCGGATTCAGATTGCTCAGGACGGGAACCGGATTCGGCTCCGTGATGTTGAAGCTCAGCGCGTTCGATTCGCCGCCGGGCTCGGGATTGAAGACCGTGACCTGCGCCGTGCCCGAATTGTCCAGGTCTGCCGCCGGAATTTGAGCGACAAGCTGCGTCGCGCTGGCGAAGGTCGTCAGGCGATCCACGCCGTTCCAGCGCACGATCGAGCCGTTAACGAAGTTCAATCCGTTGAGCGTCAACTGGAACGCTCCCGAGCCCCGCAAGGCCTCAGCCGGATTCAAGCCGAGCAACACGGGCGAGGCGTCGGATTCCGGGCGAATGAAGAGCTTCAATTCGTATGCATCGCGCACGCGGGAAGGCACGGCGGCATTGGTCGCGTCGAAAGGCCCACTGGCGAAGGCCGGCGTCTTGCCACGCTCGCAGGCAACGAAACGGATGAACAGATCGACCACCACCCCGTTGTAAAACCCGCTGTGCAGTCCCGCGACCAGCCTGTCAATCTCCTGCTCGTCAAACCAGCGTTTAAGCCGGATGCAGGCGCGGCGCGGCACTTCGATCAGCCTGCCCAACCGATCGATGGCCAGTCCCGCCGTCAATTCCAGCTCGCCCTCACGTCCTTCGGGAAATTGCGGATCCGAGCCCGCCGCAATCGGCGGCGCCCAACTAACACGCAACCCGGCCGCCGTGCCACTGCCGTGCAGGTAAGCGAGAGCGCGCGCGAGCCGATTGCGGTGATAGGTCTGCTCATCCTCGAAATCGCGCTGATCGAGCAGCATCCCCGTGGCGTAAAAAAGCCGGTCGGGAAGCTGGCGTTCCAGTAACGGGTCATTGCGTGTGCTCATTGCAGGTACCTCAAGCTTCTGTATCGGAGACCGTCTGTGTGCCGGTCCTGAGTCCGCCCTTAAGCCTCGGATCGAGGCTCGGCGGATGGAGCAGAAAATCGCGCCTGCCGATCAGGCTGCGGCCGATGCGTACCGGACGCGGTTCGGGGCGCTGTCTGAGATAGGTGTCCACGCCGACGAGCGACGCGATACCGACCAGCAGCGGATAGCTGGCTGTCTCGACACGCGCCAGGACATGCGCCGGTGTCTCCAGCTCGACAACGCGGCGGATTAATCCCAGGTTTTGCGGTTCAACCTCCTCATGGACCAGCACCGTAACGCGATGCGCCAGACTGTCGAAGAAGGCGGAGATGGCCGCCTCCTCACGTCTTCGCTGTGTGCGCGGGATATTACCGGTATCGAGCGACTCGATGTTGAAGAGGGCCAGGAACTTTTTTCTGGATTCGTCGCCGAGCACCAGCGTGTCGCCAACAAACGAATTACCGCTGATCGCGATCCCGCCCAGCAGCGGGTCATTTTCATCTGCGAGATCGGCGCCCAGAATTGTCGCCAACACGCGGCGAAGCCGGAAATCTTCGAGCACGATGATCTCGCCGCCGACTACCGCACCACCGGTTGCGATGTCGAGCGCGAGCTTCATCCCCTCAAGAGTGCCGTGCGTGCGATAGAGACGGGCGGCTTCCTTCAACAATCTTCGCCGGCTCGCCGCCGGGTAGGCCGGATCGAATGTCATCCCGATCCAACTGGCCAGCCATTCGAGCGATTCCTCCGGCGCTGTTTCAGGGTCGGTCAGCAGGTGAGCATTGGCGATGCGGTCTTCGAGCGGCGTCAGCACGCTCTCGAAATTGTTGACGAACCGTTCGAGGAAATCGGCACGCGTGCCCGGTTCGTACCTCCCGGTTGTCGGATTAACTTCGAGCTTCCGGTCCGCGTCGGGTCCGAATGCGTCTTCGTGATAGATCTCCGGCAGATAGTGGCTGACATAAGAGAATCGCGAGCCGTAAGCGCGCAGCGCTGCCAGTTCCGGCGTCGTGCGCCCATCGCCGAACAGTTCCGCGCGCACCCACAGGTAGCGTCCACGCAACGTCTTGACACGCTGTCGCGCGCGTTGGATGAGCGCCGTGAACAGCCCCGCGCGGTTGCGCTGGCGCTCGCAGGGCAGCAGCCCCTGGTGAAATGGCAATTCTGACGCGTCCGCCATCCACGCACCGCGCGGCAGGTTCGATTCGCCCGTTCGCGCGAAGGACTCGCCGAAAAGATGCTCACACCAGTCTTCGGGTTGCGGCGGGGTCCCGGGATGCGGGCTTGTCGCCAGCCACACGACGACGCCGCAGCGAGGCGGAATCGAGGCTTCGAGATAGAGACGGTGCCACGCGGTCTCGTCGCTCCCGCTGTCGAAGGGCGTTGTCCCGCTCGTTTCGCCGTTCCTGGCAAAAGACGGAAGCGAGAGCGCGTGCAGCGGCGCCGAACCGCTTGTCACCGGATAATGCGGCGGCAAATCGAGGCCGTGGAGGAACGGCCCATCGCTGCTCCGGTAATCACGCAACGGATAGATGTCGCCGACAGGCCTGGTTGCCGAGCCGCGTGGCGACGGGTCGCTGACATCATAGACCGGCGCTTCCGACTCCAATCCCGTCAGAAGGGTGGCGATCCGTTCATCTGAAACCCAGGCCAGGCTGTACGGGAAACTTGCGCCCTGCAACTGGATCGGCGGCTCGAATTCCCCTGTTGCTCCCAGGCAACGCACTGTCGCTGACTGGTTTAGCTCGGCATCGGTGGACCAGGTCAACAGCGCCACGCGGCCCTGTAAATTGCAGGCAATCGCTACCGCTTGCTCCGGCTGCGGCCAGACGGCTCTCCCGTAGCGGTTCAGGCGCGGCGGGTCGGCATTCTCCTCGCACGGCCTGAAAGTGTCCGCGGTGAATTCGCCGAACGAGTTGCGTGGCAGCGATTGCCCTTTGACGCGCGCCAATGTGCGATTGATTCGATCGAGCGCCCAGACGCCATCCTCCGGTGCCGCGGCCAACCGCCACGGCGCGAAATCGGCCGTCGGTAACACAAAGGCATCCCAACGGTCTCGTTGATCGAGCAGCAGGATTTGTCGCGCCTGCTCGAAGGCGATGTAAAGAACTCCGTCGTGGCCCATCGCCAGGTCTGATGGGATCAATCCCCCGGCGGGCGTGTGGATCTTTACCGCTCCCGGCAGCGCGCCGGCGGCCAATACGGCCTTTTCGACCGGATCGTAATAAGCGCGCGTGCCGAAGGCGTCACGCGTCTGCGGAACCGTTTCGAGCAACGATCTGGCCTGGATGCCGCTTTCCGGCACCGGCGGCAGCGTTCGTTCGCTCGCCAGTCGCAAAACTCTGCGTTTGGCGTCGTATTGCACAGCTTCGGCGTCGCGCCAATCGCGCTCATTAGCGAGCATCCAGAATTTCAGACCATTTGCATCCATTTCAGCATAAATCCGGTACAACGGGCACCGCCACGCTATCGGGCCCCGGATCGAAGGGGTTCGGCGCACTGCGCAGGTCGGGCGGCGCTTCGCCTTCGACGACAACGATGGAGAGTAGTTCCGGCAATTGCCACGGGCGTAGCGCGAGTGTGACAGAAGCGCAGGCGTTTGCGCGCGCGATCTCCTGCCAGTTCCGGCCGGCGCGGGTGAAAAGGTTGATGCCGCGCACGCTGCCGACACCGGGTGTGCGTGCAACTTCCACTGCAAGTTCGCGATCATTGACCGCTCCGCCAAGCGGCCAGCCCGTTTCACCCGTGCCTCCCGGTGCGAGCGGCCAGAGAAACTGGCGCAAGCTTTCGCGCACGGCATTGAGTGTGGTCTCGCGTCCGAAGCCGTCGCGAATTTCGACGCCTACGGCGAGTCCGAGGGCGATGTATTCACAACTGATGACGTACAGTTCGACGCCGAGCGGCCGGCGCTGATCCAGGTATTGATGCACAGCCTCGATCGTCGGGCGGTCGGGGCGCGGGTGCGGCGCCAGCCTCTCTGTCTTGGAAGGCCAGATCATCACCGAGACCACGCCGGGAACGTCCGGACTGCGTTGATGGGGCTTGAAGCGCGGCAGCACCTCAACCCGGCCCAGCCGCACGCTCGGTGTGGCAGCGGCCAGCCGGCGATAATCTTCTTCGGTTACGGCCCGGTTGCCGTGACGGAACAGGGCAGGGATGCGCTGTTCGGCTTCGACGAGCGACTCGCTGTTGGCTCCGCCGTCAGTAGCCAGCATCTGCACAACACGCAGCGTTTCGACTTTTGCCCCGCCGAGATCGAAGGCTTCGATCTTGTTGAGCGAGCCGGCGGGTAAATTGCCGGCGGCCCCACCACCGGCGCGCATCCGCGCGACTCGCACGCGACGGCCTGTTTCAGGCACACTCCCGCGAATGCCATTGCCGAACCGTACGATGCCAGCCTCGCTGTCAAGGCTGTAGGCTGCGTCATCGCGTCCCGCCGTGGTCAGGTCTTCCACCCGCCGCCACATTTGAAATCCGCTTCCGGCGACTTCGACCTGCAGCTCCAGCGTCTCGGCTTCGACCGACTGCCCGGGCAGTTGCATCATTTGGTCGATTGAGCCGTCGCTTTCCCCCAGGATGCGGTTGAATAAGGTCTGCCGCTGATCACTCTCGACCGCGTTAACGCCCACCCAACTGAGCGAAAGGCTCTCCAGCCGCTCGGCTGGACGCAACCGCACCCAGGTGACGACTCGCGACGCAACCTCGGCGTCATCAATACGCGGCGGCCGGTCGCCCACACCCGCGTCGAGTGCGGTGCGAACGTCGTTGCCGGGTGCGTCCAAGAATTCTTCCGATGGTAACGCTAGACGTGTCACGCCGCGCTCGGTCAACCCGTTCGTGCTGTCCGAGAGCGTCTCCAGCGTGAGGTACTCGACCTCGCCGTCGATGCTCAGATTGCTCAATTCCCAGACGTGTGGGATACGCGTGCGAGGACCGATCTCTTCGAACAATTCTGGCGTTATGATTGCCGGCGCAACGCCGATGCTAAGCGTTGTCGTGGCACCGAGCGCCTGG
Source organism: Limisphaerales bacterium (assembly GCA_022616725.1). GTDB lineage: Bacteria > Verrucomicrobiota > Verrucomicrobiia > Limisphaerales > JAKEEH01 > JAKEEH01. The sequence continues at coordinate 5,808 of JAKEEH010000053.1, read as the reverse complement.
CGCGTTTCGGCGACCCATTCCGGCTTCGGCGAGAGGAGCGCAATCCACAAACAACCATCCACGGTGCGCCGGACTAAATCGAAGCCGGCGGGGTCTGGAGCGCCGTCTGGAAAGACCGGCGTCGTTACATAAGGCGTGGGTACACCGTTGAGCCGGTAAACCTGCTGCAATCCGTCAAGCAGGTCGCGCATCGTGTCCCGCTCCGATTCGGTGAGGCTACGTTTGTAGTAGAGTTCGGCTGTGATCGGCAGAACCATCAACTCTTCACGGGTCTCGAAATTGACCGGGCCGATCAATCGCGCCAGCGGCCGGATCGTTCGGGCGCGTATGTCTTCTTTCTTCTGGAATGCATCATCCTTGAAAAAAACACTGACCAGACCTCGCGCAGCCTGCGCCGGCCGCATTGGGATGCCCAACAGTTTTAGGAAGACCAGGCGCTGGCGTTCAGGGATGAGGTTGGCGCGATAGAGCAGCGTGTCGGTTAGCCAGGCGAACAGTTCAATCAACGTCCGCCCCGGATCGCCCAGCCGCGGGTTGGTCCATTCCGGCGTGTGCGCAGGAATGCGTGCCAACACCTCATCGACCAGATCGTCGAAATTCCGATCATCAAGTGCTGGGGGACGAACAGGCATAAGCTAATCTCCGTAGAACGCCTGACCAATCAGTTATTTTCCGCTTATCACTCAAATGAGCGCCATCGTGAACCCGACCCGGTCGATCGCGCCACTGCGCTTCAGCTGGTAATCGATCTCGACGCGGAGGTGCGACGGTTGCCCTGCCACTTCGTTGACTTCGACGCGATTGAGATTGATGCGCGGCTCCCAGAGCGTCAGCGATTCCCGGACCAGATCGTGTATCTGCCGACGCGTCATCAACGTGTTAGGTTCGTGCAGCAGCCGGCCGAGTCCCGCGCCGAACAGCGAGCGCATCAACTGCTCGCCCGGATGCGTGGAGAGAATGATGCGGATTGTCTGGCGAACGCTCTCTTCCAGCGTCGGGTAATGGAGTTGTCCATGTTCGTCAGGCAGCGGCAGCAGTGGCCAGCCAATCGGCGGCGCCGGCAACGACGTAGTCGCCATCACTTCCTCCTCGGAAACGGGATGCAAATCTTGATGAATTGCAGCCACTGAAATATGAGATTGAAGAGCTGCAGAAAGATGTTGAGCACGATGAATGCGCAGAGCGTGATCAACGGAATACTGAAACTGCAGATCCAATCGAAGTCAATATTGCCGTCGCCTTCTCCTGCCTCACCCTCGATAAATGACTTTGGCGAATTGCCATTGAGCACGTTCGCCAGACTGGTGGGCACGACAAAGGCAATGTTTGGTTTGAGCGACCTCAATAGATTTTTGTCCAATGCGTTGGGCAGATTGACCTGCGCGGGCGGCGCGAGTCCTCCCTCGTACCAGGGCGCGATCGTGAACTGCTCGCTGTATTCACTCCAGACCAGTTTCGGCGGGCAGCCCTCATCACTCCTGACCCGGACGAAGGCGCGCAGTACATATCGGCGCGGCGAATTGGGACGTACGTCGTCAAACCGCCCCTCGCCGCCCGTGAATTCGTCGAGCCGTTTTTGGAGCACGGCTTTGGCCGATTGCACGAAGCCGCGCTCCTGGTTGGCGCTGATCTTCGGCCATCTTTCCGGCATGAGTAGTGAACCTCCAGCGCCATCTACCAGCACGCCTACCGCGTCTTTCAGGAATTGGCCGAATCGCCGCTCGCCCAGGCCTTCCAGCTCATCGAGCACGATCCGGTTCAATTGGTCGAAGAGCGTGCCGCCGTCGCCGCGATCTCCGAAGGCATCAAACTCGATTTTCAACTGGCGCAGCGAGAGCGTGAATGTCGCGACATTCACCTCTGCATCGGCCTTAGTAACAAATTGTCCTGCCCGCGGCACGCCCGGCGGGCGCGCAGGCCCTTCACGTTGCAGGAAATCCGGTAAGTGAGCGGGCAGCGCCCGTTCCAGTTCGTCCAAATCGTAAGGCGTTTCGCGCGCGGCTTGGGCGCCGCCGCCCTGTCCTGCATCGCTGCGCTCCGAACTGGTTACTGGGATCAGACCGTAAAGGATTGTGCGCCGCACCGCCTGGCAGACTTCCGGTGGCGCAACGAAAAGCGGCGAAACGCTCTCGCTGTAAACCTCCTCCGCCCCGTAAAGGAGTTTGAGCTGCCGGTCAATCTCCGGATGCCCAGCGGTGAGCGCGGGCTGTCGCCTCAGCGGATCGGGGTCGGCGTCGGGATCGAACTCCAACCAGGATCGAGATTGTCCGGCGACCCCCAGCGCCAGCCACCCGCGCAGGCGGGCTCCCGATTGCATCCATCCTTGCAGCCCGCCGGTCGCATTGCCGCTAAGATCGACAGAAAGGCGACGCACTACCAGACCGGCGCTCTCGATCCGTTCAGGATCTAGTCGCGGCGAGCTGAACCGGTCGCAGACTGCATCCAGCAGCGCGACGTTGAATGTGCGCTGCACGGGCTGAAAAAGTTTCAACGCTGGTGAGCCGGCAGGCCGCGGGCTGATGGCCGAGGCGCCGATGCGTGTCAAAGCCTCCCCGCCTGTTCGAAGCTCTTCCAGGATCGCCGGGATGAACTCCTGATCGGTCCGCTGTGCAATCGTCGGTCGCTCGTCGCCGCCGCCGATGCGCAATCCACACAAGATGATTTTCTCGCTTACCATATGTTCCCCGCGCCCGGCGTATAGGTCGTGGCGACAACCGTTGTCGCTTGCAACACGTCACATTTGACAACCCCGGAGAATTGCGACATCGCCGCGTCAACTTTGACCATTCCCGCACTGATCTCGACCTGGCTGGCCTGCGCCTTAATCTTCGCCGAGGTTTGAATCGAGACGCCGCCCGTATCGACGGTGATCGTCGTCCCGGCGGCTTTCAGCTCAATCTTGCCGCCGCCCGCGTCGGTCAGTTCACCAGTCACTCCGCCTGGCGTTTCAAAGAGAATCTGGGATTGGCCGGATTTCTCTTCGACGATGGCGATGCGTGTGCCTGCCTTGCCCACGATCGTCCACCGGTCTATGCGGTCGCCCGCACCGCCCAGCGTTTCGGGCGGCTTGGCGCTGCCGTTCCACAGCCCACCCACAACCACGGGGAGCCGCGGATCGCCATTGAGAAAGTTGACGACGACTTCGTCGCCAACATCAGGAAGCATGAACGCGCCGCGGTCCGCGCCGGCAAAGGGCGCGGCGACACGCGCCCATAACGGGCCGTCCTGCTCGCCCACGCCGTCGAAGCTGAGCAGCCGCAACTGCACGCGAGCCAGACCGAGCGGGTCGTCGACGCTGACCACTTCGGCCAGATAGCTCGCATTGAAAACCCCGGCGGGGATTTCAAAGATGTCCGATGCTGCGATCATGCCCCCCCCCAATAAGCGCTCTCTGCCTCGAAGTCGGTCTCGTAACCGCGCGCCACGTCGAAACGATGGCAGGCGCGCGTGAGGTAATAGGTATTGTCGAAGCGACTACCCAATCCGCTGAGCGTGACATGCGTGCCGACGCGTAGCGCGGGGTTGCCCTGGCTCGTGCCCTCGACGCACACGAAACGGCGCGCGCGCGAATCGAACGCCGCGTCGGCCATCGCCTGGGCTTCAATCGCTGTCGTCGCGGCCAGATGGCCCACGTGCTCCGATCGTTCGCCGATTGCCGTGCGCAGCACTTCGGCGCCGCTGCGCCCCGATCCAGGTTGAGAATTTGCGCCCTCGCTCGCGGCACTGACGCGCTTGCCTTGCGCCGCATCCCAGCCGCTGACCGTGACTTCGGTCACCTGATGCACAAGGTCCACGATCACCCGCGCACACTTCAATTGACCGTGCAATGACAGTTCGACCACGCCGCGCCGGACATTCGCCCGCGGCGAAACATGCATCTCGTTTCCGACAACCTGCATGTCGCCGTCGTAACGCACCAGGAGGCGACGCAGAAAGGCCAGGTCGCTTTCATTGAGCTGCATCTGCGTCGGCAACTGTTCAGTAAAACCGGTAATCACGGGACGCAATCCAAGCTGTGACGCCAGATCGCGCGCCAGGTCAGAGATCGAAACGTTCTCGTGAGTCTTCGTGCGGCGCGCCATCCGGGCCTGCTGAAACACGTCTTCGGCCAGCACGACCAGCTCGGCTGGCGCAGTCCCGGGAAAATGAGCTTCCATCCCAGTGATCCGGCCCTGGAAGATTTCCTGTGGCGCATTGCGATCGCCGGCATACAGACCGAGTTTGGCATTGAGCTTCAAGATCCGTTCATCCTCGAAGGCATAATCTGCGCCGCCTCCGGGATCACTGGCGATATTGCTGAACCGCAGTTCGAGCGCCGACATTCCACCTTGCTGCTCGATCATCTCCATGCCGATGAGCAACTCGTTGATCTTCTCGTGCTCCTGGGTATCCACACGGACGGTCGGCGTGGCGTTATAGACGGCAAGTTGGTTCGGCGCTCGTTCCGGCATGCGCAATCCCCTCAATTCGCTCGAAGCCGCGCCTCTCGCTGTTCCAGGCGGCGCGCCTCGCGGCGGACTTTTTCCAGTTCCGGCATCTTCGCCTCAATATCCTCCGCTTCCTCTTCACGAGGCAGCGCGGCCGCAGGCTCGACCTCGCCGCGGACTTCATCGATTGCGACTGGCATTGATCATTCCCCTTCATCAAAATTAAGTCGCGTGCGTAGACTGCTCCCCGCGCCTACGTCCGTGCCCAGGCTGGCGGAACCTTCGATCGACGCCTGGCCACCCAGGTTGAACCGCGCGCCGCTATCTGTCGCCACGTTCACCGAGTGACCGCGCGGAAGCAGCCGCGCCGGATCGAGATTCACTGTACCTTTCGATTCTGCGGCAGCTCGCAGACCAGAAAATGCGCCCTGGCTAGCGGAGACACCGGTCGACGCGCTACCGCCGACCGAAACGCCCGCGCCCGCACCGCCTGAAATCCCAATTCCTGCGCCTGCGTCGATGCCCACCCCGGCGTCGAGTGAAAGGCTGCCACTGGCGAATGCGGCGGGTGGGCCGAGTTTTACCGATGCCTCAATAGTCAGCGCAGTTCCGGCACCAAAGCGCATGCTCTCAAGGTTGTTCGCCGCGGCAATCGAACGGGCGGCCCGCTCATCGCCACCCTGCGTCGCCAGACTGGTAGGGCTTAGCACCGGCGAGGGCGGAACTTCCACGGCGTCAAAATCCGGCCGGGGTCGGTGGTCGTATTTGGCGCCGGTCGCCTTGTCATTAGCTTCAAAAACGGCGTCCTGCTGCGCAAGTGTCAGGTTGATACTTGCGCGCAGCGGCACGCCGTCGCCGGAGAAAAAATCGAGCGTCTCTTTGTACGATTCGGCCATCCCTTGGAACTTGAGCGTGCCCCAACGGAAGACGACGATCGGCACGCTTCTGTCCGCGAGCGGCGTCATAAACGCCGCGATCTGGAGCGTGCTCTGGCGCACGTCCTTGCCGCTGTCAGTGGTGTCGAAGATCAGATCCATCGTCAGCTTGCCCGTGCTCTGGCCGACGACCTGTTTCCGCTTGTTGCCGCTGCCTTCGTCCTTCATTGTGTTAGTGACGGTGTATTGCAGCGAGACCGGGTTGAAATGGACCTTGATCGGGTCGCCTTCCTTTTTTCCCCGCTTCACTGCAAACGTCGCTATCGCTGTCGGCTTCATCGGCTCTCCTCTTCTCAGACCTGCGTGAGCCCCTCATGAACGAGGTGTAATTCTTCAATGCCGACTTCCGTGCCCTTGGCATTGAGGTCGGCAGCCTTGAATTTGATCGGCATCGCATTCTCCAGTCTCCAGCGGATCATTGGCTTGTTGGCGGCATCTGAAATCGT
>JAKEEH010000351.1 GCA_022616725.1 Limisphaerales bacterium | reverse complement strand
GGTTGGATTGATCGGTTTTTTCTTTTTCATCCCTGCTGAGTGGCAGGGCCAAAACGCTCAGTCCAACCTTTTTTTGACTCAGCTATGGGACGGCTGTGAACAATTTTCTATTGAGGGTCCTTTTAAGTGTTAGTGATTCGTCAATATCTGACAAAGACTCACGATCTTCATCTCATTAACAGGCATGTATTTTGGCATGCGTTAGCTAGCTGGTGGTCGGGTGCCGTGTCGGCGATGGTTTCACAACGCTTGCCGCATAAATGCGGAACTCCGACGATGATAGGGCGCAAGAACGGGCCTCGAACTTTCTCGCGCAGTCGCCTTGTCGGAGTTCCGCATTTATGCGGCAAATGAAAGATAATCGCCACGCGCCTGACCACCCAGCTAAAGCAGGGTGTTAATAAGAATGCGCATTCTTGTCTTAAATCATGTGAAGTAAGCGGGTTGGTCATTAGCATTAGTGGTTGTCATTAGAGATTCGTCAGCTTTGCTTCCGCAACGACTTAGGTACAGCACGAGCAGCACCAACTCGACGGCGCCGAACGCAATCTTCGCCAGATACGGGATCACGGGCTCGTGGTACTGCGAGAAAAATCCCTCGACAATTCCCGCCCACACCAGCATGACGGCGACTCCGCCCGCCAGCGTCACGACGTCAGGGGCGACCGCGCGCATGCGCGCTCCGAGTTGCGCATGCTGCCCGCGCCCAAGGAGCGCTCCGGCGAGCACAAACCCGGCTTGCGCCGCGATGAGGATTGCCGGGATTTCAATCACGCCGTGCGGCATCAGCCAGCCGAGCAGAAATTCGGTTTGCCCGGCCGTCACGTAGTCCACGACGATCGCGCCCAGCCCGACCATGTTTTTGAACAGGACAATGATGGTTCCGATGCCCCAGGTCATTCCAAGCGCGAGCGTTAGCAACGACACCTTGATGTTGTTCGTCATCAGGAACGCCGCGAAACTGGTTTGATGCCCTTTCAGCCGGTCGTAGGGCGACGTTTCCTCCTTCGCGACGCGCTCCAACGGATCGAGCACGTCATGGCCGAACGGCATCGTGACCGAACGGGATTCCGGATCGGCAATCGTGGCCACGCCGCCAAAAATCGATCCTGCTATCGTGATGGCGAGTGCGAGCCAGAACGCCGCCACCCGCCGACGGAATGTTTGTGGAAGCGTCTCGAAAAACCATCGCCATGGCTTGAATCGCACGTGGCGCGAACGCGTCTCGTGTATCTCGCCGTAGGCTCGCGCCACCAGCTGCTCCAGGTAACGGCGCATTCCCGGTTCGGAAGCAAAGGTGTTGACCCGCCCCAGATCGGCGGCGGTGCGCTCATATAAATAGTGGAACCGCTGCAACTCTTCGATGCGCAGCTTGCGGTCAGGCGACTTCTCGATTCTGTCCAGCATTTGTTCCAGCTCGCTCCACGCCGGCCGCTCCGCGGACACAAATTTTTGCAGATCGATGATCACGCTCAAAAACGCCAAACGACAAACAGGAACCAGCAATGAAATTCCAAACGCCAAAACATCAAACCGAGTTTCGGCAGCAGTGGCATCCTGAAATTTTTCTGGCGCTTGATGTTTGGTATTTGGTGTTTCACAATAGTTGTCGTTGTTTCACCGCCATGTAAGCGCTGACCAATTGCGCGCTCAATTCCTCCTGGTCAAGTAATTGCAGGCGCACGCCGCGGCGCCCAAGGATTTTCTCGAATTCGCGCAAGCGGCTCCAGCGCATGTGCCCGCCCAGGCGCTCGTAGATGTCGTCGATGTTCTCAACATCATCACTGCTGAACAACGGCGCCGCGCCCGCCGGGCGAATCATCCCGACCATGACGAGGTGTTGGCGGCAGAGCAGTTCCATGCTCTTGACGAAGTTCTCGGCCAGCACCGGATCGTCCAGCGCCGTGAGGAACAACAGCAACGCCCGCCGTCGCAGGCGCAGGCGAATGAATGACGCCACCTCTTCAAAATCGGGGGTGACGGTTTGCGGTTTGAGGGCATAGAGGGCGTCGCGGCAGGAATTGAAATGGGCGCGTCCACTTTTCGCCCGCACAAAACCATTGACTCGATCAGAAAACGTCACCAGGCCAAACAAATCGCCTTGCTGTTCGGCGGCCAGTCCCAACACCAGGGCCGCGGTCACGTAGCGCTCCAGGGCCGAATCTCGCTGTGCAGTGCGGCCCGCCGCGGCCGGCTCAGCGTCTTGGCGGCCGTTCCCGGCGGGCACGGCCGGCCGCGCCGCGATCCGCGCGCTCAGGCGCGATGCGTCAATCGCCACATAGACCTCTTGGGTGCGTTCAATCTGAAACACCTTCGTCACCGGGTGCCCCCGCTTGGCCGTCGCCTTCCAATGGATTTCATCCAGTCCATCACCGTGGATGTATTCGCGCAGCTTCTCGAAATCGCGGCCTTTGCCGACCTGCCGTTGGGCGTGGCTCCCGAAGCGGCCGCGGTGCAGAAACATCGCCGCAAGCTGCCGCCGCTCGCTCAGAAGATTTGGATAAACCCGGATGTCAGCCCTGACCGGCGCGCTCCCGCGCACCGCCCAAAACCCCAATGGCGATGCCGTTTCCAGATACGCGCGCGTCACCGGAAAATTTCCGCGCTCCCGCGGCTGACACGTCCAGCTCAATGCGCTCCACTCCGTGCCCGCGGGCAGCACAACGGTTTCGATGCTCCGAGTTGCCCCCACTTCTTCGGGAAGGGAGAAGCCGATGCGCAATCGGCGGGCATTCTGGTTTTTGTTCTGAATGCGCACTTCGATTCGCCCGGGCCGGTCCTTCGCCAGGCGCACCACCTCCGGCAATTCGACCGCCAGGCCGTCCAACCTCTTCGTCCCGCGCAGCGCATCGACGAGTGCGGCCATGAGCAACCCGCCGATCGCGATTCCGGCAAGCAACAACCCAGCTTCGCCAGTCATCGCGATCAGCGAGAAAGGCGCCACGACCAACCCGAACCAAAACAACAGCCGCCGTGCCGGGACCAGTCTCATCAGCGCGGCACCGCCACCTGTTCCAGAATCCCGCGAATGACTTCGGCGATGCTCAGCCCTTCGATTTCAAACTCTGGCCGCAGGATCAACCGATGCTCCAGGACCGGGCCCGCCATCGCTTTGATGTCGTCCGGCGTGACGAAGTCCCGCCCCGCCATCGCCGCCGCCGCCCGGGCCGCCAACAGCAGCGATTGCGTCGCCCGCGGACCTGCGCCCACCAGGACGCTTTCATTCGCGCGTGTCGTCCGCACCAGTTCCACGCCGTAGGCGACCAGTTCATCGCGCATCGTGATCCCGCCCAGTTCTTCGCGCATCGTCCGCAAGTCCTCCGCGCCGATCACCGCCTTCACCGCGCCGCTTGCCAGGGTCGCTTCGGGCGAATCAGCGCCGAGGGTGCGGCGCGCCAGCGTCAGTTCCTCGTCGCGCTCCGGTGCGTTCATCGAAATCTTCAACATGAACCGGTCCTTCTGCGCCTCGGGCAGGGGATAGGTTCCTTCGTACTCGATGGGATTCTGCGTCGCGAAGACGGTAAAGTTCGGCGACAAGGGGTGCGTCTCCCGATCGATCGTTACCAACCGCTCCTGCATCGCCTGCAAGAGCGCCGATTGCGTCTTCGCCGGAGCGCGGTTAATTTCATCCGCAAGAAGGAATGAGGTGAAGATCGGCCCTTTGACGAGGATGAACTCGTTGCGCTGCAGGTTGAAAATATTGGTCCCGATGATGTCCGCCGGCATCAGGTCGGGCGTAAACTGGATGCGCGAGAACTCGCAACCGAGCACGTGCGCCAGCGTTCGCACCAAAAGAGTCTTGGCCACGCCCGGCACGCCCTCCACCAGCGCGTGCTGCCCAGTGAAGATGCAAATCAACGCCCGGTCGATCACCTCACCCTGGCCGATGATGACTTTGCCCACCTCCGCGCGCGCTTGCGCCAAAATATCCTTCAATCGCTCGGTTTTCTGCGTCATAAATCGCTCCGTCTCAGCAACAGCTTTGCCAGACCGCTCTCAATTCTCCAATCCCAAAGAAAGAAATCGAATCCCTTCCGATCATGCAATTGACAATAGAATCCTGGCCGGTGCCGGTCTCCCCTCCCCGTCTCAACCACATCGTTCCGCTGAAGCGTTGCTGTTAACATCGCATTTTGCAAAGCGCTTATGACGTTTGAATCCTGTAACCCGGCGAGCGGCGAAATCGTCGCCACTCACTCGGAAACCTCGCGCGAAGAAGTTGATGCAATTCTCCGCGGCCTTCAGGCCGCATACGAGGACTGGCGCAGAATTGATTTTCCTTCACGCGCCGTGTGCCTGCGCCGCGCGGCCCATTTCTTGCGCGAGCGCTCGGAAATCTTCGCCCGGCTGATGGCGGCCGAGATGGGCAAGCCCCTCGCCCAGGGCCGCGCCGAGATCGATAAGTGCGCCTGGGCGTGCGATTTCTACGCCGAGAACGCCCAGGCTTTTCTGGCTCCAGAAAGCATCCAGGCTGGCTTCACGAGATCGTTCGTCACTTGCAATCCGCTTGGCGTCATCCTCGCCATCATGCCGTGGAATTTCCCGTTTTGGCAGGTGTTTCGCGCCGTCGCGCCCGCGCTTATGGCTGGCAACGCCGTGCTGCTAAAGCACGCGTCAAACGTTTTCGGCTGCGCCAGAGCCATTGGCGATTTGCTCCGTGACGCCGATTTGAATGTGTTTGCCCCCATTGTCATGGGATCCGATCGCGTCCGGGAACTGATCGAACATCCGCTCGTCCGGGGCGTGACTCTCACGGGCAGCACGGCTGCTGGCTCAGCCGTCGCCGCCCAGGCCGGAGCTATCCTCAAGAAGACCGTTCTCGAACTGGGCGGCAGCGATCCCTATCTCGTTCTGGAAGATGCTGATGTCGAATCCGCCGCGGAGACCTGTGTCGCCTCTCGCCTTATCAACACCGGCCAAAGCTGTATCGCCGCCAAGCGCTTCATTGTCCACCAAAGCATCCAAAGGCATTTTGAAGAGGCAGTAGTCGAAAAAATGAAATCGCGCCGCGTCGGCAATCCACTCGATGAGGGCATCGCGCTCGGCCCGCTCGCCCGTCGTGATCTGTGCCGCACTCTTCAAGCGCAGGTGGACCGAAGCATCGCCGCTGGCGCCCGGCTGCTCCTGGGCGGCCAATACAAAGATCAATCAACTGCTTTCTATCCGCTCACGGTTCTCACCGACGTCCATCCCGGGCAGCCGGCTTACGAGGAAGAAACCTTTGGTCCAGTCGCCGCCGTGATTGGCGCCCGCGATGAAGCCGACACCATTCGCATTGCGAATGACACCTCGTTCGGCCTGGGCGCGGCTGTGTTTACGAGAGATGCCCCGCGCGGCGAGCGCATCGCCGCCAACGAGCTCCAGGCCGGCTGCTGCTTCGTCAACGACTTTGTTCGCTCCGACCCGCGCCTGCCCTTCGGCGGCATCAAACAAAGCGGCTATGGCCGCGAACTCGCCGCCTTCGGTATTCGCGAGTTCGTGAACATCAAGACCGTTGTTGTAAAGTAAGGACCGTCAGTCATAACGTCACACGACCAGCACGCCTTGCCGTTCCGCAATCCCGATGGTCGCTTTTGCGCCGGAATTGAATTCCAAAAAGTCCTTTTCGATTCCGTCGCTGAATATGACGCCGTTCTCGGGCATACGCGATTCGAGGATCAGCGGCGTTTCACGTGTGATGCGGCCGAACACTAGCGACGTGCCTGTCGTCTTCGTAGGAAATGGTTCACGCACCGTGTAGAAGAGATACTTTGCATCCCAGGCGAACTCGGTCTTCACGTTGAACTTTATCTTGCCTGCTTCTCTTTGATGCGCAACCAAGTGCTCTGCGGGCCCCTTTCGCGCCAGGATCACGCCTGCCGATTCGCTGATGGCGGCCGCCCCGGTGAGCAGGCTTTTCAGCCACCCCGTCGAACCCATGCCCGTCGAAACAATCACGCCGCTCGATGACTGCGTTTCCGCCGCCTCGCCGCTGCGAATCAGGTAGCGCGCCGAGCTGTGCGTCTTGGGCCCGATGAACAGATCATTCACTGCGTGCATTGTTTGGCCGTTGTTGAGCGTCGCCCTGGCCATCGTCACAGATTTCGCGGGCCGCTTTCTCTGGATCACCTCGGGCATCACCTTCGCTAAATCGGCGACGCGGAACGGCAATAACCGGCCATCCCATCGCTCCGGATCGGGATTCACCCCCACGATCGGCTGGCCATCGAGATACTTAAGCGTGTTCGCCACGAGGCCGTCCTGCCCCAGGGTGACGACGATATCCTCCGGGGCGAAGACGAAATTCGGCAGAAAGCCGCGGTCCACGATCTGGACGCGTGCCATCTCGCCGAGAGCGGCTTGCGCTTCGCGGAGCGCGTGGTGATACGTCTCGTCCTCGCGCACGTAATCCGTGAAGTCCGCGCCCTGATGCTCGATGTAGAAGCGGGCCTGGCTGACGGTGTTGAACCGGACCACCAGTTCAGCCAGGCGTGTCGGACGCGTCACGAGGACGATTTTGTTGTCGGTCAGCGGGATCATTTTCGGGCGGGTTGCGGCGTCAACAACTCGCGCAGCAGATCAGGCGAGATGTTGAGCTGGCCGATTTTTTCCGCTTTGCCGGCCAATTCCTGGAAGGCAAACGCAATCAGTTGCTCCGGCTTCATGCCCGTGCTGGCGAGTGCCTGGAGAATCTTCGTGTCGGCGCTGCTGAGCGCCTTCATCGTGCTTGAGATACCATACGCGCGCGCATCCGCCTCGGCCTTCGCGTTGTCCGCCGCGAGCGCGACGAGATCTTTGCGCCGCTCTTCCATGCCGATGTTCGCTTCGAGCGATTCCTTTTGCAGGATATGCTGTTTCTCCTGCACGGCGCGCTCGGCTTCCATCTGCGTCTCGCGAATCTGCCGCCTTTTGTTCTCGACCGCGATCTCGGTGTTCAATTCGTTTTCCTTAATCGCGCGCTCCTGTTCCACGGCGGAGTTGCGCCTGGCGTAGATAGCTTCATCGGCCTCGCGGAAAATGTTCTCGCGCGTCTCGGCTTCGAGCGCCCGCGCCGTTTCGGGTGTTGGCTTGATCGCCAGAATCGACAGACCAAGCACTTCGAGCCCGAGAGACGTGATTTCCTCCGACGCGGCCAACCCAGACTTCACGGCTTTGACGAGTTCGTCGGAAGCCCGAATGGCCTCGCGCAGCGTGAGCTTTTGAAGTTCGGCCCGCGCGAGCACGTTGATCACATGGATGATCCGCTCGGGCAGTTTCTCCGGGTCTTCCGAGGCGTAGCTGTGACCGTTGGGCGCGAGCGTGTAGTTGAGCAGCGCCGCCAATCGCTTCGGGTCCCCGACCCGGTGAGTCACCTGGCCCTGAATCGTCACCGACTGGAAGTCTGCGGTCGTTTCCTGGAATATGAATGGCGTGTCCGTGCTGGCTACCGGCACTGCGACCAACGATGTGGTCGGCGCATAGTAAAAGAAGGACAGCCCCAATCCCTCGCGGACCACCTTGCCGCCGCGATACTGCAGCAGGTAGGTGGTGGGCTGGACCTTGATGAAGTTGATGCCGAACATAACGTGCCTTTCGTTTTTGGTTGTTTATGTTGTCAGTGAAAATTCTTCACAGTTCGAAATTGAAACCTTTCTTCTTGAGTTTCTCGTATTTGCCTGTGTCGAAACGGAACAGTTGCGCCGGACGATGACGGCCCGTCATCTGCGTTTCTTTGAGGGGCACAAGCAGCCCAAAGCTCAGCACTTTTTTGCGAAAGTTTCGTTTATCCAGGGCGGTTCCGAGCACTGCTTCATAGAGGTGTTGCAACTCCGAAAGCGTGAACTTCGGCGGCAGCAACTCGAAGCCAATCGGCTCATAGCGCACTTTGCCTTTGAGACGGGCCAATGCAGTCGCCAGAATTTCAGCGTGATCGAACGCCAGCTTTGGCGCTTTTGAGACTGGAAACCAGCGGGCATCGGCCGCATCGGTCGCAGCTTTCGTGTGATGAGCCGCCAGCTTCACGAGCGCGTAGTAGGCGACGCTCACCACCCGTTCTCGCGGGTCGCGATCCACGGCGCCAAACGTGTAGAGCTGCTCGAGAAACACGTCCTTAAGCCCGGCTTCCTCCTGCAATTCACGGCGCGCGGCTTCATCCAGCGTTTCATCTGTGCGAACGAAACCACCGGGCAGCGCCCACCTTCCCTTGAACGGCTCCAGCGCGCGCTGGATAAGCAGCACCTTCAGTTCGCCTTCGTCGAAACCGAAGACGACACAGTCCACCGTCAGCGCCGGTCGGGGATATTGGTATGTGTATGGCATAACGTTAATGTTTTAGGCCCGTCAAATGTCCCTCCGCTGAGCGAGCTCAGGATCGTCAATTGGGTAACCCTCTTCACGGGACGTGACGAGCCTCGCAAAATCGCCCGTGTCAGCGCTGCGTCGTTGTTCCGTGACGAATTCGGCCGGGCAATACGGAATGTTCGTTCAGGCCTCACATTCATATTAGTGTTCTACCGACACGTACTACTAATAGTGTAATCGGAACACTATGTCAAGGGGTGAAATCAAAATTCTTTGAACCACGAATACGTGAATCCGACGGGGTCCTTGTCAGGCTCGGGTCATTTCAGGCGTACTTCCTTGCCAGTGCCGGCGGAGGCGTAGATCGCGTCCAGGACTTGCTGCAGGTGCAGCGATTCCTCCAGTGGCACGAGCGTCCTTTTGCCTTCGAGCACGCATGCCACGAAATGATGAATGCGGTCTTCGCTGTGCGGCAGTTTCGGCACGCTCAGATGAATAGTCTCGTACCCATTGGGACCATTGCGAAACATGCGGGCAGGATAGAGGCTCAAACCCGCATTGGTGCCGAATAGATCAATACCATATTCGCGCACGTCGCTCGGCACGTAGGCCGCCCAACTCGCCTCGAGAATGACGGTGCGCCCGCTTTTCAAGCGCAAAAACGCCACGCCATAGTCGTCCACGTCGAACGTCTTCGCCGGGTCCACCTCTCCCTTGCCCCAATCCATCTCGCCGAGACCTCGCGGGCCGAATTTAGCGTAGGTTTGAGCAGTGACGGCAACGACGTCGAAATCTGCGATCAAATGCAGGCACGCGTCGAGCAGGTGCCCGCCAATGTCCAGCGCGCAACCACCACCCGCGAGTTTTTTTTGCGTGAACCACGAACCGATACGAGGAATGCCGTTGCGCCGCAACCAGAAGCACCGGGCATGATAGATTTCGCCGACCTCCCCTTTCTCGATCAACATTTTCGCCATTTGTGTATAGCGGTTGAACCGGAAGTTCTGTCCGACCATCAGCGTGCGCTTCACTTTCTTCGCCGTCTCAACGATGCGGGCGGCATCCTTTGCGTTGGTTGCCAGGGGCTTTTCGAGAAGGACGTGCTTGCGCGCCTTTAACGCTTCCATCGTCATTTCGGCGTGAAGGTGATTTGGTGTCGCGATCGTGACTGCGTCGATATCGGGTTGGTCAAGCAATTCCCGATAGTCGTTATAGCTGCGAGGAATTTTGAAGCGTTCGCTCGCTTCTTTGGCCCGCTGGGTATGTGTTTCGGCAATGGCAACCGCCGTCGCACGCGGACATGAATTCAGGCTCAATAGGTGCCCGAGTCCGATTGCGCCCGTGCCAATTACACCGCATCGAAGCTTGTCAGCCATAAGGGTCAGGAGGTTTTGCGAGGATGTTCAGTCGCAAGAAGTTATATGACAAAACAATGATTTTGGCAATAGTCACACGTAAGTATCGTGGTACAAGATACTTACGAATGAAAATAAATCTCGCCAGCCACGGTTCGGCATTGTATTTAGGTTGGAATCAATCGGAGTTGCTGTGAACCACACAATTCAATATTTGCAGTCCGACGCCGCCGAACGGGGTATCGAGATTGGCGTGCTTGTCAACTCATTGATTCTCGATGCGATCACGGCCAAAGCCAGCGATATCCACATCGAACCGTGGGAAAGCACCTTGGCCGTCCGCGTACGATTGAGCGGTGTGCTGACGGAGTTGGTCCACTTGCCGCTTGACTTGATGGAAAAGATCTCGGGGCGCTTCAAGGTCATGGCCAACCTGGTCACCTACCAAACGGACCTGCCGCAGGAAGGCCACGCTTCGGCGGGACCGGAATTAGGAGGCGTGGAATTGCGCATCTCCATTTTTCCCACGACGCGCGGCGAGAAGATAGTGGTCCGGCTGTTCGATCCCAGCAACCGCAGCTTCGACATGGCGGCGTTGGGTTTCGATGACGACACTCACAAGAGCTTGACAGAATTGCTGGCCCGGCCCAACGGATTGATACTCCTGACGGGTCCGACCGGTTCGGGAAAGACAACCGCCATTTACTCCGCCCTCTACCATATTGTGCAGCGCTCCGGCCCGGCCGTAAGCATCAGCACGGTCGAGGACCCGGTGGAGTTCAACCTGCCCATGATCAGTCAGGCGCAGATCAACCCGCTGCAGGAATTCACCTATCCAAAGGCCTTGCGCTCGTTGATGCGACAGGATCCTCAAGTGATCATGGTTGGGGAAATTCGAGACGCGGAGACCGCCAGCATTGCGGTCCAGGCTGGATTGACGGGTCACCTCATCATCAGCACCATCCACAGCGGCATCGCGGCCGGCGTTTTTGCCCGCCTCATCAATATGGACATCGAGCCGTTCCTTCTTGCATCGAGCATCAACGCCGTGCTCGGCATCCGCTTGATCCGCAAAAACTGCACTTATTGCTCGCAACCTTACAAGCCGGAGCCGGCCTTAACGCGCCTGATGCCCGACGAATTGGTCGCAACCACCGAGTTTCGCCGGGGCACCGGGTGCGCCGAATGCCTGCAGACCGGGTTCGCCGGGCGAACTGCGGTTACCGAGTTGTTGGTAGCCGACGAAGTGTTTCGCGACGCGGTTCTGCAGAAGTTGCCGACGCGCCAATTGCATCAGATCGCGGTTCAGCAAGGGATGCAAACAATGTGGCAGAACGGGGTGCGCCGCGTCGTCGCCGGCCAAACGACGCTCGAAGAGATTCTGCGCGTAGTATCGGCAGACCAGATGTAAGTGACCGCAGCGCTGATTTTTGCCGGGCTCGCGTTGCTGAGCACGGGACTGGTCATCTGGCAATTCGTCGTCGCGATGCGATTCCCCTTGCACCAACGCGTTGCGAGCCTGACCTTCGCGCCGGGTATTTCCATTCTGAAACCGCTCAAGGGAGCCGATTCAGAAACGCGCGCGTGTCTCGAAACCTGGCTCACCCAGCGCTATGTCGGGCGCATTCAGGTGCTATTTGGCGTCCACTCCGCGGACGATCCGGTGTGCGCCATTGTCCGCGACCTGATTTCTGCGCATTCGAAAGTGGATGCCGAGCTGGTCATCTGCGGTGACAACCTTGGACCGAACGCAAAAGTCTCCACGCTGATCCAACTGCAGCAGCGGGCAAAGCACGACGTCATCGCGGTGAGCGACGCCGATGTGTTCGCGCCCAATGATCTGCTGGAACAGACTGTGGCGCCGCTGAGCCGCTCCGGCGTGGGCCTTGTGAACTGTTTCTATCGTTTGCCTGCTCGCGGGGACATCGAGATGCGCTGCGAAGCCTTCATCGTGAACTGCGATTTCTGGAGCCAGGTCCTGCAGGCGCGCTCGATCAAGCCAATCGGCTTTGCTCTTGGGGCGGTGATGATTACCAGCCGCGCGCGGCTCAAGAAGATTGGCGGCTTCGAATCCCTGGTTGATTACCTCGCCGATGATTATCAACTTGGACATCGCATCGCCAAAACCGGCGCCGAAATTGTCATCAGCCCCGTGGTCGTCGAGTGCAGGTCTGCGCCGATGACCGCGCGAGAAGTCTGGCAGCACCAGCTTCGTTGGGCGCGCACCATTCGCGTTTGCCAGCCGGGGCCGTACTTCTTCAGCATTTTGAATGACTCGACACTATGGGCGTTGCTTTTGGCTGCCGCGTTTCCTTTTCCTCGGTTCCAGGTAATCGCTGCCATTTGCCTCGCGGTCCGATGGTTCACCGCCCTCATGATCGACCGCAAAATGACCGGGCGACTGGATTTCTTAACAATGGTCGCGCTCCTCAATGCTGACCTGTTTCGACCGGTAATATGGGCGTTGTCTTTCCTCGGCAATACCGTCCTGTGGCGGGGAACGAAGTATCATCTCTTGCCGGGAGGAAAGTTGGTGATTTGTCAGTAGTGATTGGTGATTAGTTTGGTGCAGTCAGGACATCGGTAACACTTTTGGTTCAAGACATAGGTAACACTTGGGTGGAGCATTGCCAAAATATTTCATATCATTTTGTTAATTCGTTGTC
>JAKEEH010000350.1 GCA_022616725.1 Limisphaerales bacterium | reverse complement strand
GTTGTTCACACTGTTCACAAATGGGGTATCCCGCTCATTTCCGCCGTCTCACAGTGCAAGATAAACTGGTTCGATGTCCATCAACGGGCGAACACTGCCGTCACTTGGCGGCGTTGCGCTGATCTTTTGCTGCGCAACGCTCCTGCCGGCCGCCACGTTGGTACGAGGGCCATATCTCCAGAGTGGCGCCAGCAGCAGCATTATTGTTCGCTGGCGCACTGCCGAACCCGCAACCAGCCGCGTCCGTTACGGGCCGAGTCCGACGGTCCTCAACAATCTTGTCAGCGATGAAACACCGCGTGCCGAACACGAACTGCTGTTGACAGGCCTCGCCTCCGATAGCAAATACTTTTACTCCATCGAAGCCGGGGATGGCGTTCTCGCCGCCGGGGCCGACTATTTTTTTGTCACCGCGCCGATCCGAGCCAAGCCGACACGGATTTGGGTGCTGGGAGACGCGGGCACTCAGTTTCCGGCGCAAGAAGCGGTGCGGGATGCCTACTACGCGTTCACCGGCGCGCGTCATACGGACCTGTGGCTGATGCTTGGTGATAACGCTTATCTCACCGGCGCCGATTCTGAATACCAGGGGGCGGTATTTGATACGTATCCCGAAATGCTCCGCAAATCGGTTCTCTGGCCAACTCTGGGCAACCACGATACCGCGCAAGACCCAGTGACGGCTGATGATATTCCGTACTTCCTGAACTTTTCCCTGCCAACCGCCGGCGAGGCGGGCGGCGTGCCTTCCGGAACAGAAAAATACTATTCGTTCAATTACGGGAACATTCATCTGATCTGCCTCGATTCAATGAGCTCAGATCGGTCCAGTAACGGCACGATGTGCGCGTGGCTTCGCGCAGACTTGGCAGCCACGCCCAGTGAATGGATCTTCGCATTCTGGCACCACCCGCCTTACAGCAAGGGATCGCATGATTCGGATGCCGAATTCGAGTTGATCGAGATGCGGCAGAATGTCCTTCCTATACTTGAGGCGAGCGGTGTTGATCTCGTCCTCTGCGGGCACAGCCATTCCTACGAACGATCGCTTTTGCTTCATGGGCATTACGGCGATTCCTCGACGCTGGTTCCGGAAATGATCCAAAGTTCCGGCAGCGGACGGGAAGCTGAAAACGCCGCGTATCGCAAGGGGGGCATGGATGGCCCGGGCGCTGTGTACGTGGTCGCTGGCAGTTCGGGCCAAATCGGCGGAGGCGCGTTGAGCCACCCGGCGATGTTTATCGCACTGAACGAACTCGGGTCGGTCGTGCTCGACGTGGACGGCCCGCGGCTCGACGCAACGTTTTTGCGCGAAAACGGAACGGTTGGCGACACGTTTACGATCTTGAAGAATGGCGCGCCGGGCCGGACACGCATTGTCTCCTACAGCAAGCGCGGCGTTCTGATTTCGTTCACGTGGACCGCTCAACCGGGCAGTGTGTATTATGTAGAGCGATCACGCTCCCTTGAGTTATCGAACTGGGAAGTGATCAGTCCGCCAATCACTTCGCCCGGAGAAACGGCAACGTGGACCACGCCCATTGAGCCCGATCCTCATTTGTTCTACCGGGTAAGTTACTTCCCCTGATCCGGGGAACGGATCGGGCTTTCACCCGTCAGAAAAAACGGTTTGCTGCCGTTCACCAATCGGGTCGGGACCACGCGCAGCCCGTCCGCTTCGGCTCGCAATGACACAGCGAATGTTTCCGTTGTGTACCAGACCGGTACGCCGTGCCGCGCCAAACGCTCGCGCAGCCTTGGCCTCGCCCGGGCATTTGGCGGATAAGTCGCATCAGCGAGGATTATCAGCCGCGGGGCGATCGCTGCGAGAAGCGGGTCGATGAGTGGTTCGTCGCGCAAGGGTGGCGACGTGATCACTACGTCACTGCGCACTCCCACGCTTCGATCCACGAGAGCTCGTTGCGCAGTCACGCTTAAATCCGGCAGCAAGAGCACGCGAAATCCGTTTACTTCCCCTTGCAATACCAGGGCCTTGTCGTCCGCCAGAGGCAATTTGTCGTCTGCCGTCGGGTACAGCACACTCCAGGTGCCGATCCGCGCGCCGGCCGTGACCTCCACGATGTTCGTGTTGCCAATTGTTCGCACTACGTTGCGATAGACCGGTGATCGAAACGGCACGCCAGGCACAATCACTTTCTGCGGCGCGAAGTTGTCCCAAATGACCGCGCCGCCACCAACGTGATCATCGTCTCCATGGCTGAGGATCAAAGTGCCGATTCGCCTCACGCCGTGCGCTTGTAAAAATGGTTTGACAATCGAAGAACCTGTCACGTCGTCTCCACAGTCTATCAATAGATCCCGTTCTGTCCCGGGTGCGTCGAAGAATACGGCATGCCCAGCGTTCAACGGGAGGACGGTCAGGTTTGTTCGCGTGCTCTGCCTGTAACCTTCCACCCCGGTGAAAATGCCAAGCACCGCGAGCAGCCCGGCCGCCCACCAGCGAAGCCGCTCCTCGCGCAACCAGCCGTTCAACAGTGCGACAATAGTGACATAATAGAAGGCAATTGCGTACGGCCCTGGCGATGCGATCGCGAATGCTCCGCCAGGCCAACGCGCCGTCCACTCGCTCACGACAATCATTCCTCGCATCCAGAGCCACGCCGAGTGGTTGAAGACCTCAGAAATGAAAGGAGACCACGCGAACAGCAGCGCTGCGAGATTGCTGGCGAGGGCCGCACCGCTTAAAGGCACTACAACAAGATTTGCCAGTAGGCTCACTGGCGTAATCAGATGAAAGTACAGTGCAATCAGCGGCAGCGAGCCGAGCCATGCAGCCAACGAGGTTAGTGTCATACCCGCAATGTAACGTGTTCCATTTAAAGCCCACTTTTCCCACCATGGCCGAACCTCCCATGCCACCAGTGGGTCACCTCCCGCGATGCGTTGCAACAAGCCTGGACTGGATCGATGAGTGCTCCGCAGGCGCGTCCTCGCTGCTGCCGCCGCGTCGAGTGAGGGCTGCGAACCCTCGTGCCAACCCAGTCGGTCGGCCATCAACGCAAGGAAGAAAACCACCGCGAACGAAAGTTGAAATCCTGCCTGGAAAAGCTGCTGCGGATCGAAAAGCAAGATGAAAAAAGCAGCCGCAGCGAACGAATTCAGCAAGTCAGGTGGGCGGAGCAAGACCCAACTGCCCAGGACAACTGTCGCCATCACCGCGGAGCGGACCGCCGAAGCCTGCCAGCCCGTGGCCGCTGTGTAGAACCAAATCAATGGAATCACCACCAGGCCGCAAACGCGCCGACTGACCCGAACCCCTCGCAGAACGCCTGCCGCGATAGCCGCGATCAGAGCTACATGCAACCCGCTGATCGCAAAAACGTGCAGTGTGCCCGATCTCATGAACGGCTCTGAGACTTCGCCGCTCAGCGCCGTCTTCCACCCGAGCGTCATGGCCCAGAGCAATCGCAACGCTTCGTCCTCCTCCCGCAACCCGCGGGCGAGGACGCGCTTGGCCCAACGATGGAATTGTTCGGTGGGCGGGGGCTGCAAGGAACCACGAACGACCCAATCCTGCGGCGATCCTGCCCGCAAGGTGTAATAAATCCCCAGCCGTCGAAGGTGCGTTCGATAATCGAAAAGCCCGGGGGCGCGTGGGCCTTCCGGGGGCGCGAGCACACCCGTGATCTCGACCTGTTGGCCTCGCCACAGATCCTCCGGCAGCAACCCTGGTGTTGTCACGGCGATTCTGCCGCGAACACGCTGCCATTCGCCAGCGCCGCCAAACCGCACCGCGTCCGCGTCCAGCTTGGTCAGCGCTTGTTCGCGACTCCCGCGCTCGTGGAACCGATAGTACGGCGATTCCGTAAGCACGCCACGCAGGGTAACAATCCGGGGTTCCGCGGCGGCGACGCGGCGCAAATCGTCGGGAGAGACCAATTGCGTTTGCACCGAGAGCGCCGCGCCGCCGGCCGCGATGATGGCGCCGGCGAGCAGATAGGCTCGCAAAAAAGGGATTGCCAAGCCGGCGACGGTCAGCGCAAGAGCGAGCCCGCCAAAGGCCGCGAAATTCCATGCGCTGACGTCCCCCAGGAGAATCCCCGCAGTGAACAGTGTTGCCGGCCATGCAAAAGGACGCCTCATGGCTCAAACACAGGCCCTGCGCCACACATAAAGGACACCGGTCCCACCGTCAAACTCCGCGCCCGGGAAAGAGAAATCGCGAGTTAGTTCCCTGAATCCAAGCCGGGAATGCAACGCGATGCTGACACGATTCTTCGCATTCGCGAAATAATATGCCGTCGCTGATCGTGTTGCGATCCAGCCGAGCCGTGTCTTGGTCAGTTGGAATCCAACGCCGCGCCGCCGATATTCCGGAACCACCACCAACCCGAGAAGATACCATCCCTCAGGCGCACTATTCAGAGGCGCATCGTTGGGAGGCACAAATCTCCCGCATTTTGCGAAGCCAATCACCCTGCCTCGCCACCGCGCCAACCAAAGCATGCACTCCTCGGTTTCCCAGCTTCGCTGCAGGAACCGCTGGAAGGCAGTCAACGGCTTCCCAACCGTTGAGCCGTCGCGCTCAGCGCAGATCGCCGCGATTTCCGGGAGATCAGCGTTCCCGGCCGATTCGATGACCAATCCTCTTGGTGCAGGCAATTGGCGCACCCGCGAGGCGCCCTTTTCATATTGCGCATATCTGCCCATCAAGAAATCGCAACTCGCTTCAACCTTTCTCGTTTACACTAATGGTGCGGGCTGATCTGCGAGCGATACGCATTAGCCGCCACCTCCAAACGGCATACAACAGCAGCACCCCAAAAGCCGCTCCCATAGAGTCAATACCAACATCGCTCCATCGGCCTTCGCGATTCGGAACAAGCGCCTGGTGCAATTCGTCAGTGCTTGAATAGAGCGAGGCAATGAGCCACGCCGCAAAAAGCTTTCCGAAGATCACGGGCGGTGCCGGATTGGGAGACAGCGCGAAACCGGGCCTGACCAGCGCCTGCCCGACCAGTGCCGCAAGTATCGCGTATTCTGTCACATGCGCGGCTTTGCGAACCAAAAATACAATTCGCGCAACGCCTTGAGCCGAGATATCCGGCACCAGCCAGCGCACGATCGGTTCGATGATGCGCGAGCTATGACGAGACGATTTTGTGTCGCTAGACGCCCCGAAAATCAGCGCCATCCAAATCAGCACGGGTAGCCAGTAGCAAAGAAAAATTTTGGTTCGGGACACCACTCCATCGAAACAGTCACTGCGCTGCTTGGCAAGGAGCCTTGTCGTCCACGCCTCCCGAGCTATCGTTGACCTAAACACCATCCGCCATTAGTTTGTGCCTGTGAGCGACGTGCTGGAGATACTTCCGCCCGGTGTGGACCGATTTGAGGTCCGCAAGCCAATGCCGCGCGGGCAATTTGACCCTCTTTCGAAGGAAATCCTTGGCCTGAAGAAGAAGCTGAATGCTGTCATCCTCGCGCACAATTACCAGGTGGCGGAAATCCAGGACGTAGCCGATTACGTTGGAGATTCGTTGGGCTTGTCGCAGCAGGCGGCTCGGACGAGCGCGGACGTAATCGTCTTCTGCGGCGTGCATTTCATGGCCGAGACAGCCAAAATCCTGAACCCGAACAAAATCGTCGTGCTGCCGGACAAGGACGCCGGCTGTTCATTGGAACAGAGCTGTCCGGCTGACAAGCTCAAAGCCTTTCAGGCTACGAATCCGAATTTCTACACCATCGCCTACATCAATTGCAGCGCCGCCGTGAAGGCGCTCAGCGATGTGATTTGCACCAGCGGCAACGCCGTCAAGATCGTCCATGCCTCTCCCAAGGACCGCGACCTGCTCTTCGTGCCTGACGAGAATCTCGGAGCGTGGGTCATGGAAAAGACGGGCCGGCCTATGACCCTCTGGCGCGGTGACTGTTATGTCCACGTCGAATTCACTCATGCCAGCATCATGCGCATTCGGCGCGAGTTCCCCGACGCGCCGCTCGTCGCTCATCCCGAATGCACCAAAGCCGTCCGCATGCTCGCCGATGAAGTCTGCTCGACCGAAAAGATGGTGGACTTCTGCAAGCGCACTCCCGCCAAACAGATTATCATCGTCACGGAAGCCGGGATGCTGCACCGGCTAAAAAGGGAGTGCCCGGACAAGGTGTTCATTCCCGCGCCGACGGACAACTGCCGCTGCAACGAATGCCGCTACATGAAGATGAATACATTGGAGAAAGTGTACAACTGCATGGCCGACCTCCAGCCCCGGATCGAACTCGATCCCGAAACCCTGCGTCGCGCCCGGTTGCCGATCGAGCGGATGCTTGAAATCAGCGCCCGGCCGTAATTCACAGTGGGCGCATCTCAAATTTTAGCAGTTCACATCGTTTCGAGCTCAGGGCACACATAATATGAAAGCGGCACAGGAGCGCCGCACTCCATGACGCTTCGCGCTTTCCGATGCGCATTTGAGTTCGCGGCAGCGTCGTGGAGTGCGGCGCTCCTGTGCCGCTTTGCTGCGCAACGTGAGAACAACCAAGGCCTTACCAAAACTGAGATGCGCCCATTCACAGTGGCCCTTCCCATCGTGGCTTGATTCCGTTCACCTGACGGGCCACAATGTCCCTTCGCCTCGTGGCCGGAGGATCGGGCTGCGGGCGCAGTCTCCATGAAACGGACGCATCATTGCAATGAACTACGCCCCGAGCACATCGGGCAGACAGTGACTTTGGCCGGATGGGTGCATTCGCGGCGTGATCTGGGCGGCCTCATTTTCATCGACATTCGCGACCGCGAAGGGCGCACGCAGACCGTTTTCGACCCGTCAGCCCTTCCGAAGGATCTGTTCGACCGGGCCGCCTCGCTGCGCAGCGAATGCGTCATCGCCGCCGCTGGCAAGGTGCGCCGGCGCCCGGAGGGCACGAACAACCCAAAGATCGCCACAGGTGAGATTGAAGTAGCGGTCACCGAGCTTGAGTTGCTCAACTACGCCGACGTGCTCCCGTTTGCCGTCGATGACCCGGAGATCGCCTCCAAGGTAAACGAGGAGCTACGCCTGAAATATCGCTACCTTGACATTCGCCGGCCGGAGATGCTTCGCAATCTGCGCCTGCGCAGCAAAGTGGCCACTGCCACACGCGTCTTCTTTGACGAGCAGGGTTTCATGGAAGTCGAAACGCCCATCCTCTTCAAATCGACCCCCGAAGGCGCGCGCGAGTTCCTCGTGCCGAACCGTCGCGAGCCGGGCACCGTCTATGCCCTGCCCCAATCCCCGCAGCAGTTCAAACAGATCCTGATGGTCGCTGGCGTCGAGAAGTATTACCAGCTTGCCCGCTGCTTCCGCGACGAAGACCAGCGCGCCGATCGCCAGTTGGAATTCACGCAAATCGATCTCGAGATGTCATTCATCGAACGCGAAGACCTTTACACCCTCATCGAAGGTTTGCTTAAGCGCGTGTGGAAAGTGGCGCTCGGCATGGACATCGAGACGCCCTTCAAACGCCTTTCCTTTGTCGAGGCGATGAACCGCTACGGCATGGACAAGCCCGACGCCCGTTTTGAGATGGAACTCGTCGATATGACCGAGGATTTCCGGAACAGCGCTTTCAAGGTATTCAGTGGCGCTGTGCAGGCAGGTGGCGTTGTCAAGGCGCTCAATGCCAGGGGACTTGCTGGCGCGACCCAGGGCCAAATCGAGACCATGACCGATTACGCTAAAAGCTTCGGCGCGAAAGGCCTCGCCTACATCAAGGTCGAAGGCGGCGAGTGGAAATCGCCCATTGTGAAGTTTTTCAGCGAGACCGAACGGGCCGCCCTGCAAAGCAAACTGAAAATCGAGGAAGGCGATCTGATCCTGTTTGCCGCCGATCAATGGCTGAATGCGTGCGAGATCCTGGGACGGATTCGCCTTTACTGCGCAGACGTGCTCAGCGCGCAAGGCAAGCTCAACATTGATCCCAGGCGCTTTGACTTTCTCTGGGTCGTCGATTTCCCGCTGCTAAGCTTCGACAAGGAACAAAACCGCTGGTATTCCAGCCATCATCCATTTACCGCGCCGGTGGCGGAGGACATTCCCCTGCTCACGACCGATCCGAAGAAAGTCCGGGGCCAGCACTACGACATTGTCGTCAACGGCTGGGAACTGGGCGGCGGCTCTATCCGCATTCACCAGCGCGACGTGCAAAAGACCATCTTCGAACAGATCCTGCAGATCCCACCCGACATCGCCCAGGCCCGGTTCGGTTACATGCTCGAAGCGTTTCGCTATGGCGCGCCGCCCCACGGCGGCATTGCGTTGGGATTCGACCGCCTGATCGCCATCCTCTGCGGCACTCAAAGCATTCGCGATGTGATCGCCTTTCCAAAAACGGCCAAGGGCGCCGACCTGATGACCGAGGCGCCCGCGCCCGTCGAACCGAAGCAACTGCGCGAGCTGCACCTCGAGCTCAGGATCCCGCGCAAGGAAGGTTAGCGCGGCTGCGCAGATTTTGCATAGCGCACTGCGCAAATTTTGATCTACACTTGTCTCAATCGAAACCGTCTGGTCTCGGAACGAGACAAAATATTTCTCTTCGTGAGAGCCGAGGGTCCTTGCCGCAGATGAATTTCAGGCGCCGCAGCTTCGCTCCAGGGAAGTTTGCAAATATTTTACAAACTCCAGACACACATTGGCAACGATGCTGCTCAACGCGAGGGCTGCAATAAAACTGAAACAATTTTACCGAACATGGTGTTGTATGACCGTGAATAAACGGAATCAAGTCCGTCGAACATGCGGCTGAGTTATGAGTGCAAAAGCTAAGCCATTACAAACGAAATTTGCGAAGGAGACGCGGTTCAAAGTTTCTCCAGTTTTTGGCGGTCCTTTTCGCGGCCCCGTCGAGTCGCGCATCGAGCAACTCAAGCATAAACTGCTCTTTCCGGCGTTGCGGGAGGTCACCGACACGCAGCTCCGGTCGGAATTGAAGTGGGCGGCGCAGGAGGCGGCGAGCCTCGCGTGGACCACCCCGTTCCCGCTGCTGATTTTGCCCGAGCTGATCCAGGAAAAAATGGCCCAGGCCCGCAGGCGCTGGGAGAACCAACAGCGTATCTGGCGCGAGGGTTGCCTCGCGCTAGCCGCCTGAACAGGCACGCGCCCGCTCGCGGGGCGTGATTGAGCACTTCCACATTCGTTCCGCAGTCTCCCCGTAGTCGAGTTGGACAACGCATTTTCCCTCAGGATCGATCACCATCGAGCACCCGATGCACTTGCGGCCTTTCCACGGGCCGTCCGTGATCGGACCGACGTTGCTGACGCCCGCGATCCATAAAGCGGAATCGCGCGCGACCGGCCCGTAATTATCCAGCCACAACTTGCCGTAGGGTTCGCGATGCGGGTCGTGATCCGCGGGTACCGCCCACGCGCATGGCGACAGAATCACCTGCGCGCCCATCATCCCGAGCGCGCGACTGATGACCTGGCCCTGCGCGAACGCATCGGCGCAGATCATCACGCCAATGCGTCCAAACCGCGTGTCCACAACGGAAAGACTGTCCCCTTGCGCGTAGAGCTCGTGCGCAATGTCCAGTTCATTGATTTTGCGGTGACGCAGAACCACCCTCCCGTCCGCATCGATCAATACTGCCGAATTGAAAATCCGGTTCCCATCCCGTTCGATCGCGCCCGAACACACCCAGACATGATTCCGGCGCGCGGCATCGCTCAGCGCCCGGCACCAATCGCCGGACGGAATCGGCTCGGCGTGCTTACGAGCGCTGGAATCTGTCCAGCCAAACGGCAGCGCTTCGGGCAATAACATGATCTCCGCCCCTGCGTCGGCCGCTTGCCTGATCCATTGCAAAGCGCGCGCGCTGGTCTCGCGGTACCGACCCGGCTCAACGAGCATTTGCAGCAGGCCCAGAGAAAACATTGGCAAAAAAGCGCCGCCTTGAAGCGCTGATCCAACTCACTTCACCCTCGGCTTCATGGTCATCGGGTCTCGCAACGGCACGTCTTTGATCCGGTCGCCCGACAATTCCTTCAGGCTGACCGCGTGATTCGGATGGCCCAGGAGCAGATCGCTCTTCTGGCCGACTGCCAAAATCACCACCCTGGATGGATCAAGGTATTTTTGCGACACGCGCCGCACGTCCTCGGCCGTGACCGCATCAATGCGACTGCGATACTTCTTCCAAAACTCCGGCTCCTTGGCATACCGCCCCGTAAACTCATCCTGCGCAAACGTGTTCACAGTCTGGGATTTGCTCGCAAACGTCCGCGGAAACGTGTCGATGAACGAGCGCTTCGACGTATAGAGTTCCTCTTCACTGACTGGCTCGGCCGTAATGCGCTTTATCTCATCGAGGACCAGTGACGTCGCGTAAGCCACCGTCCGCGACTTGGACTGAAAGCCGGCGCTGAACGTGGACGGGTAATAGACTCCGCCAGGGAAACTCGAATACGCCGAGTAAGCCAGGCCCTCGTCGGAGCGGACGCGATTCATAATCCGCGACGTAAACCCGCCGCCGCCAAGGATTCGATTCATCACCAGGATTGCAAAATAATCCGGATTGTCGCGCGTGATCCCTGGCAAAAGAATCGAGACGCGCCCCTGGTTCACGTCTTTATCGACGATATAAAGGCCCGGCGCGGCGAACTCAGTATTCCCGGGAACCGGCGGAGCGTTCGAACCTTTGAACGGCCAGGCGGCGAAGAGTTGTTCCAGTTTTTCGAGCATCACCTTGCGATCGAAATCTCCACTCGCGGCCACGACGAAGTTGGCCGGATGCACCCACGTACGATGGTAACTCCGCAGGTCTTCTTGAGTGATGGAATTGACCGACGCCTCGGTCGGGTAGCGGTTGGCCCAGAACTTCTCGCCGTAGGCGAGGAATTCGCGTTCCCGCGCTTCGATATTGGCCGAATCGTCGTTGCGCTGGCGCATCGCCTGGAGCAACTGTTTCTTCCGCAACGCCAGCCTGTCCTCCTGGAAGCGCGGCTGCGTGAGCACGGCGCGCAGGATGCGCAAGCCCTCCTCCAAATCTTTCGACAGCAGATTCAGACTCACACCGCCCTGCGTGTCGCCGAAATTGGAGCCGAGATTGGCGGCCAGAAACGCCAGCCGTTCTTCCAGTTCTTCGGCCGTATTCGTCCCGGCGCCTCCGCGCGCCAACAAATAGCCGGTCAATTCGGCGAGGCTCTCTTTGCCTTCAGCCTCCACGTAATCACCGCCCCGAATGTAAATCGAAATGTTCACCAGCGGCAGTTCGCGATCCGCCGCCACGTAGGCCACCGGACCGGACTTCAATTCGAGCCGGTAATCCGCCGGCACCGGCGGCTCGTATTCCAGCGGCGGAAATTTCAATTTTTCCGGTCGATCCGGGATGGGCACGGGCGTGCTGCCAAGCGCGGTATGAGCAAGCGCGCAGGTTAAGCCTAAAATCAACAGGGAATCTCTTTTCATCGTTGCGTGCTTTCCGGGGTTGGTTCCGCGGTGGGACCAGTCGCCTTCTTCCGCGTATAAATCGCGACGTTGCGGTTCTCCTTTGTAAAATAAGTGTTCGCCACCCGTTTCACGTCCCCTGCGGTGACAGACTGATACTTCGGTCCCGCTTGATTGATCTCCCGCCAATCGCCAAGCCCATCATTGAAGATCATTTGCATGAGGATCGACATGTTCGACGTAAGCCGCCGGTACTCGTAAGCTGCGAAATTATTCTTTACTTTCTGCAGTTCATCCGGCGGCACCTCCTCGGTTTTCAGCCGCTCCAATTCCTGGTAAATCGCCTTCTCGACCTCTTCCGGCGTGCGGCTTTCGCTGGCCTCGCCGCTGATGCCGAAGGTCCCGGCCCATTTCCGGTGGCTGGGGTACGCCGACACGTCCGTCGCCACCTTCGAGCCGAGCGCCAGGCCTTTGTACAAGCGCCCGGTCCGCGTCGAGAGGATCTGCGAAAGAATGTTCAGCGCATACGAATCCTTGTGCCGCACCGGCACCGTGTGCCACACGATATCGACCTGTGGGTTCGCTTCGGCTTCGCAATACATCCGTTTTTCCGCCGGTTGGGTGATTTCGGCCGTAATTACCTCCGGCGCCTCCACTTTGCTCCGCGGAATGCGCCCGAAATATCGGTGCGCCAGGTTCGTCGCCGATGCGCTCTGGAAGTCGCCCACGAGAATCAGAGTCAGATTCTGCGGCGCGTAATACATTTCATAAAACTCGTCCGCCTGCGCTTTGCTGATCGCCGGAATGTCCGACGGCCAGCCCAGCGTCGGCCAGCCGTAAGGGTGCGAATCCCAGATCATCGCCTCGAAGCTCTCGGCGAACTTGCCCAGCGGCGTCGATTCGGTGCGCATGCGCCGTTCCTCAAACACCACGTCCCGCTCGGCGTAAAATTCCCGGAACACCGGCCGCAGCAGCCGCTCGGACTCCATCCACATCCACAGTTCGAGTTTGTTCGCCGGCACGGTGATGAAATAGCCCGTCAGATCCGCGGTCGTGAACGCGTTCATGCCCGAGCCGCCCGCCGTCGTGTAAATTCGATCAAACTCATTCTTGACCAGCAGATCGCGTTGTTTCGTGATCAGTTCGTTGAACTTCTTTTCGAGGTCCTTGTAACGGTCCGTCCGGTTCTCCGGCTTCGAGATGTCATCCAGTTTGCCCGCGCGAAACAACTGGCGCATCAAGGCTTCCTCCTCCCGCATCTGTTGCCGCACCTTTTCCTGCTCCGCGATGACATCCAGGTCCCTCTGGTAATCCTTCGTCCCGATCGTCGGCGTGCCTTTGAACATCATGTGCTCGAACAAATGCGCCATGCCGGTAATGCCGGGCCGTTCGTTGGCGCTGCCGACGTGCGCCACCCAACCGCCGGCTATGGTCGGATCGTCGTGCCGCTCCACCAGCAGCAACCTCATCCCATTCCCAAGCGTGTGCTCCGTCACCGGCACCTTCTGCGCCCAACCGTCGCAAGCGAGGGAGCAAATCGCCAGCAGCGGAATCGCGCCTCCACGGAACAAACTGACGAATCGATTCATCCGATAAAAACACCATTAAAACACAGGGGCGTCAACAGTCCTCGAAAGTAGTCTTTGTTCACCCCTCCCGATGCGGCTGTTGCGCTTCATACTTCTGCCGCAACTGCCGATTCCTTTCCGCCAACTGCGCATTGTGCTGTTGAGTCGCGAGCAACTCCGCCTTCCGCGCATACTCTACCGCGCGCGTAAAGTCCCCTGCCTCCGCGCAGGCAGCCGCCAGCGTGCCCAGCATTTGCGGGACTCGATACTCCGTCAATTCGCACGCAATTTCAGCAAGACGCACCGCTTCCTTTCCATCACGCAGGCTGGCATCAGGGCTCGTCGCGAGCTGCCACGCGAGGTTGTTGGCCGCTTCAAACTGTTTCGGGTCGATTTTCAACGTCTGCCTGTAATGCTGCATGGCCTCGCCGACGCGACCGGCCGCGCCCAGAGCGTCAGCCAGGTACCGATGAGCCAGCGCATGCTGTGGACGCAAGTTGACGGTGAGTTCAAGGTGGTGAATCGCGTTCGAAATATCCCCCAGGCGCACTTGCGCAATGCCCATGTTGCAATGCACATCCGCATTTTTCGGGTCGGTCCGCAGGGCCGCCGCATAGTGGTTTGTTGCCTGTTCCCATTGCCCCTGTAGCGCCAGTGTCAGACCCAAATTATTGTGCGCGCCTTCGTGACCCGGCTTGATCTCGAGCGTCGCATGATAGAACGGCACCGCCTCGTGAATCCGATTCTGCACCGACAACGCCTGTCCAAGGTTGTAATTCGCGACATAGTTCTTTTCCGTCACGCGCAGCGTGTGGCGGAACAGTGTCTCGCTGTTGCGCCAGTATCGAACCTGCACAGTCGCCATCGCTGCGTAGATCAACAGTAGAGCGATACCTCCAAGCCGCACCCCCATCACAGGCCAGCGCGCGCGGAGAGCCAGGTCCCCAACCGCCCACACCACCGCAATCGACAACCCGATGAGCGGCACATACGTGTAGCGATCCGCATAAGCTTGATCGCCTACTTGAACAATCCCAATCACGGGAACGAGCGTGCCGACAAACCACAGCCATCCGACCGTCACGTAGGGCGCTTTGCGCGCGATGGCGATAGCGAAAACCGTGACCCCGACCAGCAGCACCACCGAACCGGCGACCTGCCATGAGGGCCAAGCCCCGGGATGCGGATAGAATGGCGCCAGCCCTTCCGGCAGGATAGTTTTGCCCAGGTAAGCGGCGTAAGCGACGAAGGCGTTGCCGACCCGCGCCAGGAGCGGAAACTTCTCGAACGACCCGACGGCGCCCCCTTGCTTCTGCACGACAAACGTGACTACGCACGACGCGGCAGTGAGCGCGAACAGCGGAAGCTTTTCCAATACGAGTTTCAGCGCGTCGCGCCAGTCTTTCGCCCGGCGCAGCGGCCAGAAATCCAGCAGCAGAAGGACGCACGGCAGCGTTACAACCATCGGCTTGCTCAGCAGCCCGCAGGCGAACGCGAGCAACATCACGATATAGCGCCAGGCCGATCGCGCTTCCACATAGCGGACGTAGGCCCACATCGTGAGCAACCAGAAGAACCCGCTCAACACGTCTTTGCGTTCCGCCACCCACGCGACCGATTCGACGTGCAACGGGTGCAACGCAAATAGCGCCGCCACAAACGCGCCCCGTTCAAGCTTGCCCGTAAGCCGATACAAGACCCAGAGCAGCAACACCGTGTTCAACGCGTGGATGATGGCGCTCATGAAATGATGGGCACCGGGATTCACCCCGAACAACTCGCAATCGACCATGTGCGACAGCCACGTAAGCGGGTGCCAATTCCCCATGAAATTCGTCGTAAACGCCCACCGAACCCCTTCCGCGGTCAGCCCGCGCTGCACAGTTTCGTTCTGCGCGACATAATCGGGATCGTCGAAATTATTGAACTCGAATCCGCGCACCGGCCAGTAAGCCGCCATCGTCACGACGACTAAAGCCAGCGCCATAAACGCGTAAGGACGGTGATTCGATTGCTCTGACATGCAGCCGGGGAAAGCTTTGCCCGGAATCCCTCCC
>JAKEEH010000349.1 GCA_022616725.1 Limisphaerales bacterium | reverse complement strand
GCGACGCTGCATTGGCGTCATTTTCAACATAGGCCGGACGGCCGGCGGCCTTGGACAGCCATGTGCCGAGGTCGAAGCCAGACCAGCCTTCGATTTGGTGAGACCTGCTGATGCGTCCTGTGTGCCAGTCCACCGGCCCGCCAAAACCGACGGCGATCGCGGGCGGATTCCAGCGGCTAAGCAGGGCGGGAAGGGCGGCTTCAATTTGTGCCCGAATTCCCGCCGCGCCGCGGTTGACATCTACGTTGAGCCGACACCGTTCATCGATTTGGCCGGGCGTTCCGGCCACGAGCTGCAGTTTTGTGCCGCCGATTTCGATTCCCACAAAAGGCATTCTGGGAGGGAAGATTGTTCAATGGTCAGCCAGTTAAAAGAGTTAAAACAGGGCTGAAGGTCCAAAATCGAAGGACAACCTCGCAAGCACCGGGTCGCTGTCGGTGCTGTACATCTGGAAACCACTGCTTAGCGCATCCGGGCAGCCCGATAATAGATGTGCTGAGCGCTGGATATTTGATTTGTGTAACGATATTCGCCGCCACTTAACGTGAACGTCGCCAGGGTGGACCAGTTGGTGAGGCTTGTCGTCCGATGAAGCTGATATTCTCCCGGCGCTCCCTGGACCGTCAGTTCCACGACATTGGTCCCCAAACGCCTGATGGCAATGCGGCTCGCGACTGCCCACGAAAGCGTAATCGTCCCCGTCGATCCAGCGAAGCCGTCCACTGCAATTCGGTAATTCGTCCCGCGAATCGCACCGAACGTGACGCGGCTCTGGTCTCCATCTGTGTCGTCATTGCTCGTGATCAAGGTTAGCGCGCCGACACTGCTGCCCGTGTACAAGGCCAAGAGCGTATCGAAACTGCTCCCGACCGTGTCAAAAGTCATCAGCGCATTCGTCGGCGCAGTCCAGCAATACCAGACCGAATGGCCTCCGATATTCCCGGCATGCGCCGTTTCTCCCGTCTGCTTAGTTGCGCCAACGTTATGTCCCGTCACTTGCCCGGCCAGGCTGCTGATCGCCTGGCAATCGGCGAAGGCGTCATTCAACGGCGGATTGACCGTCAAAATAGTGTTTCCCACCGCGCCGTTCCAGCCATCCACTGCGACGTGGTAAGTCGTTCCGGCAGTCGCTTTGAAAGTGACGTGGCTCTGAAGTGTCACTTCAGGCACGATATCGTCGTTGGCGGTTACAAGCGTCAGGCTACCCACAGTGCTTCCCGTATAAACCCCAAGCAGCGTGTCGAAATCACTGCCCACGGTTGCTATCACGACGCTGCCGCTGAGCGGGGCCGTCCAGCGATACCAGATCGAATGCCCACCCGCATTGCCAGCGTGATTCGGTTCTCCAGCTTCCTTCGTCGCGCACACATTTGGGCCGGCGGCTGTCCCGGAAACCCCAGTCACGACGCGGGCGTTGACAAACACATCATTTGCCGGGGCCAAACAGTCCGACGGGAAGGACACCGGCACGCGTGTGATATTGTTGCTTTCGCTGTCTTCCAGGATTCGATTGTCCGGGTCAATTACCAGTTCCAGGACATAATTCCCTCCCGGCAATCCCGTGATATCGACCCACTGGCACGGCACCGCCGCGTCATAAACATCAGCCCACCCCTGCTGAAGCCCCTGGGTCCCCCCGCACGAATACCGCTTCGCCGCGCTGGCCGTCGCGCGCCAACGATAAGTGTCTTCGATGCAGAACGCCATTTTGCGTCCAAACACCACGACGTTCCCGCTGTCGTCGAGCAAACGATATTCGGCAACGCCTTCAAAATGATAGTGCCCATGGCACGGGGCCCAAACAAACAAAGGGTTTCCCTCAGGCCTGCCGAGCACCAGATCGGCAGAGCCGACGTTCCGGATCTCCGAAGTAAAATTGATCAGCCGCCGCGTGCCCGGCGTGGCGCAGCCTTCCACTACTTCGCAGTCACTGCTGGCAAACGTGCGGTACGTGACCTGCGGGTTTACCGAACCGCTCCAGATCGTTAAGTCGGGCAATGCCGCCGAAACCGGATCGCTGCCGTTGACAAGTGAAAGAGTTAAAAGAGACAAAAAACTCAATTGAGAGGCAGGCGCGGACGCGCCTTCCGCGCTGCTGTTCAGTTTTGCGAAGCCGCTCTTTATGCAGAAACGTAGAACTATCCGCGTACGCCAGCGATTAGGCATACCCCCCATAAGTGAGGGGCGGCGTTCCCACCGGGCGATTTCTCGTCTAACAGGGATTTTGAGTTTTTTGCTCGGACCTGTAGCTTTCAGTAATCTGCGGTTGAGTGACCGATTGTGTGCCATCCGTGTGGCACTTGACAGTGGAGGCTGATGCGACACATTACTAACGCGTGGGGAAAAAGGGTGGAACAATGAACCCAGTGGTGCGCGTGACCGCCGCGGTGGTCTTGGTGGTGTGGACCACGGCGCTGGCGGGGTGCAGCGCGCATTGTTTTCTCGGGACTTCGCACCTTGGGCTGGCTCAGGAACGTCAGAGCTGCCACGCAGCACCTTCACCATGCCACGGCGGTTCGCCCGACGACGATGGTCAACCTGATTCAGATACTCTCTGCGCAACTTTGAAGCACATGTCGGTGCTGCAACAAGCTTGCGTGGCGCCGCAGCCGAGTTTTTTTGTTCTGTACTTTTTCGCGTTCGACGAAGCAGTGAGCGGAGAATCTCGTGGTGACATTTCACAAATCCGCCACGGGTTTCGCGCTGAACGGCGTCCCACGCCTGAGGTGTATCTTGGCGTGGCGCTGCATAGCCTCGCTCCTCCCTCCCTCAGCTAAATTGAATCAAACGGGCGCGCCGATGTGCGCCGTTTGACTCGATGGTTTACCGATCCCGTGCTTAGGCCACAGGAGTATTCCACTCATTTTGAACATAAATTTACAGATGAAAACTTTAACGGCCATTGTAATTAGCGCCCTTGTAGGCGTCGCAACTGCTTGCGGGCATGAGAAGCACGAGCACCCTCCCGGCCCGGGGTTGTTCGGCCAACCGCCGGAGTATGTTCACGTGCTGCTCAATCCGCTGCCAATCTACGGGCTTGCATTAGGCATTCTCGGGTTGGGCGCCGCGCTGCTGGCGCGAAGCAAATCGGCGCAGGCGATCACGCTTGGCATCGTCGTAATCAGTGCGGCATCTGAGTGGCCCGTCCAATATTACGGGGAGAACGCATATCAGCGCGTGCGCCAAATCAGTGACATGCACGGGCAACACTGGCTGGACGAGCACATGAAACGAGCTGAGAGTTTTGGCTACGCGTTTTACGCCGTGGCGCTCATGGGCGTTGCCGCACTCATCAGCCTGAAGAGATTTCCTAAAGCGGCCACACCTCTCACTATCATCACCCTCGTGGCAAGCGTAGCAGCGCTGAGCGCCGGCGCGTGGATCGGCAAGGCCGGCGGACAGATTCGCCATGCGGAGTTTCGCTCCAGGACAGCGCCTTCGACAACGCAGGAAGCACATAAGCACGGCGCGTCCGACCCAATGCCAATGCATCCGCCGGCTACACCCGATGGCCATAGACACGAAGGAGCGGGCGAGCGAGCACAACAGACTCTGGTCCCTGATACGCTCGAAGCTGTGTGGAAAGTAATCCACGAACATCACCGCGGACTGGAGGCCGGCATTAATGAGAAGAGATTCGCCGATGTCCGGTCTGACGCGGAGAGGATTAGCGCCCTGACGAAGAGGCTCATTGAACTCGCTCACCCGGACCACAAGCCGGCTGTGCAAAGCGGAGTGACGAAGGTCGATCAGGCGCTGACTGAGTTGAAAGCATCGGCCGAAACGGGGAGTGAGCTCGTGATGAAGAACAGCTCCAGACAATTTGAAACGGCCCTGCACGAACTCGAACAACAGATGAAGAAACAGTAATGAAAACTCTGGTGTGGTTTCTTTTTGGCGCGCTCGCGCTAGCAGGTTGCGTGAGCGAGAAGGTTTCTCCGCTGTCCGAAATGCATCCGGCAAATCCCCAGGCGCCGCAGTCGTCAGAACCGATCGCGACGCCAATGCTCATGGCCGGCTCGCAGGGACTGGTGCTTCCGGTCTCAACAAATCAGACCGAAATACATCACGGGGAGCATCCGCATATGCCGTCGGGCAAAAGCGATCAACCACCCGGGGAACACAAGCACGGCCAGGCGCAGAAGAAGGAGACTCCGGCCCAAGGTGCAGTTTACACGTGTCCGCATCATGCCGAGGTGAAACAGAACAAGCCGGGTGAATGCCCGAAATGTGGAATGAAGCTGGAGATTAAGAAGTGAAAGCGGCTCTGATGCCAATCCTGGGGGCGGCGGTCGCGTTCGTGGCCGGATGCGCGAGCACGAATCCCACGGCCGCCTTTGAGGATATTGGACGAACGGTGACCGCACGCACGGGTCATAACGTGCGCTGGATGCGGAATGACGCCGAACGCGGCGAGATCGACAAAGCTGTTGACGCGCTCTTGCAGAGCAATCTGACAGCGCAGTCGGCTATTACGGTTGCGCTGCTGAACAACCGCTCGTTGCAAGCGGAGTTTGAGGAGATTGGGGTTTCACAGGCCGAGTTGGCGCAAGTATCGCGGCTTAGCAACCCGCAGTTTGAAGGTTCCTGGCGGCTGCCCAACCACGGCCCGAAGGTAGTGAACGCCGAATATGGGCTTGTCCAAAATTTTCTCGGTTTATTGACGCTTCCGGCGCGAAAGAAGACTGCGGCGCGGAACGTCGAAGCCACGAAGTTGCGCATCGCGCATCAGGTGCTCACCCTGACCGAAGAAACGCAGGCCGCGTTCTACACCGTCCAGGCGGGGCAGCAGTTGACCAATCGCCTGGCTCTCATCGTCGAAGTCAGCGAGGCCGCTGCCGAGATCGCAAAGCGTCAACATGAGGCCGGCAACATCACGGACCTCGAATTGCAAAACCAGCAAGCGGCGTACGCTCAGTCGCGGCTCGATCTCGCACGCGCGCAGAGTCAACTACGAAGCGATCGTGAGAGGCTCAATCGTTTGCTTGGGTTGTGGGGGGCGCAGACCGCCTGGCAGGTCGAGAGCGAATTGCCGCCACCACCCGAAAGGGAGTTGACGATCGAGAATATTGAAACGCTGGCGGTGTCACAGCGATTCGACCTTGCGGCCGCCCGCCACGAAGTGGCGAATGTGCAGAGCGCGTTGAAGCTCAAGAGGAGCGTCCGCTGGCTGCCCGCGGTGGATATAGGCGTCGATGCCGAACACGATTTGGACCATGCATGGGTCATCGGTCCGACGCTCAGCCTGGAAATTCCCGTGTTCGATCAGGGGCAGCCGGAACTTGCGCGCCTGGCATCCGAATATCGCCGTGCGGTGCGCAATTTCGAAGCATTGGCGGTAAACATCCGCTCTGAAGTTCGCGAAGCGCGTGACGCCATCGTCGCCGCCCGTGACGTAGTTGAGTATTACCAGAAGGTGCTCCTTCCGCAACGCCAGCGCATCCTGCGAGAGACGCTGCTGCAATACAACGCGATGCAACTCGGCAATTTCGTCCTGCTTTCTGCCAAGGAACGCGAGGCCCTAACCGAGCGTGAAACGATCGAGGCTTTGCGGGATTACTGGATCGCGCGCGCCCGCCTGGAAAGGGCGGTGGGGGGCACCATAAGTCCGCCAGCGCAGACCCGCTCTTCACAATCGCCCCAGCAAGCAAAGCCAACTGATTCTCATGAACACCACAAACACTAGGGACGCAATTATGATGACACGACGGAAATTTGTTGCGGGCGCGGCCACGATTGCCGGCAGCGCAGCCCTTCTCGATGCGCACGGGCAAGTAAAAGCCCGCGAGGCGGACAAGCCTCGTGAAACAACCGCAGCGGTGAACAAAAACAAACCGCTGATGGAGCGGATCGATCCCAACCCCGCCCACCCGCCTGGACAGGCCGGCAAGGACTACGCGCCGGTTATCACACCGAATGGTTCGACGCTGCCGTGGAAAATCGTCGATGGAGTGAAAGTCTATCATCTCGTCGCAGAGCCCGTCTCCTGGCATGAGTTTGCACCCGGTCTGGTCGCGAATTGTTGGGGGTATAACGGCAGTGTTCACGGTCCGACCATTGAGGCCGTAGAGGGAGATCGTGTGCGCATCTACGTGACCAACCGGCTGCCGGCCCCCACTTCAGTCCATTGGCACGGGATCCTGTTGCCGAATGGCATGGATGGCGTTGCGGGGCTCAACCAGAAGGCGATTCAGCCGGGCGAAACGTTTCGATACGAGTTCACGCTGCGGCAGCACGGCACGCATATGTATCACTCGCATCATGACGAGATGACGCAGATGGCAATGGGCATGATGGGTCTGTTCATCATCCATCCGCGGAATCCCAAAGGTCACCGTCCTGACCGCGACTTCGCGTTCATGTTGAGCGAGTGGAAAATCGAAGTGGGCGCGAGCCGCCCCGATCCAAACGAGATGACCGACTTCAACATTTTCACTTTTAACGCAAAGGCATTTCCGGGCACAGCGCCGCTGGTTGCAAAGTTGGGCGACCGTGTCCGCATTCGCCTGTCGAACCTGAGCGCGATGAGCCATCACCCGATTCACCTGCATGGATATCAATTCAGAATTACCGAGACGGATGGCGGACAAATTCCCGACTCCGCGCAGCAACATGAAACGACCGCACTGACGCAAGTCGGCAGCACACGGACTTTCGATTTTGTTGCCGATGAGCCGGGAGACTGGGCCTTGCACTGCCACATGACGCATCACGTGATGAATCAGATGGGACACGAGTTCGGCAACCTCGTTGGGATCCAGACGCAAGGACTCAACCAGAAGATTCGCCAGCTTATCCCCGGCTACATGGTTATGGGGCAGGACGGTATGGGTGACATGGGGGAGATGGGAATGAAGAATCCGCGCAACAGCATCCCGATGGTCGGCGGCGAAGGGCCATTTGGCTATATCACGATGGGAGGCATGTTCACGATCCTGAAGGTGCGGGCGGGAATTACGTCTTACGAAGACCCCGGTTGGTACAAGCATCCGCCGGGCACGGTCGCGGAGATGGCATCGGCGGAGGAACTGCGACGCGACGCAGTGGAGTTGCCGAAGGACCTGCCGCAAGCAGCACTATTCAAGACCGAAGAACTGTGGTGCGGCGCACCTCCAGCGAATTCCGCCTTGCTGGCACAAAACCCGGTAACAGCACGAATCAAAGTACAGTGAGAAGATCACGAGAGAAATGCTGTTTGCCGCGAATAAAAAGTTGAACATGCTGCTTCTGAAGCGGCCCCCGGAGTGCGCGCTGCTTCAGGAGCGCATCAACCAGACACGCCAACATGAAAGCCCGAGAAAAGCATGTTTTCGTGCTGCTGCTAACGACAGCGGCACTGGCCCTGTGGGGATGCTCGCATGGGAAATCACCAGAATATCAGGGCCGAAGCCGGGCGGCCCCGGTTATTGACGACTATTACCGTCAAAGACAAATCACCCTGCAGCGACGCAGCGATGAATATGACGAGGCCGAAAAAGGCCGATCCTCGCGTCGCCGGAGAGAGGCGAGCTGGAGTGACAAGCAAAAAGCATCCCCATGTAGCACAACAAGTTTTGTTGTGAGTACGGCAAAAACTGTAAAGCGATTGCTGCGGCGGCAGGCGAATGTGGTTTCGACGCGAAGAACAGGAATCGGCGCGGCGAAACTGGAACAAACAACAAAAAGAGAAAGGAACGATAGTGAAAATCAGTAAAATTGGAGTAAGCGCTTGCGGGATGGCATTGGGGGTCCTGCTGGCCATAGCCTACGCGCCGAGCGCGCCGGGCGCGGAGGCGAAAACAGGCAAAGGGGGCGCGAGCGACCTGATGACGAAAAAACCGATCCAAACCGCTGCGGATATTGCCGCGGTGAAGCCGGGGGACACGGTGGCGATGGCATGCCCGAAATGCAAAACAGTGCATGTGACCCAGGTGGTGAAGGAGAACAAGCCGGGACAGAGTTATACGGTTGGAGTGGAACGGCATACCTGCCCCGGTTGTGGTCACGTGACGGAGGTGAAAGGCCACGGAAAGATGGCAACACAGAAGGCGGTTCACGTTTGCAGCAACTGCGGCTCGAAAAACGCATTCTGCTGCGTCTTGAAGGAAGGGGCCGGCCCGACCAAAGGCATGGAGCAAGAAGGCAAGAAGCCTTAGACGAGCCTCCCAAACGGCCTCCCCCCGGCGTTGCGCGGCGGGGAGACCGGTTACAAGCGATTCTATGATCCGCGCCGCTGCGTTGGCGTTGGCTGCCGCACTGATTGCTGCCGGCTGGTGATGTCCCTGGTGGCGGCCCCGAGCAACCGGGGTTGCGTTTTACGTCTGCCGTCCTTATTCGCCGGGCGCCTCGCAGGAGGATAATGCTGGTGCGGGTCGGTAGGCCCGCGCTCGCGTCCCCGGTGCTCACCCCATTGCGGCAGAATGTCCTAGCCTCGACTGTAAGCGCACAAAGGAAAGGACATATCATGAAAAAACTAATAATAGTGACGGCATCGCTGGCGCTCCTGGCGGGATGCGCCCAGCGGGATGAAAGTGTTGGGGCTTCGGGTTCGGGTGAAAGCGCCGCCGCAGGCGTGGCGGGGGTGACCGAAACGGGCGAACCTTTGAGCCAACTTGCCGCCGCCGACGCAAAATTCGTCGAAACGGCCGCGCAATCGGGGATGATGGAGGTGCGGATGGGGCAACTGATCAGTGAAGCAGCGTCGAGCCAGCCCTTGCGGGAATTTGGCGACCGGCTGGTAAAGGACCACACCAAGGCCAACCAGGAACTGACGCAGATCGCGTCGCGCAAGGGGTTCACCGTGCCGACGCAGACCGCCGCGAAGCACGAGGAGATGCTGGACGGCCTTTCGAAGCTGAAGGGCGCCGAATTTGAACGCGTCGTGCAAAAACATGCCGTCGAACATCATCAGGAAGATATTCAACTCTATGAAAAGGCGTCTCAAACGTTGCAGGACGCGGAGTTGAAGGTGTTTGCGGCCAAGACGCTGGGGGTTCTGAAAGAGCACCTCGCCCTGGCCAAGGGTCTGGAGACTGGCTCCACAACCGAAACGGCGCCGACGCCATGACTTAGCCAGTTGACATGGGAGCGCGCGACCGTCTCGGTACCGTCTCGGTCGCTCCAGTCGGTCGGCGTCGCGCCGACTGACTGGGTGAATCGTCCCAACGTAGTTTGCGTGAACCGCAAGGCCTCTTGTTCTGTGAAATCTCAATTCCGCCGATCGAGACCATTGGCCAGGCGCAGAACCGGCTCCCTTACGTTCTGCCGCCAGTCACAAGCGCAGTCCTCCAGGGAATCCTGATCGTCACCGCGAGCCCGCCCCCGGGGGCGTTTTTCAGTTCGAAGCGCGAAGCCGCGCCGTAAAGCTGTTGCAGGCGCGCGCGTGAGTTCGACAGGCCGATGCCTTCTTCCGGCGCCGCTCCGGCGGGCAAGCCGTTGCCGTTGTCGCGCACTTCGAGTTCCAGCGATTCACCTAAGCGCCTCGCCGAAAGGTCGATGCGCCCGGGGCGGGAGTGAGGTTCGACTCCATGCTGAATCGCGTTCTCAATGATAGGCTGCAACAGCAAATTGGGCATCAGGACATCGAGAGCTTCCGCAGCAATGTCTTTATTGACGTTCAGGCGTTCTCCGAACCGCGTTCGCTCGATTTCGATGTAACGCTCCAGAAAATCAAGCTCCTGCCGCAGCGTCACTTCCTGCGCGTCGGTGCTTTCCAGGGCGTAGCGCAACAAATCGCCCAGCCGGATGAGCATCCGATCGGCGGCGTCCACATTTTTGTGCATGAGCGAGGAGATCGCGTGCAGCGTGTTGAACAAAAAGTGGGGATTCAGTTGCATTTGCAAAGCCATCAAGCGCGCCTGCGTCAGCCGCGCCTCCAGTTCCGCCGTGCGCAATTCGCGTTCGCGGTCGCGCCGGTAAAATCGCAGGGTGTGACTGACGCTGATCACGACCCAGTAGATCAGAATGTTGAAGAAGAACGTGGCGACGAGCGCGTGCGTAAACGCCGTGGAGAAATCGACCGGCGCCGCGCCTTCCGTCAACTCCAGTTTCGTTACGACAAAGGCCCGGATCATCATCCACGACAGCGAAAAGACGATGCTGGCCGCGATGTGGATCGTCAGCCGCCGTTTCCAATCGGCGCGCTCGATGGGGATGTGCCCGGCCAGCAACAAGGCAGGGACCGAAAGCAGCGCCAGGATGTACCAATCGATCAGGTTCCGCCCGACCGCGAATCTCCACGTGA
This sequence comes from Limisphaerales bacterium, assembly GCA_022616725.1. Classification (GTDB taxonomy): domain Bacteria; phylum Verrucomicrobiota; class Verrucomicrobiia; order Limisphaerales; family JAKEEH01; genus JAKEEH01. Next base: position 1,825 of record JAKEEH010000349.1, on the reverse strand, counting down.
TCGGGCTGCCGGTCTCGGCGCGCGCAAGGTAGGCCTGTCCGGCGAAAGCCAGGCCAATGAGCGTCCACAGGCCGATATACAGGGCCCATTTCAGCCAGGGTTGGTTGAAGGCGCGTTGCTGCATCTAACGGTTCAAGCTAGCTGCCGCTGTCAGGAAGCGAAAGCATCGAAACGGGCGCTTTATTGGCGAAAACCGGTGAGTTTTTTCAGAATATCCGCTCCCCGCCACTTGTCGGCTGTTGAACACCTGCTATGTTTTGGCAGTGTCCGAATCGTCCCCGAGTCGAAAGCCGTTACGGCTCGCCACCTGCGGCGGTTGCAAAGCCAAGAACTGGATAGCGAGCGAATTACCGCCTCTGGAACCGGTGGCGTGCAGCAAATGCGGGCACCCGGTCATTGTGCCGTTCCGCATTCGGCAGTTCGAATTGCGCGAAGTCATCGCCTCCGGCGGCATGGGCACGGTGTATCGCTCGCACGATCTGACGCTCGAACGCGACGTCGCGGTCAAGCTCCTTAAGCGCGAAATGGCCGCCGACCAGCATGTGCTGGAAAGCTTCTACCGCGAGGCGCGCGCGGGCGCGGCGCTCAATCACACGAACATAATTCACATCTACACCTTCGATGAATTCGAGGGCGTGCCCTATCTCGTCATGGAACTGGCCGACAACGGCAGCCTCGACAGCCGGATTGAGCAGCAGCAAGTGTTGTCCGAATTGGATGTCCTCGACGTCGGCATCAAAGTCGCCTCCGCCCTTGACACCGCCCTCAAGCACAATCTCCTGCATCGCGACATTAAGCCCGGCAATATCCTCTACAACGGCGAGGGCGAACCGAAACTGGTCGATTTCGGGCTGGCTCGAAGCGCTGAGGAAAACGAGTACGAATCGACCGTCTGGGGCACGCCGTATTACGTAGCGCCGGAAAAGATTCAGCGCCTCGGTGAGGACTTCCATTCCGACATGTACAGTCTTGGGGGCACACTCTATCATTCACTGACGGGCCATGTGCCGTTTGAGGCGGCGACGATCGAAGAAGTCGTGGCCGGACACGTCCACACGCCCCTCACCCCGCCCAACATCGTCAATCCTGCGATCACGCAGCCGACCAGCGACGCGATTCTGATCGCCATGGCGAAGAACCCGGCGGAACGCTTCGGCACCTACGACGAATTTATTATGGCCCTCACTGCGGCCCGAAGCCAGTTATTGATAGAAACCTACCGTCAGCAAGGTGGGCATCGGCAGACAAAAAGCTGGTGGAAGCGTTAGTTCGCGCGCGCTGCCGACGGGGAGACAGCGCTCGCTACGGCCGCAGGCGCGCTGATGCAGAAATGCTGCATAGACTGGATCAAGTGCGGAAACTCGACGAAATCAACCGGCTTCTGCAGGAACGAGGCCGCCCCCAGTTCATATGCCTGCTCAATCGCGTGGCTATCGGGGTAACCCGTCAGAACAATCACCCGCAACGCGCGAAATGCAGGCTGCGTCCGGATCCAGGTTAAAACGTCAAAGCCATCGCGGCGCGGCATCTTCAGATCCAGCAGCATCAAATCGGGCAGAGGGAACTCGCGCCGGTCTGCAAAGCGGCCCTTGCCAGCGAGATAATCGATGGCTTCCGCGCCGTCGCAAACGGAATAGAGCCGCGGCTCAAGCCCGATTTTACCGAAGGCGCGCCGCAACATGACGATATCGTCCTGATTATCGTCGGCGACAAGTATGCAAGGACCAGATGAGTTCATGCGGGACGACCTTCGAGCAGAACTTACGCGGAGATCGCCATTCCAGATAAAACCATTAACCCAGGCGAACTCGCAATTGGGGTAATT
>JAKEEH010000348.1 GCA_022616725.1 Limisphaerales bacterium | reverse complement strand
GGTCAACAAAAAAGAAAATGCCTTGGAAATGCGAAAATGCTCAACGCCCGACAAACATTGGCGATGTTTGCGGTTCTAGCAGAAACTTACGAAATCGCTGTGCAAACAGTCCTTCTGGCATTACCTTTTGCCCTGCTTTTGCGCGCTTAGCTCAGCGGTAGAGCATTACCTTCACACGGTAGGGGTCGCAGGTTCGAAACCTGCAGCGCGCACCATTTTTTAACCCCCAGTTTTCTCGCCGCTGTGAATAGCGCGCAGGTGAGTTATATTGCCGCGGAGTGAGTCCAGGGACCGCCAGATTCGCAAACGTCGTCGCCATCGCGGGCCGGCCGCGGGCGGTCACCTTGTGGACCAAACCCGAGGAGGACCGCGACTTTATGAAAGCCGTCAAGGCCCACCGCGTCATGACTGTCAAGCGGGACAACGTGGGCCAACGGAAGGACCATGCGGAAATCGGTTTTCTACAGGAACCCCTTTCGTTGTATCTGGAATTTCCAAGATCCCTGGGGCAGTTCGCCGGCAAACGAATCATCGGGATCAAATACGATCTCCTGGCCGAGACCGAAACGGCCCGCCCGGCGAAGCGATCGACACGACGGGCGTCCCCTTGAAATCCCGGCCACCGAAGTGCGGATTCAGTTCAACAGACCAGAACGGCTCCTTGATGCGGCAGAATCGGACGCGCAAGCTTCGCATCGTCGAAGGCCGGCAATGCCGTGAGCGCACTTCGGCTGCGGTCGGCCAGTCCCAGCTTCAGAACTAAATTCGCAATTCTGCGCCGGTGTTTCAATGCCGTCGGGTAGGACAGATCGAGCTGGACCGCCACCTCCCGAAGCGTCCTGTCTTCGGCCAAGCCATCGAGGATGGCTTTCTCGACCGGCTTGAGGTGGCGGGAGAGCGTCGCCACCATTTCGTTCGCGCACACCAGCTCGATCAACTCGCCATTCGTGTGGTAATCCTCGCGCGGCAGGACATCGCCCCAGAGATCGATGGTGATGCGGTTGTCGGCGGCGCGGGCGCGCTTGAACGAGTCAACGCTTCGCCCGGATGCCAAATAATGTTGAACGTGAAAACGGCAGTTCTGGAGATACCAGCTTTTAGTCTGCCCCGGCCCTTCGTTTTCAAGCTTCCACAGGCGAAACAGGCATTCCTGCATCAGGTCTTGCTGTAAAGCTGGATCGCCACTGGCCTTCGCCACGATCGCCCGGAGCGATTCGCACACGGCCTCATCGTCAACAAGCATGACGACGCCGTTATGCTGCGGCGCATTTGCTTTCCCCCCCCTTTTTCCCTTCCTTCGCGCTTCCTTCATGACTCAACCTAAGCCAACCCCACACACATCGGCCTCTGGGCCATGCCTTGTAAATACGTCGAGCTGTCGGGTTGTTGTATACCCAAAAGCGCTTCGTTTGTCAATCAGCAAAGCACGTCAAAAATAAAGGAGATCTTACAGCGACGTGCACGCTCTTGTCACGACGGTGTCAAAATTCCACGCGCTCGTTCTGATAAGCTCTCGCCGGGACGGTGCGCATTTCGGCAGACCCGTTATGGAATTCGACGGAACCGCGGCATTGGATTCCAGGCAGGAAGCGAAGCTTGCCGGTGACTTTAAGTGCATCGCATCCGATCAGCGATGGAACTCCCTCGGCGAATGCCTCGTCAAATTCCGGAAGCATCTTGTAAGGGCTGTCCAGTTCGATGCTCGGCGGCTGGCCTTTGCGCGATTCCGCCAAAACCAGGCGATGATCCGCGGTGACGGTATAGGCATCCGAACGCAGCGCGAGCAGGTCGCTCGTTGTTTTCACCGGCGAAAAACGTGTGCGCGGCACCACCAGGGCGCTGGTGCGTTGAAAGGACTCGATCGCCGCCCCCATCGCCGACTCAAGTTGCAGCACTTTGGGCGAATCAGGTTTGCGGGGGTCAACGTTTTTGACGTTGCGAATGAGGGGCAGGGGAATGAGCCCGCCGTTGCGCTCCAGTTCCGCCCGCAAGTGGTCCACCCGCAGCCAGAGATTGTTTGTGTTGAAATAACGGTGGCGTGCGATGTCCTGGAACTGCGCTTCGTCCTGTTTCGGGCATTGCGCCGACTCGCGCAACACCAGCCGTCCGTCGGATTTGCGCCGTGCGAGGTGTCCGCCTTTGCGATCGGCGGCCGTGCGTTCGGTCACCTCCATCATGAACGAGACATTCGTTTCGGCGAAATGGTTGAGAATGCCCAAATCCACCGTGGCGCCGAGGTTGTCCGAGTTTGACACGAATAAGTATTTGATGCCCCGCTCCAGCAGGCGGTCCACCAGGCCGCTGGCGAGCATCGACGGATACAAATCGCCGTGTCCCGGCGGGCACCATTCGAGTTCCGGGGTTTCCGGCCACGAAACCGGTGCGAAAGTCGTCGCGTCGATCTTTGGCACCTTGCTCTGCAGGAAATCCAGCATCCCATCATCGCTCAGGTCCGGGTATTTGCGCAGATACTCCAGCGTGTCGGCGCGCGTGCTGAAGCTGTTCATCAAATAAAACGCCGGCTGCTTCGAATTGCGCTGGCGGCGCAGCGCGAGAATCTGCCGCGCGATGAAGTCCAGGAACGTGTCACCGCCTTTGACCGGCAGAAGCGATTTGGCGCGGTCAAGCCCCATCCCGGTCCCCAGTCCGCCATTCAGCTTGATCACCGCCAGTTGATTGAACAGCGTCTCATCGCCCCTGGACGACAAATCCTCCAGCCGCGTCAACTGCTCCGCGGGCGTAATGAAGGATTCCGGCATCAAACCCTGGTCGCCGCCCATGACGCAGTGCACCGCATGCAAAAACGCTCGAATGGTGGGCGCCGCGATGCCTTCCGATCGCATTTTCTTTTGAATCAATTCGTCCAGATTCGATGAGTTCATAGAGGTGCTTGCATTTGAACAGACGAGAATACGTTCAACGCACCGAGTCAAGGTTGCATTCAGCCGGTGTCCAGAAAACCAGAACAACAAAACTGATGCAAACTGATGGCTTTTCCAGGGGAGGTAGCGCGGGTGCCAAACCTCTCGTATCGGATGTCCGAACTCGGCAACGCCCGGATCGGCTCTTTGGCGCGCTTTGCACCGGAACGGCCGGTGAAAGCGCGAATCACAATCATAGACGACAGGACCAGCCAGCCGATGCCGGCCCGGATTCATCTCCTCGATTCCCAGGGGAAACCGCATCGCCCGCTCGGATTTCCCGCGTGGCACGATCACTTCGTCTGCGACGGAAGGGCCGTGCTGGATTTGGCGGACGAGACTTACACCTGCGCTGTCGAACGGGGGCCGGAGTTTAGCGCAGCAACCAACAGGATTGAAATGGTCGAGGGACAGAGCCGCAATCTCGCCGTGCGCCTGCGGCGCATCGTCAATCTGGCGGACGGAAGTCCTCGAACCGTGGCGCGCCGCACGCAAATTCTGGCAAGCAAAACTTGCCGCGCGCTCTCCGTGATAACCGATTCCACTGACCTCTGACTAGAGTTTCGACATGGCTGTGATAGCAAGCCGCAATTGCCGCCCAGCCTTGTGGGCGCCACGGCGCCGCCTACTTGTCGATCCTCGGTTCTTCAATTTCCAAAACGACAACTTCGACTGGACATTTGGCAGGGCTCAGCTCCAGTCCGAGCTGAGCGCGAACAGCGTCCACCAAAACCTCTGGCACAACGTCCCGTCCCTCCTGTTTCCACTTCAATCGCACATCGTAGCGGTTTGTCAGCCCTGTCTTTTCCAGGACCGGTTTTCGTAACTGACTTTCCAGCGCTCGCGCCAGGCTGGAAATTGGCGTGTTCACTGCGCTCATCCGGCCCGGCCCCCAACTCGACGAACTACCGCCCGTCGATACCGTTTCCTCCAGCTTCGACTCCTTTACCGTCAACTCATACACATCCAGCTCGCGCTTTTCGTTCCTGCCTCTCAGGCCAAACGTCATGTCGAGCGCATCCTTCAACAGCTCGGGAATCCGTTCGTCTACGGCATAGGGAATATTGATGAGCACGTCGAACGTCCCGCCTGGCAGCGCCCCGTTCGTCACCAGTCGTGTCTCGGTCGTTTGATATGCCCATTGTGCCAGGCTCAGCACACTCACGCCCTTTGTCTCAGCGCGATACATTTTGCCGACAGGACTCGTCCCCGCAGGACCAGATGAACTGCTGCCGGCGTCTTCGCCGCTGCTGGGCCGGATCAGCACCTGAAATACTGGCGGCTCGACTCGCGTCTCGCTCGCTTCGGCGGCCACTCGCTTTTCTTCTCGGCTCGGCGCCGGCAGCCCGGCGGATTCTCCCGCAAGCACATTTTTGATCACCCTCGCCGAAAGTGATGTCGGATGCGTCACCGCCGCGATGACTCCATTCGTTCCCACCACGACCGTGTGTGGGATGCCCGATACACCATACCCCTTGAACATCGAACGATCGGTGTCCAGCGCCACCCAGGCCCGCATCGCCTTGCGTTTGAGGAACGGCTGCACGACCGACTCCTTTTCATCTGTGATCGCGATGAACTGCACGGGCTGTTCTTTGAACTCATCCGCCAGTTCGTTCAAATGGGGCACTGCTTCGATGCACGGCCCACACCACGTCGCCCAGAACTCAAGCACCACCACCTTGCCTTTAAGAGCTTCCCACGATGCCACCGTGCCTGCCGGGGCTTGCAACAGTTTCTCCACATTCAGCGGCGGAGCCAGCTCTCCCGGCCACGCCTTCTCAGCCGCAATGCACGAAAACGACATTCCAGCAAGGAGAAAACCAACTGCTCTCTTCATAAGCTTTACTAAGGTTTCACGGAACGACATTGCTCCGAAGATGCCTCGCGCGCAAGCGCAGGACTCAACTGTCAACCAACTACGGCTTTAACGCATGTCTGAATCTGAAACCGGCAGAGGACGGCCGCACTCCATGATCGCGGCCGAAATTCAGAGGCCGCTGATCTGCGCCGCCGCGTCGTGGAGTGCGGCTGTCCTCTGCCGCTTTTCGAATCTTTCCGCTACCTCCGCCATTAAAACCCTACCGCGCCGGATCATCCTTTTCCCGCCACTCGAACGGACGTACCCCTGCGCCGCGCCCTCGCGAACGTCGCGAGATAGACATCACTGGACCAAGCTGTTACGACCATGGCCATGAGGGGCCGGACAATATACTCGATGGTGGAAGGCACTTATTCGGAAACGCACGAGTACGCCAAAATTAAAGCGCCAGCGCTTGCGTTCTTCGCCATCGGTTACAAGAAAGACGTTGACCGGGCTGAAATGTTGCCCGAGCCACAACGACAAAACGTCCTGGAGTTTCTCAAAACACAACGGAAGTATCACGAGCAGGAAATCGAACATTTCCGCAGAGAGATTCCAAGCGGCCGGGTCATCGTCTTCACTAACGCCGCTCACCAGTTCCCATTGGACCGAGAGGATGAAGTCCTTCGCGAGATGCGGCAGTTTTTGGGCAAGTAGCTGATGCCTGACAGGAATTAGGCGCGCCGGTATTCCCGACCTGTACGCCGCAATTGACGTTTCATCGTAAAACCACACTATGCATCCAATGCAACGCTCAGTAGCAGGGTTAGGCGGCATCAAAAATACCAGCGTATGAAGCCACATCGCGGCGCACTCATTTTGGTTCTTGGCATTCTCGGTTTGGTCCTTTGCGGCATCTTTACCGCTGTCCCTGCATGGGTCATGGGTAATAACGATCTGAAATCAATGGATGCAGGAACGATGGATTCAAGTGGCCGTTCATTGACAAACGCTGGAAGAATCTGCGGAATGATTAGCACCATTTTAAGCATTATCGCTGTGGTGGTAGTCGTTGTGCTCATGGCGCTCGGCATGGCGCTTCCGTTGTCGAGATAGAGGTGAGGACACAGTGAGGCTTTGCGCTTTCGCTCGGCCGCGGCATTTTCTCTGGCTCCGTTTTGGCGAACAGGCCGCCCCTGCACTCCCCTATCTCACAAATGCTCTCGACGATCCCGACGCCGGAGTCCGGAACCAAGCTTCCAATTCTATTGAACAGATTCATGCCGCCATCACCCGCTCCAAAACCAAGTAGGGCGCTTTCCATCCATCAATCCTTCGAGTTTCGTCGATTCAGCGTTTTCAACGATCCCTTCCGATTTTTCCTGGCGTCTTTGAAATTTTAAATATTTTAAATTTGCAATTTACAATGTTCATTCGCCATGCGCCTCTTCAATCTTCACTGCTCACTTCTGGTGCGATTTCACGATTCAACG
>JAKEEH010000052.1 GCA_022616725.1 Limisphaerales bacterium | reverse complement strand
TGCTGCTCTTTCGTACTCTAAACGAACAACAACGCCTTACCGCGAGGAGGCCACCTCACGCAACGCCCTTAATGTTTATCAGTTCTGAACATTGTACACTTCATTCCCATCTCCGGTACTGTGCTGTGCTATTGATCGGACCATGAGACCAACATAAGCGGATAAATGGTTGACACTCCAGTGTGAAATGGAGATGTGTCAGACATCTTGCGTGCCAGTGTCACTCTGTTGACATGATGTCATCCGCATGACAGTGACAGACGGAGCCAAAATCCGCCGCTTGGGATCCGATCAACGAAAAAACGACGTGACGAGCCACCGATTCAACAAATCACGATTCAACGATGTAACGGTTCAACAACGAGTCAATCCGACAAAAACTACACAAGCCCTGTTTTGTCGGCTCTTGTCGGCTCTTGTCGCGACTAGACCCGACAAGAGCCGACTCGCTACTTTGGCCCAAAAATCATGCCCTATAATGTTTATGTTGGAAATTTTCCGACCCGGCTCTGACCGCGGACGAAAAAGGCCGCCGGACCCCAAAGAAGACTATGAACGACATCACGACCGACCGAAAAATCCAGCCAAAACCCAGCCAAATCGAGACTCCACAAATGCGCCTTATGAACACTCACCCACTCACTGTCCCACCTGCTCACCTGCTTTCCCTGTCCCCCTCAGCGTCTCTGCGTCTCTGCGGTGAAGAGGTCTTGGTCTGCTGAACCGGGAACCAAAGCTGCACCGTTCCTGCACCACTTTTCGCGGGCCTCACGCAAAAACCCCAAAGAAAACGGGCATTTCCGCGAACCCGTCGTGCCAAACGGCGCAATTCTTGGCGCGCAGCCAGTCAAGCTTCTGCCGCCAGCCGCCATGATGCTCAATCCTAAAAACTAGGCCAAAACTAGGCCATTTATAGGCCAAAAAAAGGGGTTCCCCAGATCAGTTCAACGCGACCATTCACCGATCCAACGATTTAATTTAACCATCACAATCGGTCCTTGCGACGCTCAAGTGGTTTTGGGGAATGTATGCTTATATTTTTCCCAGCGCTTGAGGATCGCTTCAACGTAGGCGCGGGTTCCGGGGTAATCCATTTGCTTAAGAAACGCCGCGCTGTTCGTGCTGGCCGCGCCCTTGTTCCAGCGCAGAACGTTGCTGCGCCCGGCGTTGTAATCCGCCAGCGCATACGCGGCGGGGCGGTCGGTATGGGCATACCTGCGCAGCATCTTCCGCAAATACCAGGTCCCCGCGTCGGTATTTTTCCCGGCGTCGTAAAGCTCGGCGTGGCGAAAAAATTTTTTGTTTTCAGCCTCCGCCCATTCTTCCGCGGCGAGTTTGCCTACCTGCATCAGGCCGATTTCGCCCGCGTCACCGCGCACGCGCGGATCGAATCGGCTTTCGCGCCAGACCACGGCTTTCACCAGAGCCGGATCGACGCCATACTTTTTGGCCGCGGCGAGGATGTGGCGGTCCTGGCTGTGCTCCCGGTAAGTGCGGCAGCGTTCGAACAGCGTAATGATCCCTCCCAGCGCAATAATAACAAACAACCAGACTCGAAACCTGTAACCCCCGACGTAAGGAGGGGGCTGACTTGGCTTGTGCATCAACCTTCCTTCAGCCACCGCGCGACATCGCGCGCAGCATAAGTGATGATGATATCCGCACCAGCCCGGCGCATCGCCAGCAAGCTTTCCATGGTGACCGCGCGTTCATCGATCCAGCCCTTCGCTGAGGCAGCTTTGATCATCGTGTATTCGCCGCTCACGGCATAGGCCGCTGTCGGATAGCCGAATTGAGCTTTGACCCGAGAGATGATGTCCAGATACGCGAGAGCGGGCTTGACCATCACGATGTCCGCGCCCTCTTCGATGTCGAGCGCCACTTCGCGCAACGCTTCCGCGGCATTGGCTGGATCCATTTGATAACTGCGACGATCCCCAAATTGCGGCGCGGACTCCGCCGCCTCGCGAAATGGTCCATAAAACGCCGAAGCGAACTTCGCCGCGTAAGACATGATGGGAATCTCCTCAAAACCTCGTTTGTCCAGCTCTGTGCGAATGGCCAGCACCCGCCCATCCATCATATCGCTCGGTGCCACTATATCCGCGCCGGCCTCGGCGTGGCTGGCAGCCGTCGCTGCCAGCAGCTTCAAGGTCGGATCGTTGAGAATTCGTCCGCCGTCTCGATCGCGGCTCACGATCCCGCAATGGCCGTGCTCCATGTACTCGCAGAGGCAGACATCCGTGATGACCAACAGCTCGGGGAGCTCCTTCTTCAGCAAACGTACCGTTTGCTGCACGATGCCGTTCGTTGCGTAAGCGCCGCTGGCCCTGGCGTCTTTCTTCTCAGGAATACCGAACAAAATGACCGCCGGCACACCGATCTTCCAGGCGAGCTGCGCCTCACGCACGCATTCATCCGGCGAGAGCTGAAACACGCCCGGCATGGCCTGCACCGCCACCCGCTGCTTACGCCCCGGCCTGACAAACAGCGGCAGCACGAGCTGTTGCGCACTCAGTCGCGTCTCGGCGACAAACGCGCGGAGCGCGGCGTTGCGGCGCAACCGGCGCGGGCGTGCTCGCGGAAATTGTGCACCCATCCCGAGAGGATAGCTGAATCAACCGGCTGCGGCAATGACGTGAACTGGGCAAATGGGCACGCGCGAAAATGGGGAAGTGTCTCAACCATCCGCAAAACTCCTCCGCATCGAAGAATAACCAGTCAGAGCCTTTAAGGAAGCGAGCTACTTCTGCGTGGCGAGTTGTCCGGCCACCGTGGCGAGAGTAAATTGGGCTTTGTCGAAGTCGGCGATAGCGTTGGCGTAGGCCTGGCGGCCGCGCGTAAGGTCTTGTTCGGCTTGAATGTTTTCGAGCACGATGCCGACGCCGAATTCTCTCCGCTCCTGTGCCAAACGGAGTCCTTCCTCAGCGGCAGCCAAAGCTCGGCGTGCGCCGGCCAAACGGTCTTGTGCCGACTGAAACGCAGCATAGGTTTCCGCGACGATGCGCGTGAGTTCATCACGGTTCTTTGCTTCCGCAAGTTGAGCGGATTTGAGGCGGGCTTGGGCGGTGCGCTTGCGTCCGGTGTCGAACAATCCGCCTGGCCCGATACGCCAACTCAAGCCAAAGAAATAATCCTGCTGGTCGCCGAAGTTGCCGGTGTCACCGTTCCTGCCGCCGCCGAGTCCGCCGAAGAACGCCTGTGCGCCGACGGACGGAATCATCGGGCCATAGACCGTACCGTTCTTGGCGTCGCGAGCGGCTTCGGTGAACGCGCGGCTTTGTGAGATGGACGGATGGCTCACGAGCGCCTGCGCCACAAAGTCAGCTAGTGCGCGGTTGGTGTCCATGAGTGAAAGGGGGGTGAGGTCGCCCACATTCGCTTCGAGCCGGACGGCGGGGTTGAGTCGCAGCGTTTGCGCCAGACGCGAGCCGGCCACTTGCTCTTGTTCAATCGCGCGGCGCAACGCTAGGTGATTCTGCTCGACCTGAACGCGCACGCGAAGCAAGTCGCCCTTGAACGCGATGCCCGCGTCCACGGCGCTGGCAAGCTGAGTTTCGTGGTTTGTGGCAATGGCGACCGCCTCACGGGCGATTTCGACTGACGCCTGAGCCAGCGCCAAATCGAAGTAGCCTTGCGCAGCGTTCAAGACGGATTTCAGGCGCTGCTCCTCCAGGCCGAAATCTGCCGCTCGCGCAAGCTGGCGCGCCGCAAGATTCCGATAGACGGCTTCACCGAGGTCGAGTTGCACGCCGAAGACCGCGCCGGGCGCGTAGCTCTGCTTGTTCACGTCCACGATGTCGCCCTCCGTGGATTGAGTGTTGCCGTCGTGACGGCGATAGGCGATCCCGGGAGAAAGCCACGGGAAGAATTGCAGTCGCGTGCTCTCGTGTTGGGCACGGGCTTCCGCCAACCGCTCGCGGGCCAATGCCACCTCGAGATTCTGCGCTCCGGCCAGACGCAGTGCGGTGGGCAAGTCAATGCGCTGCGGCGCTGGATTGGTTTCTTGAGCGAAGCTGGGCCAGAGCGCAGCCGTGGCGACGACGCCGCAAATCGTGAACCGCAAATTGCAAACCGCGAATCTCACTTCACCTCCCTGGCGTTGACGCTTTGGCCATCCGCGATGGCCTGTTTGCCCGCTGCAATGACGGATTCGTTCGGCTTCAAACCCTCCAGGATTTCGACAGAAACGCCGTCATCGAAACCGATTTTGACCGGAACTCTGGCGGCCTTGCCGTCACGAAAACAAAAAACAAAATTCTTCTTCTTTTCCGTTACGAGAGCTTCGGCCGGCAACAGCAACGCGTCGGTCTTCTTCTCCAGCGCAATGTGGCAATTGGCATACATGCCGGGGCGGAGTGCCCGTTCGGGATTCGGGATCTCGATTTCCGTCATCATTGTCTTTGTTGATTCGTCGAGCGCGTAGGCGAACCGGGTAACTTCACCCTCGAACGTACGCCCGGGCAGGTCCTCGATAGACACCCGAACAGGCAGCCCCGTCTTCACCAGCGACGCGTCCGACTGCGGGACGGCGACTTCAACCCGCGCGCGACGGAAGTCCATGAGCGTGACAACGGCGGCGTTCTTCGCGGCGCTGCCCGACGTGGCGGATGGAATGAATGCGCCAGGGTCAACCCACCGGCGCGTGATGACACCATCGAACGGAGCGACAATTTTCGAGTAGCCGAGGAGTGTTTGAATGCGTTCGAGATTGGCCTTGGCGATTTCGTATTTGCCTCTGGCCGTGTCCGCGGTCTGCGGCATCACCAGGTCGGGCGCTTTGGCGACGGCTTGCTGAACGCGCTTGGCGTCCACCTCGGCCACCGCCAATTCGACCTTAACCTTGCCGAGGTCGGCCAGCATTTCCGGCGCTTCGATTTCAGCGAGCACGTCATTGGCTTTGACCCAATCGCCCTTGTCCACAGCGATAGACTTCAAATAGCCGGCAATCTTTGCGTAGAGCGTGGCTTCCTGGTAAGCGCGGACATTTCCCGGCAACGTGAGTGTGCGAATGATTTCGCCCTGCCTGACCCGCACGGTTTGCACGTTTGGCGGCGGCGCAGATTTGGAAGCGCCGTCAGACTGACCGCAGCCGGTTAGCAGCACTGCCGCAAAAGGAAGTGCCAGAAGGAGAATCTCCAGCGCCCCTGGAATCGACGCTACGAAGGCTGGCCGGTAGCCAGCCCGCCCACTTGCCGGGCCTGTAGGAACTGTGTAGGTTTCTGGTGTCATGAGTGCCACTGAGATTCTTGATGAACTGCCGAAGTTGAACCGCGCCGAGCGGCGCGCCATTGCCCGTCGGCTGTTTGAGCTGGAAGAAGAGCGTGAGGAACTAGAGTGGGCGGCGCAGGCGGCTGACCTCGCTTTCCAAGAACTCGACAAACTGGAGGAACAAAGTGCCCCGCCCGCAGCGCGGTGAGGTCTGGGTGGTGGACCTTGGCCTGGCGGCCAAAGCCCGTCCTTGTCTTCTGCTGACGGACTGGCCCCCCCGACGAAGATCTGGCGCTCATCACGGTGCTGGCCCACACGCGCTCTCTGCGAGGCAATCAGTGGGAGCACCCGTGCCCGAAACCGTTTCTGAGGGAAGGCGCGTTTCGCTTGCAGCAAATCCACTCCGTCCCGATCGCCAAGCTCATGCGCAAGCTCGGCGTTCTGATCACGAGCGAGCTCGCCGCCATCGAACAGAAGCTGCGCGTTCGACTGAAGCTTTAACGCGACTCCGCACACACATCGGCACTCGTTTCGTCTGCTCATGCGCTCGCCTCCCTTCTTCCGTCGCTTTCCCGCTTGAACAGCAAATACAGCACTGGCACGACAAAGAGCACGAGCACCACCGCCGCCAACACGCCTCCCACCACGGCGCGGGCCAACGGTATGTTCGCGCCGCCGGCGATGGCCATTGGTGTCAGACCGAGAATCGCCGAAAGGCCCGTCATAACAATGGCGCGCAAGCGGATGCCGGCGGCTTCGATGATGGCCTCGCGCGGCGGTTTGCGTTCGCCGCGCTCGCGCGCTTCCTCCATCAGGCGATTGGCGAAGTCCACCATCAGCACGCTGAAACTGACGACGATGCCGACCATCATGATGATACCCATCGCTGATTGGATGCTGAGATACGTGCTGGTGAGCCAGAGCATCAATGCCACGCCGATGAGCCCGAGCGGGACAGCGAACATCACAATAAACGGGTCAAGGAACGAACGGAATTGCACGACCATCACCAGATAGACCAGCACGACCGCCAGCACGAAGCCGAAGCCCAGCGACCGGAAGGATTCCTTCATGGACTTCACTTCGCCTCGCATTTCGATGCGGTAGCCCTCGGGCACGGCACTGCGGTCGTTCTGGATTTGATGGATGTATTTCTCGATATCGGCCGCGACCGAGCCAACATCGCGCCCTTGCACGTTGACGTAAATGTCGGTGACGCGCGTGATGTTGACGTGATTGACTTCGAGCGGCGCAGTGCCGCGCGAGAAGTTTGCCAGGTTGCGCAGCGGGATCGGCGTGCTCTGCTTCCGCCCGGTGATGGGAATGTCGAGCACAGTTTCGAGCGACTTGATGTTCTCCTCGCGATACTGCGCGCCAATGAAGTAGTGATTGCCGGTGACTTCATCAATCCAGAAGGACGGCGCGAAGTTGATGGAACTGTTGAGCGCGGTGACGATGTTCTTGACGACGTTTTCCTGCGCCAGGCCGACTTGCGCGGCTTTCACGCGGTCCACGTCCACGTTGATGATGGGCGCGTCGAGGCGCTGCTGGATGCGCACATCCACCGCGCCGGGGACGGTCTGGGCGTGGTGAACAATCTTGTCGGCGATGCCGCGCGCGACGTGAAGGTCTCTGCCCTCGACTTGAATGTTGATGGGCGAAGGCAGGCCGAAGTTGAGTGCCGCCGTCATCATGCCACCGGTGTCAAAGCTGAACTCAATGCCGGGAAACTCGCGCGGCAGTTTTTCGCGTAGTTCGTCCACGTAATCGAAAGTGGACTTGCTGTGCTTCTCGGCGAGTTGCACGAGAATGAAGGCGTCCGATGGACCGGAGTTCGGCGTGTAGGCAGCAGGCCAATCAAGCAGCACGCCGATGTTCGAGATGATGATTTTGCGCTCTTTCTCCGGGATGACCGATTGAATGGCTTTCTCCACACCTGCAATGATGTCCTCCGTCCGTTCGATGCGCAGGCCGGTTGGCGCGCGGACTTTCACCGTAAACTGGCTGACATCGGTTTGTGGGAACAGTTCCGTTCCGAGATTCTTGAAGAGCACGAGCGAGAGCGCGAAGACCGCGGCAGTCGCGCCCAGCACGAGCCAGCGCGCGCCCAATGCCTTGCGCAGCCAACTCTGGTAGCGATTGCGCAAACGGTGAAACCAGTTCTTCCCTTCCTCAACTTCAAACCGGCTCTCATCCGAAGCGCTCGCGTGTGGATGACGGCCACTTTCCGCCGCCAGGAGTTTCGCGCGGTCTTCCGCGCGCATTTGCGCAACCTTGTGCCGAAGGAACTTCGCCGCGCAGACCGGAACGAGCGTGAGCGCAAGCACGTAGCTCGTGGCCAGCGCCATGATGACGGTCTTGGCCAGCGGCGTGAACAGGAACTTGCCGATGCCCGTGATGAACACGACCGGGAAGAACACCACGCCGAGCGTCAGCGTGATGATGAGCAGCGGTTTGGCCACTTCCATTGCACCGTCGCGGGCCGCATCGAGCGGGGATTTGCCCATCGCCAAATGCCGTTCCGTGTTTTCGATGACGACGATGGACTGGTCAATCAGCAGGCCGACGGCCAGCGCCAGCCCACCGAGGGTCATCGCATTGATCGTTTCGCGCGTGAAGTAGAGACCGATGAACGCGCCCAGGCAGGCGAGCGGCAACGATATGAGCACGATGACCATCGGCCGATAACTGCCGAGGAAAATCAGAACCAGCGCCGCCGCCAGCCCGGCGCCAAGTACCGCTTCGTAAGCCAGGTTGCGAATCGCCTCGCGCACATAAACCGACTGATCCATCACCACGTCGAGATTCACGCCCTTCACACGTTCCAGGATAGGTTTGATGAACGCCTTGATGCCATCCACCACGGCAATCGTGTTCGCCCCCGGCTGTCGATAAATGGGGATATAAACCTGCCGCTTGCCGTCAACGCGCACGACGTTTTGCTGAATTTGCGCGGAGTCCTCGACGGAAGCCACGTCGCGAATGAATGTGGCCGGGC
The DNA here is from genome assembly GCA_022616725.1 of Limisphaerales bacterium. GTDB lineage: Bacteria > Verrucomicrobiota > Verrucomicrobiia > Limisphaerales > JAKEEH01 > JAKEEH01. The sequence goes on along the minus strand of JAKEEH010000052.1, from coordinate 2,502 downwards.
CGTTGCCGATGTTCAGCGGCAGGTCGTTCAGTTCATCAACGGCATGCACCATGCCGTTCGCGTTAATCTGGTAATCCAGCGCGCCGAATTTTGCGTTGCCGGTCGGAATCATCACGTTGTTCTCGCGGATGGCGTTGATCACATCCAGCGGCGCGAGGCCGCGCGCCTGCGCTTTCTCGTGGTCCACATAGGCCAGGATGCGCCGCAGCTTCCCGCCATACACGGCGGGGGCGATGACGCCCGTGATGGACTGAAGACGATTGCGCAGGTCGAAGTAGGCCACGTCGTAAAGTTTCGTCTCGTCAAACGTCGGACTGGACACGCTGATCAGCGCGAGCGGAATCGAAGCCGTCGGGTCGAACGGCATGACCATTGGCGGGATTGTCCCCGGCGGCAGGTAATAGAGATCGCTCATCGCCAGTGACGTGACCTGTGACATGGCGGTGTTCGCATCGATGTCTTCACGGAAGAAATCCTTCACCACGCTAACGCCCACCATTGATTTCGCTTCCTGTCGTGCGATGCCATTGGCCTGACCCGTCCACCGTTCGAGTCGCGTCGTGATATCCTTCTCCATGATTTCGGCAGGCATTCCCGGATAGAACGTGAGGATCTGCACCGCCGGAGTTTTGAACGTCGGCAGGATGTCTGTCGGCAGGCGTGTGAGCGCGGTGATACCGACGACCAGAATTGCCAGGGCAAGGACGATAACGGCGTATGGATTGCGCAGCGCGGATTTGACCATGATCTAGTCTGGCAGATTTTGTTGGGTTTATTCTTTTTCCGTCTCCGACGACCTTGCTCTTGCTCCGACTGTGCAATGGGCGCGCGAGCGGCCAGCGGGAATCCATACTACCGACTTGTCGTCGCCATTCCGGCTCGTTCTTGCGGTCGTTGAATCAAGGTTCGCTAGGTGAACCGATCGTCTTAGGCCGGGTTGGCGCACCCAAACCAGCGCCGCACTTCTTTTCGAACCACTGTGTTTCATATCGGCCTCCATTGAGCTTGTCAGCGAGTCAGCGGCAACGGTCACCCTGCGGACGGGCGGACGGTTTGCAGTAGCGCCTCCAGTTCCGTTCGTTTCAAATCGCCGACGAGACAGACGACGTAGCCGTTGACATAGCGAACTGCGAACTGATAGCGCCCGGCTTTTGAGCATACCACCGGCTCGCCGGACTCCAGCCGTTCCTTCGCCTTCGGGAAATGCTCCAACTCGCTTCGCTTGAAAACGACCAGCGACACCGGCGTCTGTTGAATCCGCCCCAGCGTCCAGGCAACCGGCACGCCGGACAGATGGCAAAGCCGTGCGCCTTCGTAGCGAAAGCCATCCGCGGCGGGCTGCGCTGAAAACGCGCCGATGTCCAGTCGCCCCTCAAACTCCTGGGCAATGTCATTGGGCACCCTCCCGACGAACTCGGAACGCATCTCGCCCGCAACGAATTCGCGGTGGTCCTTTGCGACGGCCCGCGCCAAGTCCAGCGAGCTTCCGGCTAAACGCGGCGTGACGAATATCGCGATACCGGCAAGGATGAGCGCGCTCACCCCGCCAAGCGCCACTCTCTTCCAGTGGCGCAGAAGCCAGCCGGCATTGCGGCCCGGGCGCAATCGTGACTCCACATTTTCCCAAAGCCCCGGAGTGGACTGACCGGCTCGCAAGACACGGAACATGTGCTCGTTGAATTTTTCCTCTCTCGCGAAAAGTTCCGCGCATTCGGCACACGATTGCAGATGGAGTTGAATCTCCTGCGCGGTCTTGGCATCGAGTTCCGAGTCGAGGTAGGCCACCACCAGATTGCGGGCTTCGTTGCACTTCATAGCACTGACCTCCGTTGCGAGCTCAGAAGGGCGTCCTGCATCTTTTTCCGGGCGCGTGCGAGATGGCCCATCACGCTGCCCATCGGAATTTCCAGCGACCCGGCGATCTCGCGGTAGCGAAACTCGCCGATCCCGCGCAACAAAAGCACCGCTCGCTCCGTTTCGGTTAGCGTCCTCAAGGCCGCGAGGAGCTGTTGATCCAACGCGTCGGCCAGGGCCGCCGGAGAATTGAGCCAGTCTGTCAATTGCGCGCTCTGCTCCAAGGCTGGGAGCGCGTCCAGCGCGTCCGGCTCAACCTGAAACTCGCTCTGCGCCAGCCGGGCGAATTTCTTGTTCAGCTTGAAGACCTCCCGCGTCAAAATCGTGAACATCCAGGCGCGAAAGTTCGTGTTCTCGTGGTAACGGTCGAACGCCTTGAAGGCATTGAGCACCGCGTTCTGAATGGCATCGGGCGCGTCCTGTTCATTCCAAACCAGCCGCCGTGAAAAGACTTCTAGTTCGCCCCGAATGGGGCGGAGCAACGCCAGGAAACTCTCGGCCAGGTTCGGACGCTCTTTCTTCATTCGCGTTTTCCAATAGTTCTAAGCTCCTCGCTCGTCGAATTATTACAAAAAACTTTGAGCAGCAACGCTTACCACAGAGACACGGAGACACGGAGCAGTGAAACGCTTCAACGCTTCAACGCTT
>JAKEEH010000347.1 GCA_022616725.1 Limisphaerales bacterium | reverse complement strand
TTTGAGCCAAAATACGTGAGCTGAATTATGAACACTTTGTGTGTGCCCCGCTCCGCCCCCGCTCCTCCGGGCCGCAACAGACTTGCCCACTCTGATTGCCTCCCGACACAGTCAGCCATGCAATTCACCATCGCGACGATGTCCGTCCTCATAGGCGCGCTTCTTAGCGCCAGCGCGGGAACACTCCCTGAACAATGGCGCCGCGAACGCCGCCTCATCGACCTGCACCAGCATGTCAGTTGCACGACTCAGCACCTGGCGCGCGCCATCAAAATCATGGATGCGGTAGGGCTTGGAATCAGCGTCAATCTCAGCGGCGGCATGACAACACCGGGGACCAACAACGCTCCGTCAGAATTCGAACGCAATCGAGCTTTAGCGGATTCGTTGTACCCGGGTCGATTTCTTCATTACATGAACCTGGATTACAAAGGGTGGGACAAACCGGATTTCTCGGAGCGCGCGATCAAGCAGGTCGAAGAGGGGCGGCGGCTGGGCGCCGCCGGGTTGAAGGAATACAAAAGGCTCGGCCTTTATCTGCGTGATGGCGCAGGCAAGCTTATTCGCATCGACGATCCGAAGCTCGACCCGGTCTGGAAACGCTGCGGCGAACTCAACATGCCCGTCTCCATTCACGTCGCGGATCCGCGCGCCTTCTGGCTGCCTTATGATCAATCGAATGAGCGCTGGACCGAGTTAAAAGACCACCGAAACTGGTGGTTCGGCGACACCAATCTTTATCCGCCGCGCATGGAGTTGCTCGAAGCGCTCAACCGCGTCATCGAACGCCATCCGAAAACGACCTTCGTTTGTGTTCACTTCGCGAACAACGCTGAAGAAATTGACTGGGTTGACAAAATGCTCGACCGATACCCGAACATGAACGCGGATCTCGCCGCGCGCATCCCGGAAATCGGGCGTCATCTCCCGGAAAACGTCCGCCGGTTGTTCGTCAAACATCAGGATCGCATCTTCTTCGCGACGGACTTCCAGGTTTACAACCGGCTCACGCTCGGTTCCGGCGGCAGCGGTCCAGCTCCGACCGACGCCGACGCCGAGACGTTTTATGCCAAACACTGGCGCTGGCTGGAGACCAATGATCGGGACTTCGAGCATATGACTCCAATCCAGGGGAATTGGAAGATCAGCGGCATCGGTCTGCCGCCCGAAGTGTTGCGCAAGATTTACTTTGATAACGCTCGAAGACTGCTCGCCCGCTCGTTGCCGCTACCGGTGGCCAGGGTGCGGCGCATCAATACCGATCTGACTCCCGCCCGAATTGACGGCCAGCTTTCCGAGGCCGTTTGGGCCGAAGCCGAGCCAGTGTACATCGAGTATGAGTCACGGTCCTATGCGGCTCGCCCGGAGGTCGCAACCTCTGTCCGGCTGTTGTGGTCGGACGAATGGCTCTATCTCGGATACGATTGCCCTTATACAAAACTGACTACATTTGACCCACCCCAAGAGAAGGAACGCCTCGGTTTGTGGGACCGCGACGTGGTTGAAGCCTTGATCGGCAGCGACAGCAGCAACATCAAGCATTACACAGAGTTTGAAGTCGCGCCCACCAACGAAAAACTGGACCTCATTCTGAAACTCCCCGAACGCGACTTCGACTGGAGCAGCGGCTTCGAATCCAAAACCACAGTCGCCGAAAAACGCTGGACCTGTGAGATGCGCATTCCGCTCAAATCCCTCGCCGTCACCAAACCGGCTGCGGGAACGCGCTGGCGCCTGAACCTCTACCGGTGCGACCGCGCCCACAATGCGTTTTTGGCATGGAGCCCGACGTTGACGCCCGGTTTTCACTCGCCGGAAAAATTCGGCGAACTCCTCTTCGAATAGGGCCATCGCCGCCAACCTGGCCTGGCTCGGCTGCTCAATTGAGCACCCCATGGCGATTTGCGCCAACGGCGCTATCGTATATTGGCATGTTAGCAAGGGCGCCGAACCGTCACTTGCCCGTCGAGCCGGCCGGATCGGCCAAAGCTGTCGGGCTCAAAGCCACCCGGAAAAAGTCGCGATGAGCCTCGCCAAATACCAGCGCAAACGAGATTTTGCTGTCACGCCGGAGCCTAAAGGCGTGGTAAAACGGCGAAAGCCGCGCGCGCTCAGCTATGTCATTCAGAAGCACGCTGCGACGCGTTTGCATTACGATTTTCGGCTCGAGGTGGATGGCGTCTTGAAGTCGTGGGCCGTCCCGAAAGGGATTCCCACAAAGAAAGGCGGGAAAAGCCTCGCGATGCACGTCGAGGATCATCCGCTCGAGTACGGCGGCTTTGAAGGCACAATCCCGGAGGGCAACTACGGCGCCGGCACAGTGATGTTGTGGGATCGCGGCGCCTACGAACCGCTGGGTGGCGAACCGGCGGACGACCTGGCTAAAGGCAAGCTCCACTTCCGGCTCCAGGGAAAAAAACTGAAGGGCGAATGGACCCTTGTGCGCATGCGCGGCGGAGCAGGCAAGGAACCGTGGCTGCTAATCAAAAGCGGTGCAGACGTCAAGCCGATCTCCAGGAGACGCGATGACGAGTCGGTCCTCAGCGGCAAAACCATGAAGCAAATTGCCGTCGGCAGCAGCCGTGTCTGGCAATCCAGTCGCGTGCGGCAAATCCGAAAT
>JAKEEH010000346.1 GCA_022616725.1 Limisphaerales bacterium | reverse complement strand
GGCCGCCCAAAGTTGCTGTTGCCCTGGGGGAACACTTCGATCCTCGGCCATTTGCTGACTCAATGGAGCAAAGTCGGCGCCTCGCAGATTGCGGTCGTCGTTGCCCCGGATCATTCCGCGTTGGAATCGGAGTTGGCTGCGCACCCGCAGATCGCCCCGGCGCGAATTGTGAACCCCGCGCCTGACCAAGGGATGTTTAGCTCGATCCTTTCTGCTGCCCGGTGGCCACATTGGAACTGCGATGTCACTCACTGGATCGTGGCTCTGGGCGATCAACCACACCTCCAACTCACGACCTTGGAGCGATTGCTCGAGGCCGCCTTGGCATCGCCCGACGCAATTTGTCAGCCCGCTCGCTCGAACCGGCCTCGGCACCCGGTCGCGTTGCTCCGATCAGCCTTCGAGCGCCTTCGTCAAACGAACGCGGCCAATCTTCGGGAGTTCCTGGAAGCGTCGCCAGAACGGCGATTGAAAATCGAAATGGACGATCCCGGGCTCGATCTCGATATCGACACACCGCAAGATTACGAAGCGGCTCAGAAAGCAGGGCTGCGGCGTTGAGCGAGTCTGAATTGGTTTCGATACACTCGCCGAAGTGATGACCTTGGTTATGGCTCCGCTGTGATGGCGAAGAGGTGGGGAATGACGCCGCTTACACTCGAGACGAAATCCAGGCTCTCGACAGCAATCTCGGGGCGCGGATTCTCCCACGCCGTTATGAATAACCGGATGGGATGATTGTCCGGCGTCGTTCCGGTCCAGCCCACCCTTGTTCCGCTAGCGAGTTCGGTCTTCGGGTCCCATTCAGTGCCCATGGTGCGCAGGTGACGTCCATAAATGATAGGCATCGTGACTTCCTGGCTATCAACATAGCGCATCCGATAACGGCCAATGGTCAATCCATCCACGGCTCCAGCACTGGCTGCAACGTGGAGAAAATGGAGGCGGCGGCATTTTTGTTGAATCACGATTCCGGGCATACTTTCGGGAAGGAGAATGCTTTGCAGGCCGCCTCCCCCCTTCAGTTGAATTGGCCCCCGAAGGTCAAATTCGATCCCTTCCAGGGTAACGCGCCCCGTCGGGATGCCGGAATAATCGCGGAAAGGCCCGAGCCGATCGAGTCCTCGGTTGTAGTAAAGGGAGAGATCGATGAGATGCGGTGGTGTATCGGGCTGGCGTTCAGAGAGACCGCGAGCTTTCAAGTTATCCGCCGAGGCCTCAGGCAGCCGACCCAGCCGCCTGAGCAGACTCGACCGATTCCTCCATGCGACGGCAGGGAATGTTCCACCCCTCGGCAATGATGCAGATAACTGGGCGGCTTTAGCATACGCCTGCAATGCGTCATCCACGCGATTGGTTTTCTCCAGCAGCAGTCCCCAGCCATTCCAGAAAGGCGCGTTGGTTGCATTCAAATTAGCGGCTCGCTCCATTATCTCCAGCGCTTCGCTGAGTCTGCCGAGCCGTTCGCAAACTTCCGCTCGGGCGAGCAGGACCTCCGGGTCTGCTGGGGCAAGGCGCGATGCGCGCAAGCTTTGCCAGTCAGAACTGGCCATCTGACGGGCATTCGGCGCTGCGTCGTTGGTTAATGTGGTAAAAGCAAGTCGTGCCCGCGCCAACGCATTGGTGGGCGATAACCGGACGGCCTGTTGCAAGCTTTCCAAAGTGCCTTCTTGAATGCGGCGTTGCACCAGTTCCTCGACGGCAATTGCAGACGCGGGCGAGATCGCGCGGGCGCTGTTTTGGGCGAAAAACCACCTCGCCCAATGTGCGGCTTGATCGGATTCCGCACCTCGTTCCCGGCGTTCACGAAGATCGCGCAGTTCGTCGAAGGGTACTGGCTGGTTCGCGCTGCGCTCGTCCAGCCGTTGTCCGGCCACTGCTTCGGCCCAAACTGCCAGCCACGGCGGCACCGAAGAGGACAACCTCGGCACTTCCCAAATCCGGGCGGTGCCGTCCGTCGAAGCGGTCACGACCCACCGGTCGTCCGGACTGAATTCCGCGTAATAAACGCGGGTACGATGCCTTAACGGCTCACCAAGCAAATGGCCGCTGGCGGCGTCCCAAACGCGCGCATTGCTGTCGTTGCACGCTGTGATGACGCGTTTGCCGTCGGGGCTGAACCGGACGGATTCCACTCGCCCGTTGTGTTTGAGAGGAGCCGTCACGGGCTGGCCCGTAAACGCATCCCAAATCTGCGCTGCATTTCCTGCCGAAGTGACAATTAAACGGCCATCAAGACTGAATTGAACGGAGTTGAACTGATATGGTTCCTCGGCGTGGTAAAGGCTGTGGAGCAACTTGCCCGAGGGCGCCTCCCAAATGCGGGCCGTCTGATCGCGCGAAACGGTGACGGCGCGTTTGCTGTCGGCGCTGACATCGGCCCAAACGACTGCCCCCTCATGCGCGAGCGGTCCAGTCAATGGTTTGCTGGTGCGCCAATCCCAGAGACGCGCAGTCTTATCCTCAGAGGCAGTGATGACCCATTGGCCATTGGGGCTGAATTGAGCGAACCTTACCAGGTCATCATGGGGTAGTTCACTCACTACACTGCCGCTGGCGATACGCCAAACCCGGGCTTGCGGTCGATACCCGGCGGTGACGACCAGTTGTCCGTCGGGACTAAAGCGGGCGATCTGCACCGAATTGGTGTTCGAGAATGGCCCGCCGACGACCTTGCCGGCAATTGTATCCCATACGTTTGCGCCGCGGTTGTTGGCTCCCGCGAGCAGGCGTCCGTCAGAGCCAAATTGGAGATCCCAATATCCAGAACCTGGTAATGGCGAGCCCAGCGATTCCGCGCGAATGGCATCCCAGAGGCGAACACGCCCGTCCTCACATGTGGTGGCCAGCCGATCGCCCAACGGGCTGAATACGGCCCGGCGCAGACCGTCCGGATGTCGGAGGGACGCAACGACAGGGTGCCCGCAGCGGATCTCCCAGACCCACACACTTCCCCCTTCGCACAAACTCAAGATTCGCTGCCCATCGGAACTGAACTGTGCTGAAAATACATTTGCGTCGTGCCGCAGTGGTTCGCAGACCGGGGATCCCGTGCGCGCATCCCAGATTTGAGCCGTGTGGTCCTTGGAACTCGTGACGACTTGTCTCCCGTCGGGGCTGAACTCGACGGAGTTGACGTAGTTTTCGTGCCGCATTACCTCTCCTATCGGCTCATTCGTGCCTGCGACCCAAATTCTGGCGGTTGTATCCAGCGACGTTGTGGCGATGTACTGGCCGTCGGGACTGAACCGCGCGCAAAGGATGGCACTGGCATGCTGACTCCCGACCATTCGGTTCGTATGCGGAGACGCAATCCAGATGACATTGACGAACGCGCCTGGCACCGTGACGACTCGCGTTCCGTCGGCGCTGAACGAGGGATAAGGCAGCGTGGCGCTCGCGTCGAGGTTCCGAACCTGAGTGAAAGCACCCAACTCTTTGCCGTCAGCCGCATTCACGAGGCGGCCCGTTCCGCCTTGCCGCGAAGCAAGCAAAGCCAGTTTGCCGTCCGGACTGAATTCCACAAAATTTACCGCGCCATTGAGCGACACAGCCGGGCCGCGGGGCGCTGCCGTCGCCACATTCCAAATGCGCACCGAACCATCCGCTGAACCAGTCACAACCTGTTGGCCGTCCGGGCTGAAATCTGCGGATAACACTCCCGTTTCATGTCGGAGGGGTTCACAGATTAACTTGCCCGTATGCGTGTCCCAAATCTTCACTGTCTTATCCAACGACGCGGTGACAAGACGCTCGCCATTCCGGCCAAAGCACGCCGCGGTGACCTGGTCCGCATGCTGGAATGGTCCCAGCAGCGGCTTCCCAGTAAGCCCGTCCCAAATGCGCGCCGTTCCGTCGCTGGAAGCGGTGACAACGCGACGTCCATCCGGGCTGAACTCAGCGGCCGACGCGGTCCCTTTGTGTTCGAGCCGAAAGAGAGGCACACAAAAGTTGCGGTGTGCAAGCGCGCTGATAATCCGTTCGCCCGCCACTCGATTTGTCGGCTCGCGCCGCAACACTCGGGCTAAATAAGCCAGGGCTTCGGCCGATTGTCCGGCGGCGAAAAGCATCTCCGCCCGATCGATCTCCAGGCGCGTCACCGCGGCTTGCGCGCGCTGGCGCTCGTGTCCTTCGGCGATACGAGCTCGTTCGGCGTCGATGCGTCGCGCGTTGGCTTCTGACCGAGCCGCGCGTTCACGAAGGAAGGACCACGTGGTGCCCGCAAGACCTGCGAGCAATGCGGCAACGACCATGGCCGCGGCGGCGAAGGCGGCTTTATGGCGGCGGACGAGTTTTTGCAGCTGATAAATTCTGCTCGGCGGACGGGCCAGGATCAGTTCCTGGTTCAAGAAGCGCTTTACGTCCATCGCCAAACCGTTGGCGGTCTCGTAGCGGCGGGTGCGGTCCTTTTCCAGGCACTTCATCACGATCCAGTCCAGGTCCCCGCGTATTGAACTCACCAGCTTCGGCGCATCAGCGGCGCGTTGCCGGGCGATGGTCGTCAACTCATCTTTCCCCAGAGTGTTGAGTCGCGTCGAGGGCCGCGCCGGCTCGATCTCGCGGATCGTGCGGCGGGCTTCTTCAACGCCTTTCTCGATTAATGCCTTGCTGTCAAATGGTGGACGGCCCGTCAGCAGTTCGTAAAGAAGCACGCCCAGGCTGTAGATGTCACTGCGGGTGTCGATGTCCAGGCCGCTCATCTCCGCCTGTTCCGG
>JAKEEH010000345.1 GCA_022616725.1 Limisphaerales bacterium | reverse complement strand
GCAGCCGAAGAGTTTGTTCAAGGGCAAATGGTCCGGGAGCCCTATGACTCGGTGAGTTCGCGACAGCCTCTATTCGTTCTCGGCTAATTGTTGCCACATGCTCGCAACGCCCTGTGAGAGCCTTTCCTGCCTGACCGCGATACGCCAGCCCTGAATGGGTTTAACGACAGTTTTTTCGCGCTATCCCTTCCCGGGTTGGCGTGATACAGCTATTGCTATGAATCGACTTCTCGCTTCCCTGGCGATCCTCTCAGTCCTTATCGGCGGCTTTGAAGTGCGTTCGGCTGACACCTGGTCCCCAGGTCCCGGGTGGACGCTCGTCTGGGCCGACGAGTTCAACGGCACGTCGATCGACACAAACAACAACTGGACCTACGACATTGGGGGTGGCGGCTGGGGGAATAACGAGTTGCAGACCTATACGAGCAGCTCAGCAAATTCCTATATCCAGAATGGCGAGCTGGTCATTAAAGCCGTCAAGAACAAAAATAAATACACATCCGCCCGTCTCAAGACCCAGGGAAAACATTCCTGGACTTACGGCAAAGTCGCGGCCCGCATCCGTCTGCCCTATGGGCAGGGAATCTGGCCGGCCTTCTGGATGCTCGGCGACAACATCACGAGTGTGGGCTGGCCAAAATGCGGCGAGATTGACATTATGGAGATGATCGGCGGCGGCGAAAACCGCGATGACACGATCTACGGCACCCTTCATTGGGACGCCAACAACAGCCACGCTCAGTACGGCAGCGGCCCACGCGAACTCCCCGACCCGCAATTCTTTCACCAGAACTACCACGTCTTCGAAATCGAATGGAGCAACCTGGAAGTGATTTGGAAACTCGATGGCGTCGAGTTCTTCCGCACGAGCGTCGATACGAGCGCCTGGCCAACGATGGATGAATTTCACCGCCCCTTTTTCATCATCCTCAACCTCGCTGTCGGCGGCAACTGGCCAGGCTACCCGAACCGCACCACGGTTTTTCCGCAATATATGTACATCGATTGGGTGCGGGTGTATCAATGAGACATGGCGGGGCTTCGTTCACGGTGTAACCGGCACGGTCGGTTGCGGTCACATCTTATTGCAAGCTATGAAAACTAAAACACGTTTCGTTCTTCCATTCGTTGCTCTGTTGGTCGGAATACAGGCTGCCGCGGCAGTCGATTGGACCGCCGGGATGAAATCCGGCAAAGCCGAATTCAAATCGATGGGACCTCTCGCTTTTGGTCCCGATGGGATTCTGTTCATCGCTGACACCAAATCAGCGGCGATCGTGGCCGTCGCCGCCGGCGACACGGAATCGAAGACGGCGGCAAAGTCACTCAAGGTGGAAGCTATCAATCAGAAAATCGCGGCGTTGCTGGGCACGAGCGCGGACCAAATCCTGATTGACGACATGGTCGTCAACCCCATCTCGCGAAACGCATATATCGCGGTCTCCCGCGGGCGGGGTCCGGACGCAACGCCTGTGCTCGTGCGTGTCAAGGGCGATGGCGCGCCGGAGGTGGTTTCCCTCGACGCGGTGAAATTCGCCCGCGCCGAACTCCCCGACGCGCCTGTGGACGGAGTAGTCGGGCAAGGCAATCGACAAAGCAACCCGCGCCGCGAATCCATCACGGATATCGGATTTCTCGAAGACCGCTTGCTTGTGGCCGGATTATCGAACGAGGAATTTGCTTCGACGTTGCGCGCGATCCCATTCCCCTTCAAGACCGTGGCCAATGGCACCAGCGTCGAGATTTATCACGGCGCGCACGGACGATTTGAGACACGCTCACCCGTCCGCACCTTCGTTCCGTTTAACGTCGGCAATGAACCGCACCTGCTGGCGGCCTACACGTGCACTCCGCTGGTGCAGTTCCCGATCAAAGAGTTGAAACCAGGCGCAAAGATCAAGGGCAAGACGATCGCCGAACTCGGAAACCGCAACCGCCCGCTCGACATGATCGTGTATCAAAAGGACGGCAAGGATTACCTCCTCCTTGCGAACAGCAGCCGGGGGATCATGAAGATCAGCACCGACCAGATCGAAACAACTGAAAGCATCACCGATCCTGTGCGTGACGGCGGGAAGAAGGGCTTGGCCTACGAGACGATCGAGAGTTGGAAAGGGGTCGATCACCTGGACCGTTTTGATCCGCAGCATGCGGTCGTGCTACGGCGCAATGAAAGCGGAGCGCTCAATCTCGAGTCGCTGCCCTTGCCGTGATGGTGAAAGTTGGTATGGGGTTCCGGCCCAAACCGGAACTCCATTCTCTTTTCTGGCTTTGCGCCGCGTTCCTGCTGCTTCAGCCTGCGGGCGGACGCGCCGAACCATTTGAGATCCGCTGGAATTCATTGCCGCCACAGACCAATCGCGTGCGCGCGGAGGTGCACGGACTCGATCAGGCGACCCTGCGCGACTTGCGCCGCGTCAATTGGAGCGCCTCACAATGGCAGGCGCTGTTTTCGGTGTATTGCGAGCAGGGAGATCTGAGCACCGACATTTTTCTCCCCGCAATGCTCGGCACATTTACGGTGACAGGAACAGCTCTCCGCTTTGATTCGAGCTTCCCGCCTCAGCCGGGTCAGAAATATCGCGCCGTCTTTCGCCCCGCCGCATTGCCGCGCGCCAGGAAAGGGGCCACGCCGCCGGTAGTTTCAAACTTTGAAACGCCGCGTCCAAGCCCTCGATCCACAACTATTGTCGAACGGATCTTTCCAACCACCGACGTTCTGCCGGAGAATCTGCTGAAGTTTTATGTTTATTTTTCCAACCCAATGAGCCGCGGCGGGATTTACGATTACATTCATTTGCGCGATGACGTCGGGAAAGAAGTCGATCTGCCGTTCCTGCAAATCGATGAAGAATTGTGGGACGGGGAGATGCGCCGCCTCACGCTGTTCATCGATCCGGGCCGCATCAAACGGGGTGTGCGCCCTCTCGAAGAAATCGGCCCGGCGCTGGAGGAGGGTAAGCAATATACCTTGCAGATCGATCGGGCGTGGAAAGACGCGGCAGGAAATGTGTTGCAGGAAGATTTTCGCAAGCGTTTCAAAGTGGGCGCGCCGGACCGCAAATCCCCCGATCCTGCTCGCTGGAAACTGAGCGTGCCAAGGGCAAATGCG
>JAKEEH010000344.1 GCA_022616725.1 Limisphaerales bacterium | reverse complement strand
TGCGCCGCCAGACGCTGCACAACGAATATTCGTCGCTCTCCGCCGCGCATCGCCTCTCCTCAAAAATCCGCTCCCTCTACGAACGCCTACTCCAACTTGCCACATAATGCCGCTAGGTTTTCAGAAAGTGCAGAAGACCTACGTTCACCGCTTCAAACTTGCCGCCGCCAGAAATCTCCAAAGTCCCATTAGCAGCGGGGAGCGGCAAGCCAGTGGCAGGATCAACTCCGCCAAGTATTCCGCGACCGATATAAGCGTTTGTGCTGACCTTCACAATGCCGCTTGTTCCAATACCGCCGTTCCCGCGAATCGCCACTTCCAAGTCATTTGTGGATTCAAACACCGAGCCGACGCCAACGTTAATTTGCCCCTCAGACCCATATCCCCAAGCTATCGCCACTACATCCGCCTTGCCAACTCCTTGTCCTCCGACCGTTACGTGCCCAGTGGCCCCGTTATTTCCCCCGACGAAAAGGATCCCCAATTGAGCCTCGGCATTCTGCCCGGAAACGAACAGCGTACCTTCGGCCGAAGGGTTGTCAAACAAGACGTCCGGCGCGGCGAATGGATCGGCCCTGTTGTGACCGCCGACGACGGTAGTCATGTTCGACACTAGGATTCCCCCAGCAAGCACATTGACCGTACCCATACCCATGTACCCGATTCCCAGATTCTTGTCCGCGTGCATCTTGGCGCCATCATTGATCGATACCACCCCGGGTCCCGCTACTCCGATGGCCATGCTGTCGGCGTTAAGCTCCGTTTCGACCGTTGGGTCATCGTCGTTGATATTGACGAAGCCATTCACGATCACCTCCGGAATCATTGGCTCCAGAGTGAGCCCGAGGACGGCGATCTCGCCATTACTCAGTGACAAACCACTGGAATCCCCTGGCGCCGTCCCAATGAACAATTGCTTCTCAATTTGAACGATTTTGCCCCCTAGTGCCATTCCAACTGACGAGCCTCCAGAAATTGTCATCCCTTCGGCCTCGTGATTCTCGGTCACATTGATGGCGACTACGGCTGGGGTATTAATCAACGCATTGTGGTCGTCGGTTGGCACACCGTCACTCCATTTGGCAGCATCGCCAAAGTTTCCGGTGGCACCACCCACCCAGGACGTGTCGATGGCCAACAAACACCTGGGGTAATTGATTACCGCCCCCAGAGAGAACGTGCAATGGGGGGGCGCAGGGGGACCGGCGCGCTGGTGACGCGGTGGCGGGGAGGAGTCGCCGGCAGGAGGCGTTCGAGTGGTCGCTACGGTTGGGTGCGGGTTACGGCGGCAATGGCAACGGGACCATCGCGCAGCGTGCCGCGGAGAGCCAGGTGAGTGCTTCGTAGCCTCGTTGCTGGAGTGTGACCAGGAGCGAGGTAAGAACCGCTTGCGTGCCGGCGCCGATCCACGTGCGATTTCCACCCCACACCTTGCGGTTGACGACCGCCGGGCGGATCGCCTGCTCGGCACGCCAGTTGGTGGCGTCGATCGTGGGATCGATCAGGAACCAGAACCAGTTCAGGGCGTGTCCCAGAACATGCTTGGCCAGTTTGCGGTTCGGCTCGTGAGTGAATCGACCGGAAACCACTTGTTCCAATTGGCAGGCCAGCCCCAGGCCGGCCTCGGCCAAGGCGTCCCCACTGAGGCGATGGCCGCGCCACGCTCGACGCAGCGCGAAGGCTTCGTCGATGAGCGCCAGGATACGTTGCGGCAACCGTGCGGCGCCGCGCACGGCCGTGTCCAGAAGTTCCCGGCAGCGACGTTGCAGGTGTCCCAGGCACTGCTGATGACAGGCCCGCTGGAAGGCTCCGTACACGCTCCAGCCGTCGTGAATCATCGTCCCCGACCAGTCCCGCCCCAACAGCCGCAGGGCGATCTCGGCGCTGCGGTCCCCGATCTCGTAGCAGGTGGCAGTGGGGGAGACGAAGGCGTGCAGCCAGGCGTTCCGGCCCCCCACGCGCCAGCCGGTTTCATCCGGCACGACCCAGTCCGAACGGCGCACGGCCAGACGCAGGTCCTCGTAGGCCGGCTCGACCCGCCGGGCCGTGCGCGACAGGCTGCGGACGCTGGTGGCCCGCGCGATGAGGATGCCGAACACGTCCCGGAAAAACTGCCGGCACTTGCCGTGCGAGAGCCCCAATCCCTTGTTGAGCGTCACAAACGTGGCATGCGCGTCGGGACCGAGTTGACTCCCCGCGGCTCCCAGCGCGTGGGACGTTTGCAGCGGATGCCGCCCCCGAACGTGTTGACCGCAGTCCTGGCACTCGCCCAGGTGAATCGTGAACTCGCGATGGATCGGCCGACGGGGGATCTCGGTCTGATACTGTTTCGCGATCCGGGTCTCTTCGATGTGCCGGCCGCCGCACTTCGGGCAGCAGTCCGGCAACGGCGCCTCGTAGGTCTCGTCGATCTCGCGCGGCGCGGGGGCTGCGCGGTGGGCGTGAAAGCCGTGCCGCCGTCCTGTTTTGCGACCGGGTTTGTTGGGCACGGGCGCCGGGCCGTCCGACTTGCGAAAGGGGGCTGCCTGCCGCTTGCCCGCCCGCTGGGCCGCCTCCAGCGCGGCCGTCAGCCTCTCCACCGTCGCCTTCAACTGGGCGACTTCCGCCCGCAGTCTGGCGTTCTCGGCTTCCAGTTCCAGGTACTTCGCGTCCATGCTGACGCGGAACTTGCCACAAACTGGCCCGTTCTGGCAAGATCAAATCGCTGGGGGGCGGTAATCAAATACTCACCTGGGTTCAAGCACTTCGACCTGCAATAGCGTGCCGGCGCGGTTATGACGACTCCGATGAAAATGGCGCTTCATTAGTCATTCTCCGATGAGATTGCGACGTGAAAACGCACCGACCGTACACACCAATCGAGTTACGAGACGAATCGGTGATGTCCAAAACTTGGGAACACGCATCACTATCTATGAACGGGTCGTTGCGGGACTGGCATTCTGGTACCAAGCAATTCCAATGCTCGCGTCGCCTCGACGCGAATCGCGCGCGACGGGTGTTCTTGAAGATTGTGCAGCAAAGCGGATGCGTCCGGTCCAGCAATGGACTGTAGCATTGCGATCGCACGCTTCATCCGCGGAGAAAGCGGCGTCTCGGTCAATGCTTCCGTGATCCGGTTCAGTCGCCAGCGCGCCTCGGCTGAGGGGTGTTCGCGTTGATGCTTCCTTAGTTCATCGAGCGCGGATTCGCCCGCATCACGCAGAAGGCCTTCGGCAGATTCCCGTGTTGCGAAATCATCGCTAGCCAATCGGGAGGCGAGTTCTTTCCAATCCTGCTTTTCGGGCGAGATGCGTGATAGATGGTCCGATAGGACTTTGATGGCCGCTTTACGTTCGCCGATGAAAGCGAAGAAGGCCCGATTGGCATCTGCTGGATTGGAACTCCCCAGGTCAGCAGCGAATGACGAGAGCGACTTGGCCGGTACTTGGTCCTGAGAAAACCACTGTTCAATCTTAGAAATCTTTACCTCGCCGGTGGAAAAAAGTACAGTAACGTGTCGCGCATCGGGCGAAACCGCAGCACGCACCGGCGACAAACCAAGATCCGTATGGACGACGGCGCAATTGGCAATGGCATCCCAAAACGTTAGTTGACCGTCACGCGTGACTAGCAGGAAAAAGCATCCGTGCGGCGCAATTGCAATGTTCGTAATGGGCGATAGAGTGCCACGTCCCATCACGATACGGTCGTCAGCTAGGGGGTGCCGAAAGGTGATCGGATAGGTCCACGGAGGCGACTTTACATCGGTGAAGCATCCGACAAACGTGTCCCCCCTTGCCGAAACGACGAATGTATCAAACGAGGAAATATCTCGGTAAAAAGCCATCTGTTTCCACATACCAACGTCGTGTTCCCACATCAACACTTCCCGGTCACGCCCCACGCGGTGGTCGACGAGAATTGTCGCTCCCGTCACGGACAAGTGCGCATTGTCGTAGCGGGCTGGGTGCTGAAGTAACTTTGTCTCTCGATTCCCTGTCGCCAAGTCGTATGTGAATAACCTAGAGTCACTGCCGAGCACGAAAACTCGATTGCCAGCGTCCAAAAACGTGAAGTCGGCGAAGCTGAGGCCAGATATCGGCACTTCTTTGAGCGGT